>JBBARD010000010.1:32181-51286 GCA_040399965.1 Methylocystis sp. | reverse complement strand
TGAGCGGAGAAGAGCTGGTGGGACTTCTCGCCGGCAAGCGTCCGGTTCGAGAGGATATTCCCACGCCGTCAACGACCCCGCCCACCGGCGGCGTTCCGGCGTCTCAATCGCACGAAGGCCAGGCGGACGATCTCGGCGGTATGGCCCCCAACCCGGCCTGAGATCAACTCTCCTCACCCAAGCATGAAAAGCCCGGCTTCAACGCCGGGCTTTTCCGTTTATGGACGGCGTCTAATCATTTTCCCTGCCTGATTGATTGAAAATCCAGACAGGGGATCTGGTTTTCTGTGGCGCCGCGTTTTCTTTTCTCCGAGCCGGTTTCCGCTTCGGCGAAACGCGCTCTAAATAAGATTGCTTCCAATATTCACCATCAGAGCAAGTATGAATGAGTTATAAAAAAACGAGATGATGCTATGAACAAGCACCATCGAGCGAGACTCCGTCTTCGTTACGTTAATGTCCGATGTCGCAAAGGAAACGCCGATTGCATAGGCGAAATAGATGAAATCCAGGTAATTCGGATTGTGGGCTCCGGGGAAATCAAGTCCTCTGACGCCCTTCATATGCGACTGATCGGCCGGGATATCGGCGAAGTAAAAATCATGCGCGTAGTGAAGCGCGAAGGTCAAATGCAAAAACAACCACGAGGTGATCACCGTCAGTAGGGTGAGGCCGATTCCCCAGTATTTCTCGCCGCCGTGCAAATCTCGCACAGTGCCCAGTTCGTCGATAATCGCGCCGAGGGAGGCCATAGCGACCAGCACGCTGAGCATCAAAATCATTGCGCGTCCCTCATCAAGCAATTGCGCGCGCCGGCGAATAGCTTGATGACTGGCTTGCGCAATCAACGAGGCGACGAGAATGAAATAGGCGATCAGCCCGATGTTCCAGCCGATCAGCAGTCGAGTGGAGTGTCGCAATCCGGGCGGCAGGATCACGAGCGCCCCCAGGCCAATCGCGGCGCTGAGCGCCAGTTGCGGATGCGCCCGAAGAATGCGGCAGGGGGCGAGAAACGGCGAGCGGCGAGGGCTGGCCGGCATCGTCTCCGCCTAGCTTCGGCGTGCGGCGACGAATTGCGCCGCTTCAGCGAGAACGCCCGTGGCGTCGCCCAGTCCCGTGTCCTGGAGAGCCGTGATTGCCTCATTGACAAGCTGGTCGCGGCGCGCGCGCGCCGCATCGAGCCCGAGCAATCCAACAAGCGTCGCCTTCCCACGCTCGGCGTCCTTGCCCGCGCGTTTGCCAAGCGCCGCCGTGTCGCCCTCGGCGTCGAGAATATCGTCGGCGATCTGGAACGCGGCTCCCAGCGCGTCGCCATAACGCGCCACGGCCCTCGCCTGCGCGGGATTGGCAGCGCCCAGCATCGCTCCGGCGTCCACGGCAAATCTGAGTAAAGCGCCGGTTTTCATCGCCTGCATCCGCAGGGTTTCAGCTTGTGTGAGCGGGGTCGACGCCGTCTCCGCCTGAAGATCAAGCGCCTGCCCGCCCACCATGCCGCCAAGACCGGCGGCGCGCGCCAGGGCCAGCACCAGCGCGGCGCGGACGCCAGCGTCTTGATGCGTCGCCGGGTCGGCCACGACGTCAAAAGCGTAGGTCAAAAGACCATCGCCGGCGAGAATCGCCGTCGCTTCGTCGAAAGCTTTGTGACAGGTCGGACGTCCACGACGTAAATCGTCGTCATCCATCGCCGGCAGATCGTCGTGAACCAGCGAATAGCAATGTATCATTTCCAGCGCGCAGGCGGTGCGCAAGGCGCTTGCGTCCTCCACGCCGAACAGACGCGCGGACTCGATCACCAGGAACGGCCGGAGTCGTTTGCCGCCGCCGAGCGCCGAATAGCGCATGGCCTCCAGCAGACGGGAGGGACGAGTGATTTCCCCGGGCAAAGCGTCGGAACCAAGCAAGGCGTCCAGCGCGGTCTCGGTCGCTTCGGCGGCGTGATCGAGGCGGCGGCGAAAGTCGTCGGCGCGGGCGTCGGTCGGCATAGCGTTCCCTGATTGTTTCTCGGCGGTTTGGCAGCGGTATCGCCGCTCGCCTCGATACTGTCAAATGTTCGCGTCCGACTGCTGCAGATTTATGGTCCGTTTTCGAGAAGTTCCGTGATCGAGAGGTTCAAGTGACGACGTCGGATGGCCTCGCCAAACAAAGGCGCCCCGCTTACCAACGTCAAAAGGTCGCCCAGCCCCTGCACTACGGGGATGACGCAGGCAGCGGCGTCGTGTCGGCGATCATCAACCGATCCAGCGACGCGTCGAGGAGGATCGTGGGCGCCCGGGCGTTAAACACCGCAATCCTTGTCGACGATGGCGTCGCCGCCGGCGAGTCGGCCGGCAACGCATCGGCTGCCAGCACTTCATCAGCGTCAGACAAGTTGACGCCCGCGTCCTGCTGGAACGATCCATAAAGTCACGACCATATCGACCAAATAAAGACTGGCAAGAAAGCCAAGCGCGACGTTAGAGGAATATCCGCCAGCCAGAGCCCCGATCACGACTGGCCCCAAACCGCCAAGGGCGCGGCCGAAATTGAAAAGAACATTTTCGGCCGTCGCGCGCGCCGAAGTCGGGTAAAGCTCCGAAAGCAGCGCGCCATAGCCGCCGATCATGCCGTTAACGAAAACTCCAATGACGGCGCCGCCAATCAGAACCGCAAAAGGTTCGGTTAGCTGCGCATAAGCCAACACCATCAACATCGCGCCGAACTGGAAACCAAGAAACGCCGGTCGACGGCCATAGCGATCACAAAGCGCCCCAAAAACCAACGCGCCGGCGGTCATGCCGCAAACGGTGACCGCCGTCCAAAGTCCTGACTGCGTCAGACTGAATCCGTAACGCGCTGAAAGATAGGCCGGCGCCCAGATCATCAATCCGTAGTAACCGAAATTCTGCACCCCGCAGAGCACGATCATGCCGAGACTGGTTTTTGTCGTAGCTGCATCAGCAAACAACGCCTTGAGTGGCTGGAGCGGATGCGCGGGCCGCGGGTGATAAAGAAAGATTTCCGGCTCGCCGACATGGCGCCGCACAGCGGAAGCGACAAGGCTCGGAAGAACCCCCACGAGAAAAACGCCGCGCCAGCCAATTATGGGCAAAAGCAGGGGCGCAGCAATCGCGGCGAGGAGCACGCCGAACTGCCAGCCTACTCCGACATAGGAGCACGCACGAGCGCGTTGGGCCTCCGGCCAGCTTTCGGCGACGAGAGCCATGCCGAGGCCGAATTCGCCGCCAAGCCCCAGCCCGGCAAGGGTGCGAAAGACGATCAACTGCTCGTAATTTTGGGCTATGGCGCAAAGCCCGGTAAATCCGGCGAAGACAAGGATTGACCATGTCAACACCCGAACCCGCCCGTAATGATCGCTCATGACGCCAAAGACGACGCCGCCAATCAGAGCGCCAAACAGGGTCCACGACACCAGCGCCGAAGCTTCGACCCGTCCGACGCCGAAATCCCGAGCGATGGGATCGAGAAGGAATCCCAAAATCAGCAAATCGAAACCGTCCATCGCATATCCAAGCGTCGCAGCAAGCAGAGCCTTGCCGCGAGGGGTTGGTGAGAACGACGACAAGGATCTCATGCCCGACGACAGATACGAGAAAGCCTGGTAGAGCCTGCGTCATTCAACGTCAGAACATCGCCGAAAGAACCGGCGAAGACTGCGTCGGGGAGAAGAGGGTCATCAATGACCGACATCTCCTGCCAGGCTTCATGGAATGTGAAGGTAACGGGGGGCTGTTGCGCTCTGCGTGGGATCGAAGTCCCGGCCCGGGAGCGGTAAAACAAGCATCCGCGAAAAATATTCTGAGGATGCGGATCGGTATATGCTGACCGTTGCGCCAGCGAACCGACCTCAGCGGAACATGTAGGCGGCGATTCGACCGGCAATGAAGGACGTCAAGAGCAAAGACGACAAGCCAAAAAAAGTTACAGTAACCTGATATGTAAGGTATTTCATTGGCTGCTCCCTTTCACGGACGGGACTTTCGCAGAGGATTATGGTCGAACTGCGATTTTGTGGTTTTCGTTTCGAAGCTATTGAAATCTCAAATGGTTAATCGACAATTAAAATTCTGTCGACAAACGCGCGGCGCTAATCTGGGCGCTTGCATGGTCAAAGATGGCGGCAATGCGACAGGGCGCTATCAACATCTGCTGACTTGATTTTTTCCGTTGGCCGCAAAACGCCAAAGCGTTGATCGATCGCCTTCAGCTTCGCGCCCGCGTGACGTATGTTTTAGATAAAAGCGGCGGCTGAGGTTTTTTCTGATTTTGCGCGAGACAACCATTCTCTGGACGTCTTTTCTCCGAGCCATGCTGCTGAAGTTTTTTAAAAACGATCCAGGCGGCGGCGAGCTGATGATCAATCATGGGAAGCAGATCGCGTCAAAATGCGTGAAAGACTTCTCTCCCGGGCCGCATGACAGGAGCCGCGTCTGTCCCGGGGATGAATACAGGAACGACTGGCAACCCCTCACGCGCGCAATGGATGACGACGGGGCGATTATGGCGTCCCGTCGTTCAGCTTCATCAGTAATGATGACCATAGCCATTGTTATAGCCATACGGCGGTCGATTGCCGTAGCCGGGATAGTGGTGCGGGCCATGATGCCCGTAACCCGGGTAGGGATGGGGCGGGCGATTTCCGTAACCCGGGTAGGGTTGCGGGGGACGATGGCCATAACCGCCAGCGGCTTGACCAAAGCCATGAGGCGGGCGCGCTCCCCAATGTGGTGGACGGATGGTTTGTTGTCCATTCTTGTCGAAGATCGCCATGCCATTGTGGTTTTGCACGACGGCGCCGCCATATTTGCCATTCTTGTCCACAAATACCGTCGTACTGCCGTTTTTGACGGCCGTTCCGAGGTATTGTCCGTTCGGAGCAAATACAGGCGCAGATTGAGCGAAGGCCGATCCAGAGCCTAGGACAAAAAGTGTTACTGCAAGAATCTTTTTCATATAGTTCTCCACTCGACGATCAAATATAAGTCGCGACCCTACAATTTACCAAGAGCGCATTTTATCCCTTGATCGGCGACGACCGACCCGCACGCAGGGCAGCCTCCCGCGAATTTCATCGGCGGGACAACCTTTCCGATTTGGTCTCGAAAACCATTGACTCATCGCTGTATGATGTCCCCTGGGCTCTACCCTGATAGGACGACAACTGGACCATGGATCGCGGAAGAGCCGAAAGTTCGGGCTTCCTGGCCGGTGCCTCGGCCGGCATGGCCGAATATGTTTCACGTCAGTGGTTTGCCGGAGGATTATCGTGCATATTTTTGTGCTGACCGGCGCCGGGATCTCCGCCGAGAGCGGGATCGACACATTTCGCGAACGCAATGGCTCCGGACTATGGTCGCGTTTCGACCCCATGAAGCTGGCGACGCCGGAAGCCTTTCAGCAACAGCCCGCCGAGGTTCAGGCCTTTTATAATTGGCGTCGCAAGAGACTAATCCAGACGCAGCCAAACCCTGCGCATCTGGCGCTGGCGCGTTTTGGGCGTGAACTGCGTCAGGTCGGCGGACGTTTGACGCTTGTCACCCAGAATATTGACGATTTGCACGAGCGCGCCGGATCGAGCGACGTTCTGCACATGCATGGCGAACTTCTCAAGGCGCGATGTTTGTCCTGCGAGGCCATCACCGAATGTCGGGCAGAGATTTCGCCGCACAGTCGGTGCGCCGCCTGCGGCCAGATCGGCGCGTTGCGCCCTCATGTGGTCTGGTTTGGCGAGACGCCGCTATTTCTCGAGCTGATCGCCGAATGGTTGCCCACTTCGGATTTGTTCGTCGCCATCGGCACATCCGGCGCCGTTTATCCGGCGGCGGGATTTGTCGCCGAGGCGCGTCGCCACGGCGTGACCACCTGTGAGATAAACCTTGATCCCGCTGACAACGCGTCTCTCTTCGACCAGGCGTTTTACGGACTGGCAAGCCACTGCGTGCCGGCGTGGTGTGAAAGAACGCTGGCTTCGCTCGAAGCGCCTCAAGGCGGATAGAGTCCTCTCCGCAGAAGTGGAAAGCGGTTCTGGGAAGTAAGCGCGAGAAAACAAAAGACCAGAACCCCTGTCTGATTCAATCAGACCGAGAAAGGCCCTAATGTAATCTGTCGTAGCCTTCGCGGAGACCTTCGAGTTTGACCTGATGCCGCAGACCGTCATAGGGAGTTATGTAAGTCACGAGCGTTGCGATTTTTCCCTTGGTCAATTGTTCCAGAAGCTTGTCGTCGATGGCGGCGTCCGCCAGACAGCCTGAAGGGAAACATCTGAAAAAGGCGTTGCGGCCAATATCCGTCTGATCGATTTTGAGGCCGACGCCATTGAGAAGAAAAACATTCAAGGGCGCGATCACGCGAAATATGCCCACCTTGGACCCTTTGGGACGCATGATGATAACGCCGATTGTCGAATTTCCACGATCCTCGGCGTTGATCTGCTGGGTCAGAGCGCATTGCTCGATTGTTTCGCCAGGCTGCTTGTCGCAGCGATAGGACCACGCGCCGAATTTCTCCTTGATCGCCCCCTGCCCTGGCGCGGCTTCCGTCCGGCCCGAGATCGCGCTCGCGATAACGAGCGCGAACAGGCATGTCTTGCGCGCGTCGCCCAAAAGGCGTTTCAGGAATATCATCGTTAGGTCTCCTGGCCCGAGGCCGTTATGAGATTTACGCGCATCGCGAGTTTAACAGGGATTGCCGTCGGCATCTTTTGGGGTTTCGTTCAGCAGGCTATGGCGACGACCGTAGAAAAAATACACGACCAGCCCTATCCCAAGCCACAGCAAAAAACGCGCCCAGGCCAGCGCCGGCAAGCGGGACATCAGCCAGAGCGAAAAACCAATGCCGACCAGCGGGGTAAACGGCATAAACGGCGTCCGGAAACGGCGCGGCGCATCGGGACGCGTCCGGCGAAGGACGATGACCGCAAGACAAATCGTCACAAAAGCCGATAGAGTGCCGATGTTGACCAGTTCGGCCACTTCGCGGATCGGCAAGAGACCGGCGACGACCGCCGTCAGCACGCCGGCGATGAGCGTTGGACGATGCGGCGTCTGGAAGCGCGGATGCGGAACCGCGAACCATCGCGGCAACAGACCATCCCGACTCATGGCGAACCAGATGCGCGCGCAGGCGAGCAGGAAAGACAGCATGACGCTGGCGATTCCGGCCACCGCCGCCAGCGACACAACGACCGAGACCCAGCGTAGACCGAGAGACGAAAAGGCGTTGGCCACCGGCGCGGCGTTGTCCAGCGTATCGTATCGAACGATGCCTGTGAGCGTCAGCGACATAGCGACATAAAGCGCCAGCGCCACCGCTAGGGACGCCACAACCGCGCGCGGCAAATCACGCTGCGGATCGATTGCTTCTTCCGCAGCCGTGGTCAGGGTGTCGTAACCGAACACCGCGAAAAACACGACAGCGGCGCCTTCGACAACGCCTCTAAATCCAAAGGGCGCAAAGGGACGCCAGTTGTCGGGCTGGATGTAGGGAAGGCCGGCGGCGATCACCAGCAGCACTGCCGCGATCTTGATCGCCACCATCGTCAGGTTGATGCGGGCCCCCCATTCGATCCGCAAGGTCAAGATCAGCGCGGCGCCAAGCGCGCCAAGCGACGCGAACAGATCGACGACATGCCCCGGCCCCACGCCGGGCGCGGCGGAGGCCCAGACAGGCAAGGTCAGGCCAAAGGGCGAAAGTAGCGCTTGCAGATAAGCCGACCAGCCAATCGCGACGACCGCCACCACAAGGGCGTATTCGAGCAACAAATCCCAGCCGATGATCCAGGCGACAAGCTCTCCCAGCACTGCATAAGAGTAAGTATAGGCGCTGCCGGCGACCGGAATCAGTCCGGCGAACTCGGCGTAGGCAAGCGCGGCGGCGCCGCTGGCCACGCCCGCGATAAGAAACGACACCGAGACGGCCGGCCCCGCCTGTGTCGCCGCAACGACTCCGGTGAGCACGAAAACGCCGACGCCAATCAGGCCGCCCAGGCCAATGCCAACCAGTTGCCACAGACCCAGCGTGCGCCGGAAATCGGTGGGAGACTGAGTGGCGTTGAGGAGTTGATCGAGCGATTTGCGGCGCAGAAATAAATGCAGCGTCATGAGGTCCTTTCGAGCGCCCGACGATAACGCGGGCTTTAAGCTAAATCGAGCCCCATCATCCGATTATCCGCGCCCTGAGCCAGCAGGCCGGATGAAGGTTAACGACGCGATTTCCGGTTCGTGCCGAAGACTTGTATAAGTCGCTTATCGCCGAACAACGCATTTTCGGGAATAGCCGCATGATCGTTGGAACCCTCAAAGAGATAAAGAACAACGAATATCGCGTCGGTCTAACGCCCTCCACCGTTTATGAACTTCGGCATGCCGGCCATGAGGTTCTGGTCGAACGAAGCGCCGGATCGGGCGCGGGCTTTGGGGACGAAGACTATCTCTCCTCCGGCGCAGCGCTTTGCGACAACGCAGATGAAATTTTCGCGCGGGCGGAAATGATCGTTAAAGTGAAGGAGCCGCTGCGCCCCGAGATCGAAAAGCTTCGACGCGGTCAGGTGCTTTTCACTTACCTTCATCTCGCGGCCGATGTGGCGTTGACGCGCGGCCTGATGGCGAGCGGCGCAACATGCGTCGCCTATGAAACCGTCACATCGCCAACCGGCGGATTGCCGTTACTCGCGCCCATGTCTGAAATCGCAGGAAGACTCGCCCCGCAAATGGGCGCACATTTTCTGGAGAAACAGAGCGGGGGCCGCGGCGTTCTTCTCTCCGGCGCGCCCGGCGTGCCGCCCGCCGACGTCTTCGTTCTGGGGGCTGGCAGCGTCGGCGTTCAGGCCGCGACGATCGCTGTCGGTTTAGGCGCAAATGTTCTGATCGCAGATCGAAGCATTGAGGCTTTGCGTCGGGTCGAGGCGCGCTTTGGGTCGCGGGTCATGACGATCCACTCATCAAGACATGCGATTGAAGATCATATTCGGCATGCCGATCTTGTGATCTGCGCGGCGCTCGTGCCCGGCGCCAAAGCGCCGGTGCTGGTGACGCGGCAGATGGTGAAAACCATGAAACCCGGCGCTGTAATTGTCGATGTCGCCATCGATCAGGGCGGGTGCTGCGAAACCTCGCGTCCCACCAGCCACGCCGAACCAACCTATGTCGTCGACGATGTTGTTCATTACTGCGTCACCAACATGCCGGGAGTTACGCCACGCACGTCGACGCAGGCGCTCAACAACGCGACGCAGCCGTTTGTTCTGTCACTGGCGACGAAGGGCTGGCGTAAGGCCTTGCAGGACGATGCCGGACTGCGCGCCGGTCTGGAAATCATCGACGGAAACCTTGTTTCGGCGCCGGTCGCCGCCGCTCACGGCATCGAACGGACAGAACCCGGTCGATACCTGTAACCAGATTCAACTTACGCTTGTCGACATTTATCAGACCGGGTCGACGCCGCAGACCTGAATTTCATGAATGTTTACGTTCATCATATAGTTGACCTTAAGCTTATTTCGACCTTAAGTTGAGCAATGCGCCGATTCGGAAACGTGACGATCGGGTTTTGCGGAGACGAAAAATGTTCATCATAGTCGACGAGCGCGATCTTGTGACGAGCGGATACGCCGCGCGCTTCGTTCAGGAAGGCGTCGCCTCCGCCGGTTTCACGCCCCGGCAATTTATCGATTGGGTCGGCGCGGCCGTCGACGACGACATTCAGGCCGTCGAAGGCTTCCTCATCGGAGATTGTCCTGACCGCGAAGAGATGCCGAGGCTCATTCGCCGAAAATCACAGGCGCCGGTCATCGCGATGAACGAGGGTCCCTCGCTCGAACAAACGCTTGGCCTGTTCAGCGCCGGGGTCGATGACGTTGTTCGTAAACCCGTGCATGTACGGGAAATTCTGGCGCGGACGCATGCGATCCGCCGACGCGCGCAAACGCGCGCGGACACCGCCTCGGCCGGGGCCATTCAGGTCTTTTTCAATGGCGGCGATCCGGTCGTTAATGGCGCGCCCTTATCCCTGCCGCGTCGGGAGCGACGCATTCTCGAATATCTGGTCGTCAATCGCGGACGCCGACTGACGAAGGCGCAAATCTTTAATGCTGTCTACGGGCTTTTCGACGACGACGTCGAAGAAAATGTTATCGAAAGCCACATCAGTAAATTGCGCAAAAAACTTCGGACGCAACTGGGATATGATCCCATCGAGTCTCAGCGCTTCCTGGGATACATGCTGAAACAGCCCGCCGTCGACATCATTGAGCGAGAGCGACTGCTCGCAGCCGGTTAACCGGTTCGCCATCGCGCCATCCATCTGGAGCTGAGCATCAGGGCTTTTGGGATTTGCGGGATTTTTTCCCGGTCAAATCGGCTTTACCCGGAGAGCGACCACGGCCATTGTCGCGCCAAGCCAAGGTTCCTGCGCCGGAGTCCGTCACCCATGCGCCTGTTGATCGTTGACGACCACCCGGTGATCATCGCCGGCTGCGCCGCCATGTTCGCCGCTGAGGGCGATATTGAGGTTCTTGACGCGCGTAATGCCGAGAGCGGCTTACGCGCCTTTCACGAACATCGGCCTGACATCAGCATCGTCGATATCGCCATGCCGGGGGACTCGGGACTTGAACTGACGCGACGCATCCTTGCCGAGGATCCCCAGGCCCGCGTTATCATCTTCAGCATGAACGACGATCCGATCTTTGCGGCCCGTGCGATTCAACTTGGCGCCAAGGGCTACATCACCAAGAACGATAATCCCTACCTGCTTATCGAGGCGGTGCGAAAGGTGATGGCCGGCGAAACCTTCCTGATGCCGGAAACCGCCGCCAGTCTGGCGCTGAAAACCATTGGCGTCGCGCCAGACGCAATGTCAGCCCTCAACGCGCGGGAACGCGAAATTCTCAAACATCTTGGCGCCGGTCTTGGCCTCAAGGAAATCGCCGACAAAACAGGCGTCTCCTACAAGACCGTCGCGAACAGTTGTTCGATCATGAAGCGCAAACTCCATTTACGCTCCGCCGCAGATCTCGTGCGCACGGCGATCGAATACAAAACCGTAGTGTGAGCCTCAGGCCGCGCCTGCGACAGTTGCGGCGAAGCCCTTGCGAATAGCGTCTTCTTTCAGGTTTCGACCGATAAAGACGAGCCGGGACACGCGCTTCTCGCCAGGCTTCCAGTCGCGCTGCAGGTCGCCGTCGAGAATCATGTGCACGCCCTGAAAGACGAAGCGCCTCGGCTCGTCCCTGAAGGCGATGATGCCCTTGCAGCGAAGAATATCCTGGCCCTCGCGCTGAACCAGTTCATTGAGCCAGGGGACAAAGCGCTCCGGATCGACGTCGCCGTCGTGGCGAATCGACACAGACTGCATCTCCGTGTCGTGTATCGCCTTGAGATGACCATGGTCATCATGATCGTGATGCGTATGATCGTGATGATGATCGTGGCCGCAGTCGGGACCGCAGGCATGATCATGCGCGTGTAAATCATGCTCATGCTCATGCGCGTGATCGTGATGGGAATGGTCATGATCATGAAGCGCTTGGTCGTCGGCGTCGAGAAAATGCGGCTCCAACTTCAGGATGCGATCGAGATCGAAGGCATTGCGCTCCAGTATTGCATCGAGCGGCACCGCCGCTCTCACGGCGCGATGCACGGCAGCGTAGGGGTTGATGCCGCGAATGCGGGCCTCGACCTCAGCCAGTTGCTCTTTGGTCGCCAGATCGGTCTTGTTGAGGATGATCACGTCCGCAAATGCGATTTGCGATTTGGCTTCGGGCGCGTCCTTCAGTCGGTCGCTCAACCATTTCGCGTCGGCCAGCGTGACGACGGCGTCGAGCCGCGCCGCGTCCTTGACGTCGGCGTCGACGAAAAAGGTCTGCGCGACGGGAGCCGGATCGGCGAGGCCAGTCGTCTCGACAATAATCGCGTCGAACTTGCCGCGCCGGCGCATCAACCCCTCGATGATGCGGATCAGATCGCCGCGGACGGTGCAGCAGATGCAGCCGTTGTTCATCTCGAAGACTTCCTCGTCGGCGCCGACGACGAGATCGTTGTCGATGCCGATTTCTCCGAATTCATTGACGATCACCGCATATCGCCGGCCATGCTGTTCGGTGAGAATGCGGTTGAGCAAAGTCGTCTTGCCGGCGCCGAGGTAGCCGGTGAGAACGGTCACGGGAATTTTATCGTTCATCGCCTGTCCTGACCTCTCCTGACGCAAAGATGTCTCTGGTTCTTCGCCAATCCCGCTCAGGGGGCCAGCGCTTTCGACAGTTCTTTTACATTATGGCGCATCATGTCGATATAGGTGGCGCCGTCCCCCCTGGCGCCGCTAAGCGCATCGGAATAGAGCGTGCCGCCCAGCCGCGCGCCGGTTTCGGCGGCGATTCTCTTCGCCAGTCGCGGGTCGGAGACATTCTCCAGAAACACCGCCGGCGCCCTGTGATCTTTCACATCGTCGATAATTCGGGCGATGTCTTTTGCGCTCGCCTCGGTCTCGGTCGAGACGCCCTGCGGCGCGAGAAATGTGACTCCGTAACGCGCCGAAAAATAACCAAAGGCGTCGTGGGTCGAGACGACGCGCCGACGCTCGGGCGGGATCGCGCTCAGGGTCTTGACGATCTCCTCGTCGAGCGCCTTGAGCCGCTCGATGTAGGCGCGGGCGTTTTGCTCGTAAGTTTCCACGCCGGCGGGATCGACGCCAGCGAGCGCGTCGCGAATTTCCTCGACATAGATCCGGACATTCGACACATCCTGCCAAGCGTGCGGATCAAGGCCTTCCTCATTGCTTCGCGGCTTGACGCCATTGCCCAGCGGCACAATCAGACCATGGGTTTTCGTCGCGTCGATGAGACGCTGGAGCCAACCTTCGAAATCCAGACCATTGACGAAAATGAGCCGCGCCTGCGCGATCTTGCGTCCATCCGCCGGACTCGGCTGATAGACATGCGCATCCCCCTCGGGACCGACAATCGTTGTCAACGAAACGCGATCGCCGCCAACCTGACGCACAAGGTCGCCGATGATCGAAAAGCTCGCGACGACCGGCTGTTTGTCTCCGGCGGCGGTTTCAGCGCGCGCCGGCGCAGCGCCGGACAGAGCCATGATCAAAATCATCATGAGAATACGACGCGATGTCATGATCTTCACCCTTCAAGATGCCGGCGCGGGCGGCGCAGGCGCAACAGACCGCCCGCCCGCCCAAACACCAGAGACAGAAAATAAACGATTCCGGCGGCAAGGATGATCGCCGGCCCGGTCGGAGCGCCGGTTTCGTAGGAAAAGACAAGGCCGACATAGGCGCAGGCGGCGCCAATGGCGGCCGACGCCGGCAGCGTCGCCGCCAGCCGAACGGTCCACAATCGCGCCGACGCCGCCGGCAACATGATCAGCCCCACCGCCATCAGCGTGCCGAGCGCATGGAAGCCGGCGACAAGATTGAGAACGACCAGCGTCAGGAACAGAAACGGGATCGCTTCGCCCATGGCGTTCATCTGGCGCAGAAACATCGGGTCGAGCGTGTCGAGAACCAAGGCGCGATAGAAAACCGCGAGCGTCGCCAGAGTCAGCGTTGAGACGCCGGCCAGAAGCATCAAGGCCGCGTCGTCGAGACCCAGGACCGATCCGAACAGAACATGCAGCAGATCGACATTGGAGCCGCGCAATGACACCAGCGTCACGCCGAGCGCCAATGACACCAGATAAAACGCCGCCAGCGAGGCGTCCTCTCGCAGCGTCGTCAGCCGCGAAGCGAGCCCGGTGGCGAAGGCAATCAACAAACCGGCGACGAGACCGCCAAAGGTCATCGCCGGCAAGGACAGGCCGGCGACAAGATAGCCGACCGCTGCGCCGGGCAAAATGGCGTGCGAAAGCGCGTCGCCGGCCAGCGACATGCGCCGCAGGATCAGAAAGACGCCGAGCGGCGCGCCGGACAGCGCCAGCGCCACCGAACCGATCAACGCACGGCGCATGAATTCGTAATCGGCGAAGGGCGCAATGAAAATCTCAGTGATCATGCGCCTCTGTCTCATCGATCAGGCATTCGCGGGCGTCTCTGTCGTAGGCCGCCGACATGGCGCGGGCGCGGGCAAGGTTTTCGGGGGTCAGGACTTCGGCGGTCGGTCCCCAGGCGATCCGCTGGCGCGCCAGCAGCAAGGTTTGCGGGAAAGCGCGACGGGCGAGATCGAGATCGTGCAGCACGGCGACGACGCTGCGTCCTTCCGCCACCCATTCCGGGATCAGTCCGAGCAGTTCATCCGCCGTGGTTTCGTCGATGGCCCCAAAGGGCTCGTCGAGCAAAATTACCGGCAGATCCTGAACGATCAGTCGCGCAAACAGGGCGCGTTGCATCTGTCCGCCCGACAGCGTGCCAATGGGGCGCTCCTCCATCCCATCGAGGCCAACGCGCTGCAAGGCGTTTTTCGCGCGAATCGTCTCAGCTGCGGCCATTTTTCCCATCAGGCCTATCCGTCGGGTCGCGCCCAGGGCGACAAAATCGCCCAGATCGATAGGAAAATCGCGATCGATATCGGCCTGCTGAGGCAGATAGGCGACGTTGCGCGCATTGACCCCGTTGCGGTCAATGTGACCGCCCAAGGGCGAGAGAATGCCGGCCAGCGCCTTGAGCAGAGTCGATTTTCCGGCGCCGTTCGGGCCGCAGACAGCCAGCGCCGCGCCCGGCGCGATCACACCGTCAAGATGATGAACCGCCGGGTGACGGTCATAAGCCAGTGTCAGATTCACCAGCCGGATCGTCCCCGGCGCGGCGGGCGCGGGCGTGTCGGTCAATGCAGCGCCCAGATCACGCCCACCCAGAGAGCGGCGAGCAAGAGGGATAAAAATCCCAAACGTCCGATCGCCGACCGCCCCAGAAGCGAGGAGGCTCCCGGGACAGGGCCGTCACGACGGATATTGCTAAGCACTGGAGAATCCTTGTGAAAATCAAGCTCTCTCGGGCCACAATTCGTCGCAGGATCTGAGCAGGGGGGCGGTCTCATGGAAAAATGTTATAAAGTAACGGCGCTCGGAGCAAGCGGCGTCGCAGGCGCCGCTCTGCTTGATGCAGGGTTTTTGCAGCAACAGGGAATTTACAGCGCCAGTCGAGTCTGGTAAACGCCGCTCCACGGGTCAGGCGCTCCGTCAGCGCCCGATTTCCTATTATCTTTCTGACTTTCCCCGCCACAACCCCCGGGGCCAAACACAGGATGGTTTCGTGCAAGTTCTCGTTCGCGACAACAATGTCGATCAGGCTCTGAAAGCGCTCAAGAAAAAAATGCAGCGCGAAGGCATTTTCCGCGAAATGAAACTGCGCGGCCACTACGAGAAGCCCTCCGAAAAGCGCGCCCGCGAGAAGGCCGAGGCGGTTCGGCGCGCGCGCAAGCTCGCCCGTAAAAAGCTGCAGCGCGAAGGGCTGTTGCCGGTCAAGGCGCGAACGGTCGGCCGCTAGCCGCGCACACGGCCGCTGGTTTTTTCTCTGGCGACGCACAATTTGTTAAGGTTGACGCGGCTAACAATCAGCCAGTCATCGGCAAGTCCGATAATTGCTGAAAGGGTTAAGCATGGGCTTGGGCCGTGCGGCGGCGAAGCGTCGCCCGTTTACCTGTGATCCCTGTCGCCTGAGTCCGGCGGCCTTAGCGACAATTGCGGCGGTTCTTCTGGCCGGTTGCGAGACCGCGAACGGCATTCGTCCCCCCGGACGGGGCATCGCGGAAATCTCCGAGGCGGACTCGCGCTCGTCGGCGGCGAATATCGAATCCCTGAGCGACGTGATCAAGCGCAACCCTTCGAGCGCCGAGGCCTTTAACACGCGCGGCGCCGCCTATGCCCGCGCCGGCGCCTTCTCCGAGGCCGTCGGGGATTTTTCGCAAGCGATCAAACTCGATCCCAACAGCGCCGCAGCCTACACCAATCGCGCCCTCGCCTATCGCCAGATGGGACAAAACGACGCCGCGCGCAACGACTTCGACCGCGCGATTCAGGTTAACCCCAATCATGCGCCCGCCTATGTCGGCCGCGCCAATCTGGCCCGGGCGCAAGCCAATTTCGATCAAGCGCTCAACGACCTCAACGCCGCCATCCGGCTCAATCCGGAGAACGCCCAGGCATTCCATGCCCGTGGTCTCGTCAACCAGAAGCGCGGCGACGACGCTCGGGCGGTGAGCGATTTTGACAACGCCATCGATCGCGATCCCTTCGTCGCGGCGCCCTATCAGGCGCGCGGCGAAAGCCTGGTCGCCCTGGGCAAATACGACAAGGCGATCGAGGACTTCAACGCAGCGCTCAACGTCAACAATAAAAGCGCGCTGGCGTGGGCCTGGCTGGGCCTCGCCTATGACAAGAGCGGCAACCCGCAGAAGGCCAAAGACGCCTATCAACGCGCCCAGCAGCTTGATCCCTCCCAACCGACCCCGCCCCGGGCAGCGCGCAGCTGAGTCTTCCCGGAGCCGATCCCGGGCTCTTGCGCGGCGCCTGCTTTTCCGGCAATCCACTGCTGGTCAGGGTCGCACCCTGTGCGACTGGCGCCGCCGCCTTGGCTATGTGATCAGGCCGCCCCATCTCGCCGGCTCCACCCCCCGCTCAGGAAGAATTTTCTCCTCATGGCTCGCGATACATCCGATGCTACGCCGATCGCCTCCCGCGACGCGCTCGTTCAATGGCTGGAGTCCGGTTGCAAGAAAGCCGGCGAACCTCTGCGCATCGGAACCGAACACGAAAAAATTCCCTTCTACGCCGATACGCTGGCGCCTGTGCCGTATCATGGCGTCGGGGGGCGGGGCGGCGTTTGCGCCATGATTGAAGGCCTTCAGGCGCGGATCGGCTGGGAGCCGATCATGGATCGCGACGCGCTTATCGGACTGGCCGACCCGCGCGGCGGCGGCGCCATTTCGCTGGAGCCCGGCGGACAATTCGAACTTTCAGGCGCCCCGCTGCTTGATGCGCACGAGACGGCGCGGGAACTCAATGATCATTTTACCGAAGTGGGGGCTGTCGCTCGCGAGATCGGCGTAAAATTCCTCGATCTTGGCTGCAGCCCGAAATGGTCTCGCGCGGAAACGCCCGCCATGCCCAAGCAGCGCTATGCGATCATGTCGAAATACATGCCGCAGGTCGGCTCACGCGGCCTCGACATGATGTTTCGCACCGCGACGGTTCAGGTCAATCTCGACTTTGTCAGCGAACCGGACATGGTCAAGAAGATACGTGTGGGCCTCGCCCTGCAACCGATCGTCACCGCGCTTTTCGCTAATTCGCCCTTTCTCGACGGAGGACCGACAGGCCGTCTGTCGGAACGATCCCTGATCTGGCGCGACACCGATCCGGATCGCACAGGCATGTTGCCCTTCGCCTTCGAGGCCGGATTCGGCTTCGAGCGTTATGTCGATTATGCGCTCGATGTTCCGATGTATTTTGTCAAGCGCGGCGACGTTTATCACGACGTCGCCGGCGCCAGCTTTCGGGATCTGCTCGCCGGTAAACTTCCGCAACTTCCCGGCGAGCGCGCCGTCATGTCCGACTGGGCCAATCACCTGTCGACGATTTTTCCCGAGGTGCGTCTCAAGACGTATCTGGAGATGCGCGGCGCCGATAGCGGTCCGCGCTCCCATATGATCGCGCTGGCCGCCCTGTTCGCGGGCCTATACTACGACGAAGCGTCGCTCGACGAGGCGTATGAACTCGTCAAGGGCTGGGGAAGCGATGCGCGCGAAACGCTTCGCGCCAATGTCCCGGCGCAGGGTCTCTCTGCCCGGATTGATGATCAGGACGCCCGGAAAATTGCGCGCGAAACGCTCGCCATCTCGGGTCGAGGGCTCTCCCGGCGCGCGCGCCGAAACGCCGCCGGTGAAGACGAAGCCATTTACCTTGCGCCGTTGCAGGAGATGGTCGAAGAAGGGGTCAATCTCGCGCAAAGCCGACTGGTCGACTTCAAACAAAAATGGCGCGGATCAATCGACCGCGCCTTTTCCGAATGCGTATTGCCGATGTGAGCTGACGACCGATTATCGGGGCATCATTTCGTTCAGCAAGCGGAAGGGTGGAAACGAGGCCAGATCGGGGCCGCTCGACGCGGTTTGAAACAGGCCATCGTGATTGGGCGCGTAGGCGAGCGCCGGCGACGCCGATTTTGCACGGACGTGTCCGCCAATCCTGACGCATCCTCCGGACCCCGCGACAGCGACGAAATCGGCGCCAAAACGGGCGCAATTTCCATTATCCTCGGCGTGAGCGGGGGTCATGACACCGAGCGCAACCAGCGCGCCCGCCCCGCAGAGGGCCGGGACAAGATTAGAGAGCGAGAAACGGTCAGCGGCAAAATTCATACGGTTTCTCTCCGATCCGCCTGCGCCGCCTCCGGGGCGATTCACAGCCTGGCCCGATCTATTGGTCGCCGGCGAAGTTGATGCTTCCAACCCCGCCGCATTCACTCAGGCTACTAGAACCAAACATCGTGGCAGGATCGTGTCGGATGCGATGCGGCACAATTGTCACTGGTGGATAAAATCACACAAAGATTTATTTTCCGTTTATTCGTATCGGCGTTTCAGCGCCGCCAGTCGCCCAGCGCCGCCTGCACGACGGCGAGCGCGGCGACTGCGGCGGTGTCGGCCCTTAAAATCCGCGGACCGAGTGAGATGCGAATGACATTCGATCCTTTCAGGATCGACGCGCGCTCGCCTTCGTCGAAACCGCCCTCCGGACCAACGATGAGGCTAACGCCATCGACAGCGTCCTCGGCCCGATGCGTCAGTGTCTCATTCGGGCTACCGACGGGCGCGCGCTCATCGCAAAAAACCAGCAGCCGACGCGCCGGCAAGCCGGCGAGATATGTCGACAGACTGACCGGCTCGCAGATTTCGGGAATGACGAGAACGCCGCACTGCTCGGCGGCCTCGATGATATTGGCGCGCAGTCGATCAAGGTTGAGGCGACGCGCCTGCGTGCGGTTGGTGATCACTGGAGTGAGGCGACCGGCCCCCATTTCCACGGCCTTTTGAACCATGTAATCGAGACGGGCCTGCTTGAGGGGCGCAAAGGCGTAATCAATCTCGTATGGCGCTGTCTGCGTCCGCACCATAGCCTCGATCTCAAGCCGCACGTGACGGCGGGAGACGTCGGTCAGTCGGGCG
>JBBARD010000010.1:19492-32081 GCA_040399965.1 Methylocystis sp. | reverse complement strand
CATAGCCTCGATCTCAAGCCGCACGTGACGGCGGGAGACGTCGGTCAGTCGGGCGCGAAACTCTCCATCCTTGCCATTAAAGACATGGATGACGTCGCCAGCGCGCAAGCGGAGCACATTCAGGAGGTAATTGTGTACGGTCGCCGGCGCGTCGCACTGCGTTCGCGCAGCGAGCGGGAGGTCCAGATACAATCGCTGGGCGGTGAAATCATAATCCGGCACGGATCGCTTCTCCAGGCTCAGACGGCCGGTCCGAAGACCTCGCCGCCATGAAGAGGCCGTTTTGTTGCGGCCAAGTTACACGGCGCCAGAACGCGTCTTGCACGGCGAACGGGCGAGCTTATATCACGCGCACTTATTGCGGAGTGGACCCTTTACCCATGACAGTCGGCGCCTCCTTCTCTTTGCGCATCCCCATCGCCGCCCTCGCGCTGGTCTTGTTGGCCGGCGGCGGCGCTCGCGCGCAATCCTGCCAGGAAGACTTCCAGAAGCTGTCCATGAAACGCATGGGCGCCATTCAGAGCCTCAACAATCTCGGCAAGGCCGGCAAGGGCAAGATGGACCCCGCCGCCGCCTGTCCTGTCGCCAAAAAACTTGCCGGCATCGAAACGGAAATGCTCAATTACATGAGCAAAAACAAGGAATGGTGTAACATTCCGGATAATGTCGTGGATGGGTTCAAACAGGCCCGCACCAAGACCCAGACCTTCGCCACACAGGCCTGCGCCGCAGCGGTGAAAATGAAACAAATGCAAGAACAGGCGGCGCAAGGCGGCGGGCCAGGGATGGCGCCGCCTCAAAGATTGCCCGCCGGTCCGCTGTGAGACTGACGCGAGACGACAAAGACGCCGAGGCCCTTCCCGACGCCATTGTTTCTCATCCGCTCTGGCGTCTCGCGCCGGCGGCGCTAAAGCCCTATGTCCAGTTGGCCCGGGTGGATCGACCTGTTGGCTGGTGGCTGCTCCTCCTGCCCTGTTGGCAGTCCAGCGTCCTTGCCTCGGCGTCCCTGCATACGCCGCCAGATTTCCGGAGCCTGTTGCTGTTTTTTATTGGCGCGATCGTCATGCGTGGCGCAGGATCGACCTACAACGACCTGGTCGATCGCGACATTGACGCCAGGGTGACGCGCACCAGAGGTCGACCGCTCGCCAGCGGACGCGTCACTGTCCGCGCAGCCTGGTGGTTCATTATCGTTCAGTGCCTGATTGGACTTGGCGTCCTGCTGTCTTTTAATCGTCTCACAATCGCTCTGGGCTTTCTCTCTCCATTGATTGTGCTTCTCTACCCCTTCGCCAAAAGGTTTACCTCGTGGCCGCAGGCGATCCTCGGCATGGCTTTCGGTTATGGAGGGCTTCTGGGCTGGACCGCGACTGCTGGATCGCTAGATGCGCCGGCGCTGCTGATGTATCTCGCCGCCATACTCTGGACGATCGGCTACGATACGATTTACGCTCTGCAGGACATCGCTGACGATGAACGCGCTGGCGTAAAATCGACAGCGCGACTGTTCGGCGAGAAGATGCGACTGGCCGTTGGTCTTCTCTATGCCGGCTCGGCGCTCGCCGCCGCGCTGGCTGTCTATTTCGCCCGCGGCGGCGTTTTCGCCTGGGGCGGAGTCATCGCCTTTACGGCGCACCTCGGCTGGCAAGTCGCGCAAACGCACAAGGATATTCATCCGACTACAGCGCTGCGACTTTTTCGCTCCAATCGCGACGCCGGCCTATTAATGTTCGCCGGCTTCATCGCCCAAAGCCTGACGGCTCCGGTTTAACCAAGACTGCATATGTCCCGGCGGCTCTATTTGTCGAGCTCTTGTTTCTGATCGAGACAGGAATTGAGCTCGGAATGGTTCAGTTCCCAAAAAGAGGCTCCGCAGAGCGCCTGATACCGGCTGCTGTTGAAGAAAGACCACAGATTATAGGAGCCAAGGATCAGCACGATTGCGAGAGCGATCTTGATGATCTTGTTGATGTCTTTGTAATGGTCGCTCGACGCCATAGGTTCCGGCCCCAAATTTTGGACGACGGATCATAACATGTCGCGACCCGCAGAGGGGTCAACCTCCTGTCCCGTCGCCAATGTTCCTTCGTCGGGCCCCCTGCGCCGAACGTCGGTGAAAGCCCAGCGCGCGTGAAGGCTTTTTCTCCGGCCGGCGCCGATGTAGAGGCTTTGGGCCGGTCTCGCCCGAGAAAAAGGCAAGACCGTCCCGTTTGGGGGCGCTTCGCCCGCTTTTCTCTTTTGGCATGGGCAGGGCCAGGGGCTATTATGAGCCATGTTTCGACAATCAAGGGTTAAGGGTTAGGCGATGACTGAAGACGCAAGGGAGCTTCCGCCGCGCGAGGGCATGGATTACGACGTGGTAGTCGTTGGCGCCGGTCCGGCGGGCCTCGCCGCCGCGATCCGGCTGAAACAGATTTCGCCAGATCTCTCGGTCGTCGTCGTCGAGAAGGGCTCCGAGCCTGGCGCGCATATTCTCTCCGGCGCAGTGATCGATCCCATCGGCCTCGATCGTCTGTTGCCCGATTGGCGATCACGCGACGATGCGCCGCTGAAAACGCAGGTGCATGACGACCAGTTTCTGGTCCTCACCGAAACCGGCGGCGTGCGCGTGCCAAACTTCCTGATGCCGAAGCTGATGAATAATCATGGTAATTTTATTGGATCATTGGCTAATGTCGTTCGCTTTCTGGCCAGCGAAGCCGAAAATCTGGGCGTCGAGATCTACCCCGGCTTCGCCGGCGCCGAAATTCTGTATGGCGACAAGGGCGAGGTCGTCGGCGTCGCCACTGGCGACATGGGCGTCGGTCGCGATGGCGAACTGAAAGACAGTTTTACGCGCGGCATGGAGTTGCGCGGCAAATACACCTTGTTCGCTGAGGGCGCGCGCGGATCGCTCTCGAAACAGGCGATCGCAAAATACGATCTCTCGAAGGATCGCGAACCCCAGAAATTCGGGATCGGCTTCAAGGAGCTTTGGCGAATTCCAAAAGAAAAGCATAAGGCCGGACTGGTGCAGCATTCTTTCGGCTGGCCGCTGGCGTCGGACACTGGCGGCGGCTCCTTCCTCTATCACTTTGACGAGGATCTGGTCTCGATCGGCTTTGTTGTGCATCTCAACTATCCGAACCCGACGCTGTCGCCGTTCGACGAATTTCAGCGCTTCAAATCGCATCCCAAAATTGCCCCGACGCTGGAAGGCGGCGAGCGTATCGCCTACGGCGCGCGCGCGCTGACAGAGGGCGGCTGGCAGAGCGTGCCGAGGCTGACCTTTCCCGGCGGGGCGTTGTTGGGATGTGCGGCGGGCTTCGTGAATGTGCCGCGTATCAAGGGATCGCATAACGCGATTCTCTCCGGGCTTCTCGCAGCCGACCATGTCGCGGCGGCGCTGGCCGAAGGCCGTGCTCATGACGAAGTGCGCGCCTATGAAGACGCATGGCGGAGCTCCGATATTGGCGGCGATCTGAAACCTGTGCGGAACGTCAAGCCGCTGTGGTCGAAATACGGCACCTATCTCGGCGCGCCATTGTTCGGCCTCGATATGTGGACCAACGAACTGTTCGGGTTCTCCCTCTTCGGCACGCTGTCGCACGGCAAGCCGGATCATGCGGCGACGAAACCGCTCTCGGAAGTGACGCCGATCGTCTACGCCCGGCAAACCGCGAAACCGGCGTTTGACAAGCTTTCCTCGGTCTTTGTCTCAAACACCAATCACGAGGAGGACCAGCCTGTGCATTTGCGGCTGGCCGATCCCTCAATACCGATTGACGACAACCTCCCTGTTTACGGCGAACCGGCAAGACTTTATTGCCCGGCCGGCGTCTATGAAATTGTCTATTCGGACGAAGCGGCGAAAAGCGATCCGCGTTTCGTGATCAACGCGCAGAATTGCGTGCACTGCAAAACATGCGACATCAAGGACCCGGCGCAAAACATCACTTGGGTTCCTCCGGAGGGCGGCGGCGGCCCCAATTATCCGAATATGTAGGGTTCCCGGTCAAGCGGCGGGGGCGAGCGCCCGCCCGCCGGCGCGTATCGATTTTCAATGCGACGCCGCCAGGCGCTTCCGGTAACGCCCGCATGTTTTTTATTGTAACGAAAATCTTCGAGAGCCTGTTTGCGCCGTTGCAATTCGCGCTTTTGCTATCGACTCTGGGCGTTGGACTTTTATACACGCGCTTTGGTCGATGTGGCCGCAATTGCGCAGCGGTCGGGGTCATGGCGTTACTGCTTATGACCTTCAGCCCATTGGGCGCTTTCCTTGCCGCCCCGCTGGAGAAACGTTTTCCGCCGCCGCCAGATACCATGCCAGCGCCCGATGGGATCATTGTGCTTGGCGGCGCTATCGATGAGAAACTCAGTGAAAAGCTGAACCGGACGGTTTTGATCGACTCTGCGGCGGAGAGACTGACGGCGCCGCTCGCGCTCAAGAGAAAATTTCCGCAGGCCCGGGTCATTTTTACCGGCGGAACAGCCCTGACTGGTCGTTCGACCTACAGCGAGGCGGATGGCGTTCGCAGCTTTTGGGCCGACCTCGGTTTTGTCTCTAACGATATCGCTTTTGAAGAGCGCGCCCGCAACACCTTCGAAAATGCGGTTTACGCGCGCGATCTTGCGCAACCGAAACCCGGAGAGCGCTGGCTGCTGGTGACGTCCGCGATGCACATGCCGCGATCAATCGGCATTTTTCGAAAGGTCGGCTTTCCCGTCATCGCCTATCCAGTCGATTTTCGCTCCGATGGCGATCCGTCGCTCATCTCGGCTCCGCGATTTCCAATTCGCGCCATCGGGGTCGTGCAATTCGCTGCGCATGAGTGGCTTGGACTCGCGGCGTATTGGCTAACCGGAAAGACAAGCGCGCTTTTTCCTGCGCCCTGAGCGCCTGATCGACTGGCGCGTCTACTCCGGCCGCCCCTGAGTCTTGCGTCCACGCGCGCCGGAAGGCGGTCCATCAAGAGCGCGGCTGGCGCCGCCGCCTGACCACGAGCCATGTTTCGTCTCCAGAAACAGGGCGATCGCCTGGGAGCGGTTGCGGACGTCGAGCTTCTCGAACAGATTGCGCAGATGGAATTTGATCGTGTTGATCGACACGCCAAAGTCCTTCGCCAACTGGCTGTTGGTGTGGCCGGAACCCAGCGCCGACAGCAGGCTGCGCTCGCGCAAGGTGAGGTTGTCGAGGGGATCGCTGCGCATCTTGCGGATATCGACGAAGGGAAAAACCATGTCTCCCGCCGCTACCGACGCAAGGACATCGAGCAGCCGTTCGGGGGGAGCGCGTTTAGACACAAAACCGGCTCCGCCCAATTGCAGGGTCTCGGCCGGCGCGGCGGGATCGTTGGTTCCGCTATAAACGACGATTTTTGGCGCGGAAATCTGACGCGACAGGGCGCGCAGCACATCACGGGCGTGGATTGTGGGCAACTGCCAGCCAATTACGGCGATGGCGAATTTATGCACTCGCGCCGACTCGAGAAACTCCTCGCCGTCAGTAGCCTTTAAAACCAGATTGAAGCGTTCATCGTCGGACAAAAGCTTTTCGAGACCAGCCAAAATCAGGGGGCTCTTGTCAACGACGGCGACATCGATGGGATCGATGGCCTGTGGCGCGTCGCCTGACCCGGCGGCGCCTGTCGTGCGCGCGGATTCGGATCGCTTGTCAAGGCTCCTGACCGAAGGGGTTGTTGGCATTTTTCCCTCTGCCCCCGCCAGCATCCCGGCCGGGCTGCTTCAATCGGCTGGGATTATTCGCGAGTGGGATTATTCGCGAGAATCGCCGTTTCGGCAACTGTTTCCGCCGGCAGAACCTTTCAGGCCCACCCAATAGTATTGGCGATCTATGAACTTTCCCCGCCCGCCCTCAGATTTTTGTTGCGGGCCGTTGTCGGCAAAAAAAACGCGACGCGTTTGTGACGCGTCGCGAAATGAACCGAGAAGTTCGACTGACTTAGTCAGTGAAAACCCAGCGGGCGGCGAAATAGGCCGCAGCGCCGATCGCGATAATGGCGATCATGCCAGTCGGGGTGGAAGCGTAGCTGGTCAGTTCGAGAATAGCACCCATTATTTCCTCCTGGATCAACTTAGGTCTCGCGCCCTGTTAAGGGTCCGCGATGCGTCATTCTTTCAGCGGCTTGCCGCCTGAAAAGACATCGACATCAGTAAGAGCGGTATGACGGGTTTTATCCAATGGACGTCCCGTCGGTTTCCAGCTCAGGCCACACTCTCAATGCCTGAACTCGTCGGCGCGATTATCTGCTCGACCCGCTTCTTACGTGATGAATATATCAAAACCTGTTTGATTTTGATATCGGGAAGCGGTGGAGATTGGGTATTGGATGACCTAATCATTGTCAAGCCGCACCGCCGCCCGGAGCGCCCGGAGACGGGTGGCCTTTTGCCGTCCCAGCACTATGTATCCGCCCGGAACCGTATCTTTATCAACGTTCAGTGAGCAGTCATGGCTTCTTCGCCCCTGAAATCAATACTTATTGTCGCAGCCGTCGCCGCAGCTGGTTTCTCTGCCTTCTACGCTCTGCGCGGCAAGAGCCCCGCCTGCGCCCAGAACGGCAAATATATGTCAACGTTGAGCGACTGCCGCGCCTGGGGCGTCGATCAAACGACCTGCGCGCAGGTCGTCGAAAAGGCCCGCGCTGTGGCGGCGCGCGCCGCTCCGAAAGTAGAATCGCAGTTTCAATGCGAACTGCGTTTCACCGAATGTTTCGAAAATCCGACGGGCGGCTTTTCGCCAAGACCGTCCTTTTGTTTGCGAGAAGGCGCCGAACCTACCGAGATTCGCTATCTCGAATTCGGCTCGGACCGTCGCAACCGGCGCGTAACAAAAGAAGTGCCGATCAACTGACCAGGGCCATCGTTGTCTGATTGGTTTTTCCTGCTCTCCAGTTTCGCAGCGCCGGAGGTGCTGAGAAAACCTCCAGGCTGTCTGAGCTCCCGATCATTCCCGCAAGACAAGAGGCGAAGGATGAGAGCATTCCGACGAAGCGGAAACCGCAGTGACGGAAGCGCGACAAAACCGATGACCCATAACCGCTGTCTGTTTGAATCGTAACATTCAATGCTCGGGCTTCAAATGCAGCCCGATTCATTCCCGACGGGAGTCAGGGCGCTCGCTTCTGGCTCACCTGAAAATCAGCGGCATCGATGACCAACGGCCCCGCAGCCGTGCCGATATGAATATGAAACGGCACGACGACATGGGCTTCCGGCAGGGGCGCGAGCCAGACGTTGATCTCGTGATTATTCGCCATGTAGCGGGTGGAGGGGCTGTCCGGCCGATGTCCCGCGATCGGCGTGTAACGCGCAGAGCATACAACTACGGGTCCGGAATAGCCCTTGACCTCGACGCTCTGTTCGCCGGCGTAGGACAGGGAGACATCGAATCGAGTGACCCCGTCAAAGACGGAAATGTTGCGGTTGCAGGCCGCCGGTCCGATCAATTCCTCGCCCGGCGGAACGCTGATGATGAGCGCGCTGACCGGGTCAAGCACATGTTTCCTCGCGCTCTCGTCGACCGGCACGCGCTCATCCGCATCCCAGGGCGGCGGCTTTACCTCAACAGAGCGCACGGCGTTTGCGGCGAGCGCCATGCGTACGGTGCGCGTTTCGTCATTATTCTGGGTCGTATTCGAGTAGCTCGACGGCGCCACCCCGGCTGTCGACAGGCCGCCCGTCGCATAGGCCGCGCCCTTTGAATTATTGACGAGGTTTGCGAGCCCCGAGGTCCGCATGCCGATATCGATGCGATAATTCCTTTGCTCGAGCACGCCATTGGCGTAAGCCGCGCCGATCGGCAGTCCCATCAGGCTCAGCGCATAGCGCGCCTTGATCGTTTCAGCCTGGGCCGGGCGCAGGGCGGATCCCAGGCCCATGAGCGCCACAACCGTCGTCGGCGCCACGGCGCTGAAGACGAGCCGGAATAAGTGATGAAGCGCTTTAAGGTTCATGATGCCTGTATGATTTTTCGACACGGGCGCGCACGGCGCCTCAGGCGCATTCCTGCCAATGTCCGTCAGCATAGACGCGCCATGCGCGCAGACCGGCTTTCGCCTTGACGATGCGTCCTTCCCTGGCAAGATCGACAAGATAGCGAAACACCAGCGGATTTCGCCAGGCCATGGGCTTACCGGGATCGCAAACCGCATGATACTCGTCGCTGTCCGCATCCTCCATCAGCAAGGCGCCGACCCGGTCGGGACGCATCTGTGCGGAGAGGCCGCGATCTTCTTTCCAATCGCAATGATAATCGCGGCAAACCTGCGGGCGGGTCTCATAAATGCCGCAGCCGCCGGCGCCGACGCAATGCTCGCACAGTTTGCCGGCGGTTTTCTTGAATTCCTCGATTTCGAGGACCTTGCAGCAGAAATGGCATGGCCCGCAGGCTTTTCCGGGGATTTCAGGCATTGGCGTCCAGCGCGAGACAGGTGGAATCGAATCGGCGTATTGTGACTGCGACCGCGCCGGATGCAAGCAGCATGGCTGCGGGCGAAGGACTGGCGGAGACCTCATGCCCCAACCCATCGATTCCGACGCGCTTTTTGTCTCCGTTGACTGGCTGGCGGATCATCTGAATGCGCCGCAGACGCGGATTTTCGACGCGTCGTGGCACATGCCGGCGACCGGCCGCAACGCCCAGGCCGAATTTCTCGCCGGCCATATTCCGGGGGCTGTCTTTTTCGATATCGACGCGATCGCAGATCCCGGCACCGATCTGCCCCACATGTTGCCAACGCCAGACGCCTTTGCCCGCGCCATTGGGGCCCTCGGTCTGGGCGATGGCGCGCGCGCCATCGTCTATGACAGCGTCGGCCTGTTTTCGGCGCCGCGCCTGTGGTGGACGTTGAAAGTTTTTGGCGTCGACCGGGTCGCGATACTCGACGGGGGGCTTCCGGCCTGGGTCGCCGCCGGACAACCGCTCGAAACGGGTGCGATGCAGCCGACGCCGGCGCGCTTCACCCCGCGTTTCAACCGGGACCTTGTGGCGGATGCGGCGCAGGTTTGCGCGGCGCTGGCCAGCGGCGCGGCGCAGGTCGTGGACGCCCGCTCGGCCGAGCGGTTTTACGGCGTCGCGGCGGAGCCCAGGCCGGGATTGCGTTCGGGCCATATGCCCGGCGCGCGCAATCTCCCCTTCCAGAATGTTGTTGAAAGCGGCCATTTGAAGGACCCCGCGCGCCTCGCGTCCGTCTTCGCCGCCGCCGGGATTGACCTGAACCGGGAGATGATTGCGAGTTGCGGCTCCGGCCTCACCGCTTGCATTCTCAGCCTTGCCCGAGCGGCGACAGGCCGGGAGCCGGCTCGCGTCTACGATGGCTCCTGGTCCGAATGGGGCGCCCGGCCAGATTTGCCGGTTGAAACTGGATCGGATAACTTATCGCCTACAAAGTAGGCATATTGTCTAAAATAAGATCAAATGGATTAACTATCGGGCGCGGCGATCTGCGGCGAGGTCATTAGTCTGTCCGTGGCGCCAAAATCGCTCTGGTGCTACAAGCCGTCCCGGCGGGCGCGGATGGTCTATGGGCCGTGAACCCGCATGTCGGGGGTGGGGTGGCGTAATGAAAAAAATCGAGGCGATCATCAAACCTTTCAAGCTTGATGAGGTGAAGGAAGCGCTCCAGGCCGCCGGCTTGCAGGGCATCACCGTCACCGAAGCCAAAGGGTTCGGGAGACAAAAGGGACATACCGAACTTTATCGTGGGGCCGAGTATGTCGTCGATTTCCTGCCCAAGGTGAAAATCGAGATCGTGCTGGCCGACGAGTCGGTCGATCGCGCGATCGAGGCGATCAGAACGGCGGCGCAGACCGGCCGCATCGGCGACGGCAAGATTTTTGTCTCCAACATTGAGGGCGCCATTCGCATCCGCACTGGCGAGTCCGGCGTGGACGCGATCTAGAGGGCGCATCCCCAATGAATCTCTGAAGGGGCCGAGATGAGCTTCCTGAAAAACCTTTTTCGACGCGCAGAGGCGCCGAAAACGATCAATGGCAATGAAACCGCAGAGGCAGAGAGAAACATGACGACGGCCAAGGAAATTTTAAAAAAAATCAAGGACGAAGACATCAAATACGTCGATTTCCGCTTCACGGACCCGCGCGGCAAGTGGCAGCATGTGACCTTCGACGTCTCGATTGTCGACGAGGAAGCCCTGACTGACGGCATCGCCTTCGACGGCTCCTCGATCGCCGGCTGGAAGGCGATCAACGAATCCGACATGCTCCTGATCCCGGATTTCGAGACTGCTGCGATTGATCCCTTCTTCGCCGCGCCGACACTCGTGCTCGTCTGCGACGTTGTCGAGCCGACCACCGGGCAGCCCTATGGCCGCGACCCTCGCTCTATCGCCAAAAAGGCGATGGCGCACATCAAGACTCTCGGCGTTGGCGATGTCGCCTATTTCGGTCCAGAGGCCGAATTTTTTGTCTTCGACGACGTGCGCTTCTCGGCCGATCCCTACAACACGGGCTTCACGGTCGACTCGATCGAATTGCCGTCGAACTCCGACACCGCCTATGAGGGCGGCAATATGGGACACCGGGTCCGCACCAAAGGCGGTTATTTCCCTGTGCCGCCGATCGACTCAGCGCAGGACATGCGCAGCGAGATGCTCGCCGCCATGGCGGCGATGGGCGTGAAGGTCGAAAAGCACCATCACGAAGTCGCCTCCGCCCAGCACGAACTCGGTCTGAAGTTCGAGACGCTGGTGCGCGTCGCAGATCATCTGCAAATTTACAAATACGCCATCCATCAGGTGGCGCACTCCTACGGCAAATCGGCGACATTCATGCCGAAGCCGGTGTTCGGCGACAATGGTTCGGGCATGCACGTCCACCAGTCGATCTGGAAGGAGGGCAAGCCGGTTTTCGCGGGCGACAAATACGCCGGCCTGTCGCAGGAATGTCTGTGGTATATTGGCGGCATTATCAAGCACGCCAAATCCTTGAACGCTTTCACCAACCCCTCGACCAACTCCTACAAGCGTCTGGTTCCGGGATATGAAGCGCCGGTGCTGCTCGCGTATTCGTCGCGCAACCGTTCAGCCTCCTGCCGCATCCCCTTCGTCAACAGCCCGAAGGCGAAGCGCATCGAGGTTCGTTTCCCCGATCCGACGGCGAACCCCTACCTCGCTTTCGCGGCGATGCTGATGGCGGGCCTTGATGGCATCGTCAACAAGATCGACCCGGGCGCGCCGGCCGACAAGGATCTCTACGATCTGCCGCCGGAAGAGTTGAAGGCGATCCCGACGGTCTGCGGTTCGCTGCGCGAAGCCCTCGACTCGCTCCGGGCCGACCATGCCTATCTGACCGCCGGCGGCGTGTTCAACGAGGACTTCATCCACTCGTGGATCGATCTGAAGCATCAGGAGCTGATGCGCTACGAGATGACCCCGCATCCGGTCGAATACGATATGTATTATTCGGTCTGATACGGACCGGCCTGAAGCGCCGCTTCGACAATATTCCCGGCCCGGCAGTGGTTCGACCTCCGCCGGGCCTTTCTTTTTCGCGCGCGCCACCCGGTCGCCCATGTCTTGACTTCCGGTTGCGCAAAATGGCTTGCATGCGGACGACGTTCGGCAAATTCTTCCGGCGCAACGATTTCGAGGTTCGTTTTGATGAAAGAATATGAGACCAAGAAGAGGGCCGGCAGGCTGGCGACGCGCATGGAGCTGCTGAATCGAACCATCGGCGGCGCTCTTGCCCTGCTGATTGGCCTGACCCCTGGTGAGAGTCTGGCTCTCGATTCTGCGCCGGCGCCGGCGTCATCCCAGGCGCAGACGCCGCAGGAGCCAGCGGCGCAAAAATTCACGCTCGCCGAACTTGAAGCAATGCTCGCGCCGATCGCGCTGTATCCAGACGCGCTGCTCGCGCAACTGCTGCCCGCCGCCGCCTACCCTCTTGACGTTGTTCAGGCGCAACGCTGGCTCGACAAGCACAAAAGCGCCGCCGCCAGAAACGACTTCGCCGCCGCCGACAGCGAAAGCTGGGATCCTTCCGTCAAGGCGCTGCTGCGTTTTCCGACCGTTCTGCAAAAAATGAACGACGATCTCGCCTGGACGGAGAATCTTGGCTACGCCATCGTCAACCAGCCGCAGGACGTCGCCAGCATCATCCAGCTCCTGCGCGAAAAGGCAGAAAAAAGCGGCGCGCTGATCACGACCAAAGAACAGAAAGTGGTTCGTCAGAAGCAGAACGGCCGCGACGTCGTTATCATTGAATCTCAGGACCCCTCAGTTGTTTATGTGCCGTCCTACAATCCGCAGACTGTCTACGCGCCCGGCTACAATCCAGCCGGCGCCGCCATCGCCGGCTTGCTGACCTTTGGCGTTGGCGTCGCTGTCGGCTCCGCCATCAGTCAGCCCTACTGGAACTGGGGCGCCGGCGCGTTCTATCCGCCAATCTGGCCGGGCTACGCCGCCTGGCGGCCGCCCTACCCCGGCTGGCGGGCGGGTATGCCGGTAGTCGGCGGCGGCGGCAATAACATCAACATCGGCAATAACGTCAATATCGATAACGGCGGCGGCAACAATCTGGTCAATAACAAGCCATGGCGGCCTGATCCCGGCCACTATCGACCGGGCGG
>JBBARD010000010.1:6584-19392 GCA_040399965.1 Methylocystis sp. | reverse complement strand
TCCGGCGAGCGGGGATCGAAGGGGATAAGATTCTTGTTCACCGCCAGTCCGGCGCGTTCCAGCGCCTTCGCCGCGATGTCGCCGGAGAGGCCCAGCGGGGTCAAATCGGCGAGCAAAAGCGTGGTGTCCGTACCGCCAGTCACGATCCGAACGCCCTGCGCGGCAAGCGCTTTGGCCATGGCGCGGGCGTTGGCGAGCGCGGCGCGCTGATAGACGGCGAACTCCGGCCTCAACGCCTCGCCAAGACAGGCGGCTTTGCCGGCGACGGCGTGCAGCATCACCGAGCCCTGAACGCCCGGAAACACCCCGGCGTTGATCCTCGCGCTCAGACCCTCGTCATTCCACAAGGCCATCCCGCCGCGCGCGCCGCGCAGAGATTTATAGGTCGTCGTCGTCACAATGTGGGCGTGTGGCAGCGGATCGGGATATAGCCCCGCTGCGACCAGACCGGCGACATGCGCCATGTCGACCATGAGCCAGGCGTCGACCGAGTCGGCGATGGCGCGCAGGGCGGCGAAATCGAGCCCGCGGGGATAGGCCGAACCACCGGCGACGATCATGCGCGGCCGACAGTCATGCGCCAGCGCGCGCACGGCGTCGAGATCGACGCGTTCGGTTTCGCGGTTCACGCCATAGGCGACAATACGGTAGTCGCGTCCGGTCAGCGTCGCCGGATGGCCATGGCTGATGTGACCGCCCGCCGCGACATCCATCGACAGGATTGTATCGCCAAGGCGGAGCAGTCCGAGAAATACGCCGGCGTTGGCGTTCGAGCCGGAATGCGGCTGGACATTGACGAACCGGCACCCGAACAAACGACGCGCGCGGTCGATCGCCATTGACTCGATAGCGTCGGCGTAATGCGCGCCGCCGTAATACCGGCGCCAGGGCGCGCCCTCGACAGTCTTGTTGGTCAGGACCGAGCCCTGAGCCTCGAGCACGCATCGCGAGACGAGATTTTCTGAGGCGATCAATTCGATCCCCTCCCGCTGACGCTTGAGCTCGCCATCGATCGCCGTGGCAAGTTCCGGATCGGCGTCGAGACCGGCGGTGAAATAGCCTTCGTGCATCGTTCTCACGTTTCTTCCTTTTTCCAGCGCTCAAAAGCCGTTCACACGTCACGGAACATGCTCTAAGACGATGCCCATGAACACCAGTCCCGCGCCGAACATCGCCGACGATCCGCTCGCCGGACTGCGCGCCGAGATCGACCGGATCGATCTCGACATGCACCGATTGCTGATGGCGCGGGGCGAGATCATCGATCGCCTGATCGCCGTCAAGCGGGCGCAGGGAGGCGGCTGCGCCTTCCGGCCCGATCGCGAGGCGCAGATGATGCGGGCGCTGGTCGAACGACATCGCGGCCTGCTGCCGGTAGACGCGGTGGAGGGCGTCTGGCGGGTCATTGTATCGACCTTCACTTATGTCCAGAAAAATTACGCTGTTCATGCCGACGACTCCGGCGGCGACGCCCAGATGCGCGATAGCGCGCGTTTTCACTTCGGCTTCACCGTGCCCTATCTCGCCCATCATGGCGCCGGCGCGGTGATCGACGCCGTCGCCGCCTCCAGCGGCGATCTTGGCGTTTTGCGCGCCACAGGCGCGATCGCCGACGGTCCCTGGTGGATGCGATTGATCGGAGAGGATGCGCCCAAAATCATCGCCCGACTGCCCTTTGTCGAGCGGCCCGACCACCCTGCGGGTCTGCCGGTCTTCATCATCGCCCGGCCGGCGGGGGACTCGGCGTCTCAGGACATTCTGCTTCACGCGATCCATGTGCCGCGCTGGTCGCATGCGCTCCCGGCCGCCATCACGGGGCTGGAGGGCGAGATACTGGCCAGTGCGCCGCATGCGAGCGGCCTCGCGCTCATGATCGCCGCGCCCGGCCGAATCACGGCGGCGAATATCGCGCAGGCGCTCTCCGCTGCGGGCATCGAGGACGCGGGCGTCGAACCCATCGGCAGTCATGCCGCCCGCTACGAACTCAACGAGGCGCGAAGCGGCGTCTTCGCGCCAGAGAGCTAAACCCATGAGCCGACCCATCCCCCGTCCCGGCGTTCTGGCGATTGATCCCTATGTGCCCGGCAAGAGCGCCGCGCCCGGAGCCGGACGCACCTTCAAGCTCTCCGCCAACGAAACGCCGCTCGGACCTTCGCCGCGCGCCATTCAGGCGGTTCGCGACATGGCGGATTCCCTGGCGATCTACCCGGAAGGCACCTCGCGCAAATTGCGCGAGGCGATTGGCGCCCGATACGGACTCGATCCCGCGCGAATTGTCGCCGGCGCCGGCTCCGACGAAATCCTGGAAATGCTGGCGCTCGCCTATATCGGGCCAGGAGACGAGGGTCTCTACAGCCAGTATGGCTTCCTGGAATACAAGATCGTGACGCTCAGCGCCGGCGGCACGCCGGTCGTCGCGCCGGAGCGCAACTACACGAGCGACGTCGACGCGCTGCTCGCCTGCGTCACCGATAAGACGCGTCTGGTGTTTATCGCCAATCCGAACAATCCGACAGGAACCTATCTGCCGGCCGACGAAGTGGCGCGACTGGCGCGGGCGCTGCCGAAAAAAGCTATTCTCGTGCTCGACGGGGCCTATGCCGAATATGTCGAGCGCGATGATTACAACGCGGGCGTTGCGCTGGTCGATCAACTCGACAATGTCGTGATGACCCGCACCTTTTCGAAAATTTTTGGCCTTGCGGGACTGCGCGTGGGCTGGGGCTACGGCTCCGATCACATCGTCGACGCGCTCAACCGCATCCGTCCGCCCTTCAATGTATCGAGCATTGGCGTAGCAGCCGGCGTCGCCGCGCTGGAGGATGTCGCGCATATCGAGAAATCCGTCGCGCATAATGCGCGCTGGCTGCCGTGGCTCTCGCGGGAAATTTCAGCGCTCGGCCTCGACGTGCTTCCCAGCGTCGCCAATTTCGTCGCGATCCGCTTTCCTGACGCGCCGGGACTGGCCGCCGCCGACGCCGATCATTTTCTGACCGAGCGCGGACTGATCCTGCGCGCCATTAAGGCCTATGGAATGAACGAATTCCTGCGCCTGACGATTGGCGTCGAGGAAGCCAACGAACTTGTCGTCGCGGCGCTGCGGGAGTTCATGGCGCAGGCGCCGGCCTCTTCCAGAAAAACCGCGCATGTCTGAGGCGATTGTCGAGCGTCTGGCGCTGATCGGCGCCGGGCTGATCGGCTCTTCGATCGCGCGCGCCGCACGCGCATTCAGCGTAGCCGGCGCCTGCGTCATTTACGACTCCGCGCCGGATGTGCGCGCCCGCGTCCGCGCACTGGACATCGCCGAGGCTGTCGCGGACGATCTCGCAGAGACGGTGAAAGCCGCCGATCTCGTCATAATATGTACGCCGGTCGGCGCCTGCGGCGACGTGGCCAAACGGATCGCGCCGCATCTGAAAGCCGGCGCGATCGTCTCAGACGTCGGCTCGGTGAAGGGCGCCGTTGTCGCGCACGTCGCGCGTCATTTACCCTCCCATGTGCATTTTGTGCCGGCGCATCCCATCGCCGGCACGGAATTCTCCGGACCTGACGCCGGCTTCGCAACGCTGTTTTGCAACCGCTGGTGCATTCTGACGCCTCCGGCCGGAGTCGACGCCAATGCGGTCGACAGGCTGGACGCCTTCTGGACCCGGATCGGCGCGAATGTCGAACGGATGAGTCCGGCGCATCACGACAAGGTGCTCGCGCTGACCAGCCATCTGCCGCATCTCATCGCCTACAACATCGTCGGCACGGCCGATGATTTCGGCGAACAGACGCGCTCGGAAGTGATCAAATTCTCGGCTTCGGGCTTTCGCGATTTCACTCGCATCGCGTCCTCAGACCCGACCATGTGGCGCGACATTTTCCTGAACAATCAAGAGGCGGTTCTGGAAATGCTGGGACGTTTCAATGAAGATCTGAGCGCCTTGCAGAAGATGATCCGTCTTGGCGACGGCGCGGGCTTGTTCGATTTTTTCACGCGCACCCGCGCAATCCGGCGCTCAATCATCGAGCAGGGTCAGGATACGGCGGCGCCGGATTTCGGTCGCCGGGACAAATAACCCCGGACGCGCCTATAACGCCGCCGCATCGTCTTCCTGCTGCGGCGCCAGAACGGGATGCCGGATCAGAAACTCCTCCTTGAGGACGCGTCGCAAAATCTTCCCGACATTGCTCTTGGGCAAGGCGTCGCGAAACTCGTAAAAGCGCGGGGTTTTATAATTCGTCAGAAATTCGTGCGCGAAGGTCTTCAACTCCTGGGCCGTGAGCGATGCGTCACGGGGCACAATGAAGGCGACCGGCGCCTCCCCGGAATGCGCGAAGGGCACGCCGACGACAGCGACTTCCCGCACCTTCGGATGCCGGCTCAGCGCCTCTTCGACTTCATTGGGATACACATTGAAGCCGGAAACGAGAATCATGTCCTTGAGACGGTCGACAATCCGAAACAGCCCATCCGGCTCCATGATCGCAATGTCCCCAGTGCGAAAATAACCGTCCGGTGTCATGGCTTTCGCCGTCTCGTCCTGGCGACGCCAGTATCCCGGCATGACCTGCGGCCCCTTCACGACGATTTCGCCGCGTTCGCCGAAAGCGGCGACAGCGCCCTCAGGCGTGCGCAAAGAGATCTGCGTCGAGGGTATCGGATAACCGATGCCGCCGGTGAACTCCTTAATATCGGGCCGGTTGACGGTGAGGATCGGCGAGGTTTCCGACAGGCCATAACCTTCGATAATCGGCTGTCCTGTCAACGCCTTCCAGCGTTGGGCGACAATCTGCTGGGTTGACATGCCGCCCGCGACGCTGTGCGCGAGCGCAGAAAAATCGACGCTGCCGATGTCGGGGTGATCGACAAGCGCGGCATAGAGCGTGTTCACGCCGGAAAACAGCGTAAAGCGGTTCTTGCGCATCGTCGTAATCAGATTATTGAGATCGCGCGGGTTGGCGATAAGCAGGCAGCACCCGCCAATCTTCACCAGTAAAAGACAACAGGCTGTCAGGCCAAATATGTGATAGAGCGGCAGAGCCGTCACCATCGTGTGAGGCCCCATGGGCTCGATGTGATGCCGCTGCCAGGCCCATGATTGAGCGATGTTGGCCGCGACATTACGATGCAGCAGCACCGCGCCCTTGGCGACGCCGGTAGTGCCGCCGGTGTATTGGAGGAAAGCGATATCGTCGCGCCCCACATCGACCGGCGCGAAGCGCATCGCGGCCCCCTCACGCAATAGTCGCGTCAAATCGATGGCGCCGGGGATGGCGTAGGACGGAACCTGACGCTTGATATAACGCGACACGGCGTTGACCAGCAGCCCCCTCGCGCCCATCAAATCTCCGGGCCGCACGATGATCGCCCGCCCGACGCGCATGTTCGGCCACGCCGTTTCCACGGTGTGCGCAAAATTTTCGAAAACAAACAGAAAGCGCGGCCCGGAATCATTGACCTGATGTTCGAGTTCGCCATGAGTGTAGAGCGGATTGACGTTGACCACGACGCCGCCGGCGAGCAGAGCGCCAAACAGGATCGCCGGATAGGCGAGGACGTTGGGCGACATGATCGCCACCCGATCGCCCTTTCGGAGGCCATGAGTTTGTAACCATGCGGCGATTTGCGTCGCCGCGACGCCTAATTCGCGGAAGCTCTGTCGAACGCCGAAGCTCTGCATTGCCGGTCGGTCGGCATAGGCGGCGACGCTGGCGTTGAACATATCGACAAGCGTCGAATAATCGGTCTCATCAATATCGGCTGGCACGGCCTTCGGATAGGCGGCAAGCCAGGGACGCTGCGCGTATGGATCGTGGCGGTCGGTCTGCGACATCATGGTAATCCCGAAGTCGCGCCGAAATTCAGGAATCGGCGCGCCAGCCTGTGTCTCTACATAAATCGGGAACAGATCGAAAAAAAACTACGGGGCCGAGCGGGCAAGCGCCTAGGCGCCGCCGCGCGACAGGCCATAGCCGGCGAGCAAGACCCCGCCCAGCAGGAGAACGAGCAGCGCGGCGGCGAATTCGGCGCCGCGTCCGATGAGCTGCGCGCGGCGCGATTCCGGCCCGCTCCACCGCATCGCCGCGCTCTTGGCGTGAACCGCGAGGCTCGCCAGCGCGCCGGTGCTCAACGCCGTTCCTGCCGACATTGCGAGGACGGCGGCGACGCCGGCGGCGAACATGTTTTGCGACAATGTGAACACCAGAACGAGAATGGCTCCCGAACAGGGTCGCAACCCCGCGGCAACAACGGTGGCGAGAGCGTCACGCCAGCTAAAGGTCGACGCGATCAGCGACGCAGGCTCAGGCGCGTGAAAGTGGCCGCAGTCTGGTCCATGGACATGGCCATGGCCATCGGCGGGATCGTCGATCGACTCGCAGGCGAAACGACCAGCCGGCGTCGGCGTTCGCAGGGCGGCGCGCAAGGCGCGGCCCTTGATTAAGGCAAGACGCGCGCCGAGGGCCGTTATCGCGGCGTAACTCGCCAGTTCGATCAACCGGGCGGCGTCGTTCATCTGGCCAGCCGTCGCACGGAACAACTGCGCCGCCACGCCGACCAGGCAGATGGCGACGATGCCCTGCAACAGCGCGGCGAATCCGGCGAGCGCCAGTCCCCGCCGAAGCGCCGTTTCGTTGGCCACCATGTAAGAGGTCAGCACCGCTTTGCCGTGGCCAGGCCCGGCGGCGTGAAAGACTCCATAGGCGAAACTCGACCCAAGCAAGGTCGCAATGGCGGCCGGGTCGTCCTTGAGACCCCGCGCCGCCGCCTGCAGCGCTGCGTGAAATTTCGCCTGCCAGGTGAGAAGAAGGCCGGCGAGGCCGCTCGGCGCGCCGGCCGCCTCGGAGCCGCCCACTGCGAAAGGATGGCGCTGGGCGAGCGCAGGCTCGACCAGCAGAGCCGCAACAAACATAACCGCTAATATATTGAAAAATAAAAGCTTACTGTATTTCACGGACAGGCCACGATCGCGCGGGTGGCCAACTTAACGCCAAAATCCGCGCCCGGCGACATATTCTGGAAAAAGGCCTCGCCCAGCTTCTGGTTGTCCGTGGCGAGCAGCGGAGCCGGCTCGACCAGACTGAGCGAACATCCCGCCGGGGCCCGAGCCAGGGTGACAGGCTCCTTGTTCTCCAGTCCGAATGAAACATAGTAGGTCGGGTCATATACCTGAAAGGAAAACGGTTTGTTCGCCGCCACCGGCGTCTCCAGCGGCAAAAAAAATCGCAGGGTCACATTGCGCTTTTCATCCGCCTCCATACTGATGTCCTGCGGCGGCTTGAAGGCTACTTTCGCGTTGTTTTGTTTTGCGAAAGTGAAGTAATCGAATTCCGAGAGAGTTTCCGTGCTGGATTTGGCGAAAGGCTCCAGCTCCGCGCGCGTCGGCGGTTTGCCGGCTTTGCCGAGCCCCTGGGTGGCGAAGGCGGAATACATCTCGTCGAATTCCCAGGCGTGACGAACCCCGAGGATTTTGCCGTCCCTGAAGACGACTTCACTGCGCACAGCCACCCAGACATGCGGGTGGGCACTCGCAGAGCCGATGCCTGCGACAAACGCCAGCAGGGCAATAAGGAACGGGTTACGGTGAACCATCACTGTCGATATAGTCTTTCAAAATCGGCGAAAACAGGGCGTCCACGACGATCAAAAGCTTGTGCATGACCATAGTCCGGTCCTTGAAATCTATGGCGACTCTGGCGTATTGTCGTGGTGGGACGCCTGCTGATCGGCGCCTCAACCTGGCCATCGGCGACGCTCTTGCGGATGTGGCGTCCAAGACGCTCTCGGGCGGCTTGCTTATGTGGCCTTTTTTCGGGTGAGCGTCCTCGTTCCTGGTCGTTCTTTGCGTCATCGGCGCGCGCACGGTCGCGCATAGCCGTTTCGCGCAGGAGAGTTATTGCATGGCGGACAGCATCGCCGGCGACATGCAAACCGGCGTCGCCTTTGGCGGGGAGCGGCTTTCCGATCGCTTCGATCTGTCGCGTCAGCGCATCCTGCTGACCGGCACCCAGGCGATCGTGCGCCTTTTGCTGATGCAAAAAGAGCGCGACCGGCGCGCCAAACTCAACACCGCAGGTTTCATCACCGGCTATCGCGGATCGCCCCTGGGCGGCGTCGACGCGCAAATGCATCGCGCCAGGACACTGTTCGACGCCAACGACATCACATTCCTGCCGGGACTCAACGAGGATCTCGCCGTCACCGCCATCTGGGGGGCGCAACAGGCGGAGATGCGCGGCGAGGGCAAATACGACGGCGTTTTCTCGATCTGGTACGGCAAGGGGCCCGGCGTCGACCGCAGCGGCGACGCCCTGCGCCATGTGAACCTCGCCGGCACCTCCAAATACGGCGGCGCGCTGGCGTTGATGGGCGACGACCACACAGCCGAATCGTCCACAACCGCGCATCAGTCGGACTACCACTTCGTCGATGTGATGATGCCGATCCTTTCGCCCGCCGGCGTGCAGGAAATCCTCGATTACGGCGTGCACGGCTTCGCTCTCTCGCGCTTCGCGGGCGTCTGGGTCGGGCTGAAACTGCTCAAGGACACGGTCGAGTCGACGGCGTCCATTGACGGGTCGATCGACCGCGTCGTCCCGATCATTCCGTCGGATTTCGTACTGCCCTCCGACGGACTGAACATCCGACCCGGCGATCCGGTGCTGGCGCAGGAAGAAAGATTACAGGAGAGCAAGCGCGATGCGATGCTCGCCTACATCCGCGCCAATCGACTTAATCGCATCGTCACATCCGGCGGCGCGACGCCAAAAATCGGCGTCATCACCGTCGGCAAATCCTATCTCGACGTGCGCCAGGCGATGGACGATCTCGGTATCGACGAGGTCAAGGCCAACGATCTCGGTCTGCGGCTCTACAAGATCGCCGCGCCCTGGCCACTGGAGCCGCAAGGGCTGCGAGAATTCGCGAACGGTCTCGATCTGATCATTGTCGTCGAGGAAAAGCGTTCGCTGATCGAGGTCCAGTTGCGCGAGGAACTGTATGGCGCGCCGCATCAGCCGCAATGCATCGGCAAGAAGGACGAGCGCGGCGACTGGCTGTTCCCGGTCAAGGGCGCGCTCGACGCCAACGACATCGCCATCGCGCTGGGCCGCCGCCTGCTGAATTACCATCGCAACGAGGAGATCGAGGCGCGCGTCTTGCGGCTGGAGCGCCTGCAGGACCGACGCAAGTCGATGATCGACGTCACCGTGCGCGTGCCGCATTTCTGCGCCGGCTGTCCACACTCCACCTCGACGCATGTGCCTGCGGGATCGCGCGCCTATACAGGCATTGGCTGCCATTACATGGCGCAATGGATGGATCGCTCCACAGAGGGCTACACCCATATGGGCGGCGAGGGCGCCAACTGGATCGGGGAAGCGCCGTTCTCAACGCGCAAGCATGTGTTCCAGAATCTTGGCGATGGAACCTATAATCATTCCGGCTCGCTCGCTATCCGCTTCGCCGTCGCCGCAAAAACCAACATCACCTTCAAGATTCTCTATAATGGCGTCGTCGCAATGACCGGCGGCCAGAAGCACGAAGGCGAACTGACCGTCGACGCCATTGCGCATCAGGTTGCGGCTGAAGGCGTCAAAAAAATCGCTTTGGTTACGGATGAGCCCGGCAAATACCCGTCGGACGCGGTCTGGCCGCCGGGCCTGACGATCTATCACCGCAACGTCATCAACGAAGTGCAGCGCGAGCTGTCGGAGATCGAGGGCGTTACGGTTCTGATCTACGACCAGACCTGCGCCACCGAGAAACGGCGGCTGCGCAAGCGCGGGTTGATGCCCGATCCCGACTCACGGGTCATCATCAACGAACTGGTGTGCGAGGGCTGCGGCGATTGCGGCACGGCGTCCAATTGCGTCGCGGTCCAGCCTGTCGAAACGGAATTCGGGCGCAAACGTCGCATTGATCAGTCAGCCTGCAACAAGGATTTCTCCTGCCTCGAAGGCTTTTGCCCGAGCTTTGTCACTGTGCGCGGCGGGCGGATGAAAAAAGCGCCGCTGCCGAGCCGGGAGGACGCCAACGGACAGCCTGCGCTGCCTGAGCCGCGTATCGCCGGGATTGGCGCGACGCCTTATGGCATTCTTGTCGCGGGTCTCGGCGGCACCGGCGTCGTTACCGTTTCCGCAATTCTCGGGATGGCGGCGCATCTTGAGGGCAAGGGAGTCGGCGTCATCGACATGGCCGGCCTCGCCCAGAAAGGCGGCGCGGTGTATTGTCATGTGAAGATCGGACACTCGCCCGAGGATGTGCACGCCATCCGTATCGCCGCCGGCGAAGCGAATTTGCTGCTGGGCTGCGATCTGGTCGTCGCCGGCGCCAAAAACGTCCTCGCCGCCGTCGAGCGTGGCAAAACGGCGATCATCGTCAACAGCGCCGAGGTGTTTCCCGGAGACATCGAGCGCAATCCCGACTTCGTGCTGCCAGCCGACGCCATCAAGCAGGCGATCCGGCGCGCCGGCGGACCTGAGACCAGTTTCATTGATGTGACGGCGCTCGCTCAGGCGCTGCTCGGCGACTCCATCGCCGCCAATATCTTCATTCTCGGCTACGCCTGGCAGAAAGGCTATCTGCCGCTTACCGAAGCCGCCCTGTTGCGCGCCATCGAACTCAATGGCGAGTCGGTGCCCATGAACAAATCAGCGTTCCTTTGGGGACGCCGCGCCGCACATGATCTGAAAAGCGTCGAGACGGTCGTCGAGACGCTGCGCCAGCCGTCGGAAGCGCGTACAAAATCCAGAACGCTTGAGGAGATCATCGAGCGCCGGGCCGCTTACCTTGCGGATTATCAGGATCATGCCTATGCCGCGCGATATCGCGCCCGTATCGATCAGATCGCTGCGCTTGAGACGGCCAGCGTCCCCGGCTCGCATGAACTCACGGAATCGGTCGCGCGCTATCTGTTCAAGCTGATGGCGTTCAAGGACGAGTTCGAAGTCGCGCGGCTTTACACCAGCGCAGCGTTTCAGCGACAATTGTTTGAAACTTTCGAGGGCGATTTGCGTCTCGAATTGCACCTCGCGCCGCCAATCCCCTTCCTGCAGCGCAAGACCGACTTCGGCGGCTCTCGAAAAATGACGTTCGGTCCGTGGATGTTCGGCGTCATGAAAGTGCTGGCGCGACTGAAATGGCTCCGCGGCTCATGGATCGATATCACCCGCTTCAATAATGATCGCATTGTCGAACGGCGTCTGTTGTCCGACTACGAGGCGATGCTCGACGAATTCGCGACATCATTGAAACCGGAAAATCATCCGACGGCCGTCGCCCTCGCGCGCATCCCCGAAAGGATCCGTGGCTTTGGCCATATCAAGGGTCGCCATGTCGCAGCCGCTGACGCGGAACGGGCGCGCCTCCTCGCCGAATATCGACAGCCGGCCACTGCGCTCAAACTGGCCGCCGAGTAACGGTCGTCGCAGGATCATCAGGTGAGTCTTCAAAACCGATTCCCGGCTCCCGACCGTCCAGCACAGGCGAGTCGACCGCAGGTGTTGCTGCTCGGCGGCACGCTTGAGGCCCGAGTCCTTGCCGAACGCATCGCCGCGACGCCGCAGATCAAGGGCGTGGTGTCGCTGGCTGGCCGCACCAGCGCGCCGCTGCCACAAGCCTTGCCGCTCCGCGTTGGAGGTTTTGGCGGCGCCAACGGACTGGCCGATTATCTTAAGCGACAGGGCGTCACGCATGTTATCGACGCCACCCATCCATTTGCAGCGCAAATGTCGATCAACGCCCGCGAGGCCTGCGCACGGACAGGCGCGCCATTGCTGAGACTGACGCGCGCGCCCTGGCCTGCGGTCGCGGGCGACGACTGGATCGAAGCGGCCGACGCCGCCGACGCCGCGCAAGCGCTAGGGTTGCGCGCGCGTCGCGTTTTTCTGACCATCGGACGACAGGGCGTCGCCGCCTTTCGCTGCGCGCCGCAGCACCATTATCTGCTCAGGGTGATCGAACCGCCTGCGGAGGCCGATTTGCCGCCGGACTGCACGGTCGTCGCCGATCGCGGACCATTCACCTTTGAGACCGAGACCGCGCTGATGCGCGCGCGGGCCATCGAGATCATCGTCAGCAAGAATAGCGGCGGCGCCTTGACCTACGCCAAGATCGAGGCGGCGCGCGCCCTGGGCCTGCCGGTCGTGATGATTGCGCCGCCCATGATCGATGGCGTGCGCGTCACCCACGATCTGGACGCCGCCATGGCTTTTCTCGACTCATGAGCCGGGCGCTGATGATCCAGGGCACGGGGTCCGACGTCGGCAAATCGCTCGTCGTCGCGGGACTGGCGCGCGCCTTCGCCAATCGCGGCGTTCGCGTTGCGCCGTTCAAGCCGCAGAATATGTCGAATAACGCCGCCGTGACGATGGATGGCGGCGAAATCGGCCGTGCGCAAGCCTTGCAGGCGCGGGCCGCGCGTTTGCCGGCATGCGTCGATATGAATCCGGTGTTGCTCAAGCCGCAAGGCGATAATGGCGCGCAGATCGTCGTGCGCGGACAGATCGCCGGTCAGGCGAAAGCGCGCGATTATCAGTCGTGGAAACCCCGGCTGGCTTCGACGGTGATGGAAAGCTTCGCGCGCCTTAAAGCCGCCAGCGACCTTGTGATCGTCGAGGGGGCGGGCAGCGCCGCCGAGATTAATTTGCGCACGCACGATATCGCCAATATGGGTTTCGCCCGCGCCGCCCGAACGCCGGTTGTGCTCGTCGGCGACATCGATCGCGGCGGAGTCATCGCGCAACTTGTCGGCTGCAAGGCGGTGCTCGATGAAGAAGACGCGGCGCTGATCGAAGGCTTCATCGTCAACAAATTTCGCGG
>JBBARD010000010.1:0-6484 GCA_040399965.1 Methylocystis sp. | reverse complement strand
TCGATGAAGAAGACGCGGCGCTGATCGAAGGCTTCATCGTCAACAAATTTCGCGGCGACGCCTCTCTTTTCGAGTCAGGCATGGATTTCATCGCGAAACAGACCGGATGGCGCGCGCTTGGCCTCCTGCCCTATTTCGAAGCGGCGAGCAAACTGCCGGCGGAAGACGCCTATGGTTTGCGCGATCTGCCTCCCGGCGCTGGCGGCGACATTAAAATCGTCGCGCTCCTTTTGCCGCATATCGCCAATTTCGACGATCTGGATCCGTTGAGGGCGGAGCCGGGCGTGCGTCTGCTCTTCTTAAAGCCGGGCGAGGCGCTGCCGGGCGATGCGGCGCTGGCGATCCTGCCAGGCTCCAAGGCGACAATCGCTGATTTGGCGGCGTTGCGCGCCAATGGCTGGGATATCGATTTGCAGGCGCATCTACGACGCGGCGGTAAAATTTTTGGCGTGTGCGGCGGCTACCAGATGCTTGGTCTGCGCATCAGCGATCCGATCGGGATCGAGAGCCCTGGAGGCGAAGCGCCGGGACTTGGTTTGCTTGATGTAACGACCGTGCTCACTGACAGGAAAAAATTGACCCATGTCGCCGGCCATGCGCCACTCTTTGACTCGCCATTCAACGGCTACGAAATGCATGTCGGGATAACAACCGGCCCCGATTGCGCGCGACCGGTGTTGCATCTTGACGATGGCCGGACAGACGGCGCGCGGTCGCTGGATGGACGCGTCGCCGGCGCCTATGTGCACGGTCTTTTCGCCAATGACTCCCTGCGCGCCGCATTACTCCGCGATCTCGGCGCCGCCCCGTCGACGCTGCATTTCGAACAATCGATTGAGGACGCCCTCGACGCGCTGGCGGCGCATTGCGCCAGCCATCTCGACCTTGACGCATTATGGGATATCGCGCGATGACCGCCATCTTCGCGCCCATGCCCCGTCTCGCGCATGGCGGACGGCTCGACGCGGCGCGTCGACTCTTTCCTTTCGCTCCGGAGCCGTGGATCGATCTTTCCACCGGCGTCAATCCTCACGCCTATCCGGCGCACATGTGGCCAGCGAGCGCCTTGACGCGTCTGCCCGACGACGACGCTTTCGCCGCGCTCGAAACGGCGGCGCGCCTAGCCTATCGTCCGCCGCCGGAAGCGCAGGTGGTTAGCGGCGCCGGCGTGCAGGCGTTTATACAAGCGTTGCCGCGCGCTTTTCCCGCGCAACGCGTCGCCATTCTTGGTTTCACCTACGCCGAGCACGCCGCTTGCTGGCGCGGCGCCGGCGCGCAGATTTCGACGGTCGAGACGCTTGACGACCTCGCGGAGGCCGACGTCGCCGTGATCGTCAATCCGAATAATCCGGACGGGCGACTTGTTTCCGTTCAGGAGATCACGACGCTGGCGCAAAAAATGGCGCGCCGCGGCGGTCTGCTGGTGATCGACGAGTCTTTCATGGATTTCACCCCGCAGCACAGCGTCGCTTCATTAACTGCGCTCAATGAAGCGATTGTTTTGCGCTCCTTCGGCAAGGCCTATGGCCTGCCGGGATTAAGGCTTGGCTTCGCGCTCTGCGCGCCTGACCTCGCGACGCGCTTGCGGAAATTGCTGGGACCCTGGGCGGTGAGCGGGCCGGCGCTGGCGATCGGCGTCCAGGCGCTTCAGGACCCAGAATGGCTCGCGGCCGCCGCCCTGGCCCGACAGGCGGACTCGACGCGTCTTGATGCGCTCTTGCGCGATGCGGGTTTTGTTGTCGCAGGCGGCGCGGCGCTGTTTCGTCTCGCCATACATTCCGAAGCTCGCAGCCGATTTTTGACACTCAGCCAACATGGCGTGTTGACGCGCGATTTCGTCGAGCGTCCCGAGTGGCTTCGTTTCGGCCTGCCTGGCGACGAGGCGGCGTGGGGCAGGCTTGCAATGGCGCTTAAAGCCTGATGAGCAGCGCTAAGCCAACCAGTTCCGGCGCCGGGGCAAGCGCCGACGACCCCGAGCGGGAGCTGTCGCCTGTCGCCGACTTTTCGACTGAAGAACGGGCCGCTGTTTATCGCGCCATCTACGAGCGGCGTGACGTGCGCAACGAATTTCTTGACGCGGCCATTCCGCAGGAGGTCTTGCGGCGCATTCTTGACGCAGCCCATCACGCGCCTTCCGTGGGCTTGATGCAGCCATGGAATTTTATCGTGGTGCGCGACCGCGACACACGCGCCGCCGTCCACGCCGCTTTTGAACGCGCCGTAGCCGCCGAAGAACAACTCATGCCAGATGACCGCCGGGCGCACTATCGCAGCCTGAAATTACAGGGCATCCTTCGTGCGCCAGTGAATATTTGCGTCACATGCGACCGCACACGATCAGGCGCGACCGGCCTCGGACGCACGCAACAGCCCGATACAGATCTGCTCAGCACCGCCTGCGCGGTGCAAAATCTCTGGCTTGCGGCAAGGATCGAGGGAGTTGGAATCGGCTGGGTGAGCATCTTGCGAGAGGCGGATTTACGCGACATTCTTCATATCCCGACGGACATCGCCATTGTCGCCTATCTCTGCGCCGGCTTCATTGCGCAAAGCTATGTCCGCCCGGAGCTTGAGGTGCGCCGCTGGGCCAAGCGCCTCCCCCTGGAGGACCTTTTGTTCGAGGACTTCTGGGGCAACAAGCGCGAGACACCCTAAAGTCGCCGTAATCGATCCTAAATTAGCCGTTGCGTCTGGAATCAGGCGAAAGCGTTCCTATCTTGCGACGGTCCCCTTTTTGGAGATTGCGTCATGCCCGGATCAAGCGCCGAACAGTTTTTCGATAAAGCCTTTCCCCTCGCCAATAATCTCATCATGAAAGTATCAAGCGCGCCGGAAAATGAGGCGCAACTGTTCAGGCTGATCGAAACCGCCATGTTGCGGGGTTTCGACACTCAGGCGCCCTTGAAAGAAATCCATCTGCCGCTCGAACGATTCCCGTCCGTGGACTCGAAATTCTGGCATGTGCCGATTGAGGATTGCGGTCCGGCGCCGGTTCTGCGCCTTTTCTTCGAGCCGGCTGCGGAGGCCCCTCTTTAGAGAGAGAGGTTTCCACCGAAGCTGACACCGATTCGGCCAAAGAAATCGTGATGAAAGGCAAGACCGGAAGCCCTGTCTGATTCAATCAGGCAGGGAAATATTCTGGAGCCTCAGGCGGCGGCGATCCCTTCGCCGGCGGCGCTTTCGTTTTTGGGCTTGCGACGCAATTTGCTCATCAGAAGATAGATCACGGGCGTGGTGTATAGCGTCATCGCCTGACTGAGGATCAGTCCGCCGATGATCGTAATGCCGAGCGGACGACGCATTTCAGCGCCGATGCCGGTCGCAAACGCCAGCGGCAAAGCGCCGAAAAGCGCAGCGAGAGTGGTCATCAAAATCGGCCGAAATCGCTCTCGCGCGGCGTCAAGCGCCGCATCATGCACTGTTTCGCCAAGCTCTCGCTCCGCCTGAAGCGCAAAATCGACAAGCATGATGCCATTTTTCTTGACGATGCCGATGAGAAGCAGAATGCCAATGAAGGCGATCACCGTGAACTCCATGCTAAATAATTCGAGCATGAGCAGCGCGCCGAGGCCTGCTGACGGCAGGGTTGAAATAATAGTGATGGGGTGGACAAGGCTTTCGTAAAGAATCCCAAGAATTATGTAGACCGAAAGGAGCGCCGCCACGATCAGAATGGCCATGCCGCTCGCGACTTTACGAAAATCCGCAGCGTCGCCGGCAAAGCCTGCATGGAGACCCGCAGGCAAATTCATTTCGCCTATCGCCGCCTCGATCGCCTTGGTCGCGCCATCAAGCGTCGCGCCCGGCGCGAGATTATAGGAAATCGTTACCGCCGGCAGCACCCCCTGATGATTGACGACCAGCGGCATATATCCCCGCTCCACATGCGCCAGAGCCGTCAAAGGCACTTGCAAGCCTGTCGTCGCTGCAACGTAAATACCCGAGAGATCCCTTACATCCTGCTGGCGGGAGGGCGGCGTTTCGAAAATGACCCGATACTGGTTTCGCTGCGAATAGATGATTGTATCCTGGCGCTGACCGAACGCGCTGTTCAGCGCGGCGGTGATTGAAGCGATCGGGACATTCATTCTTGAGGCCGCATTCCGATCAATCACGACAGAGGCGCGCAAACCGCCGCGCTCCTTGTCAGATGTGACATCGATAAGCTGCGGCAGACGTTTCAGACTATTGAGAATTTCCTCGCGCCATTCATCCAGTTCCTCAATCGAGGCGTCGGACAGCGTATACTGATACTGTCCCTTGCTTGAGCGACCGCCATTGCGCAGATCCTGCGAGGGCTGCAAAAAAACGCTCAGGCCTGAGATTTTTGCAAATTGGGGACGAAGACGCGCGATCACCTCCATACTGGTGGATTTGCGCTCGCCCATCGGCTTCAGGGCGACAAACAAACGTCCCTGATTGGCGGCCGACGTCAGCCCTGGCGCGCCGATGAAGGAGCCGACATTGGCGATGTCTTGGTCGTTCATCAACACATCTGTCGCGCGTTTTTGTAACCGCGACATTTCCGCAAAGGATACGTCCGGAGCTGCTTCGGTGGTGCCGTTAATCAGTCCGATATCGTCCTGCGGCAGATTTCCCTTGGGGATCGTCCGGTAAAGCTGAACAGTGACTCCGAGGGTGACGAGAATCGCCACCAGAGACGCCCAGGGATGATCGACGACTGGCCGCAGGCTCCGCGCATAAAGGTCAATGATGCGATCGAGCGCGCCCTCGATCAGTCGATCCAGACTTGTTTCCTTCCCGGGACGAAAACCCGGCATCCAGGCGCAAACCACCGGCGTCACAGTCAACGAGACCACCATCGAAATAATGATCGCAAAGACAAGGGTCATCGAAAACTCGCGCAGCAGTCTTCCCATGACCCCTTCCATAAACAGAAGCGGTATGAAAACGGCGATGAGCGACAAGGTAATGGAAAAAACGGTGAAGGCGATTTGCTTCGAGCCCGCCAGGGCCGCTTCGAAACGCCCCATGCCTTTCTCGATGTAGCTTTCGATATTTTCGATCATAACGATCGCATCGTCGACGACGAAACCAACGGAAATCGTCAACGCCATCAACGAGAGATTATTGATTGAAAATCCCGCCGCCCAGATCGCCGCGCAGGAGCCGACAAGCGACAGAGGCACGGTGATCCCCGCCGCAATCACCGGAGTGGCCCGCCTCAGAAAAACAAAGACCACCAGCATCACAAGCGTCACAGAAAGCGTCAATGTCCACTGAATATCATGGATGCTGGCGCGAATGCTCTGCGTGCGGTCGGAAAGAATATTGATCTTGACGCCTGTAGGAACCCATTGTTGCATCACTGGCAACAGGGCCTTGATGCGATCGACGGTCTCGACGACGTTCGCGCTGGGCTGCTTGGTGATCAGGATCAGCACTGCCGGCTGGCCGTTGAACCAGCCGGCCGACATACGATTGCGGACGCCGCGCTCGACTGTTGCGACATCGCCCAGCTTGACGACGACGCCACGACGCGAGGCGATGACGATGCTGCGGTAATCCTCGGGAGTCGAGAGTTGATCGGTTGTGGCAAGAGTTATTTCCTGCATCGGGCCGTTTAGCGCGCCCACAGCGGAATGCGCATTGGCGACGTTCAGCGCGTGGGCGACGGCGTCGACGCTGAGTTGCATGGACGCCAATCGCGCTGGATCGACCTGCACGCGGATCGCCGGTTGTTCCGCGCCAGTGATGCGCGCCTCCGCAACGCCGGCCACCTGGGAGATACGCTGGGCGATAACCGTATCAGCCGCATCGAACACCACGCTGGTGGGCAAGGAGTCGGAGGTCAGCGCCAGGACAAGAACCGGCGCACTCGACATACTGGCCTTGCGAAAAGTCGGCGCCATCGGCAAATCGGGCGGCAGATCGGGCATGGCGGCGTTGATCGCGGCCTGAACGTCTCGCGCGGCAGCGTCGAGGTTGCGTGAAATATCGAATTGCGCCGTGATCTGGCTTGACCCGAGAGAACTGGTCGAGGTCAGCTCGTTCAGGCCGGCGATCCCTGACAGACGACGTTCAAGCGGCGCGGCGACCGACGCCGCCATCGTCGCCGGATCGGCGCCGGGTCGCGTAGCAGAGACGCCAATGATTGGAAAATCGATGGACGGCAGGCTGGCGACAGGCAGGGCGAAATAGGCGACTGCGCCCAGCATGAACAGGGCGACGGCGAGCAGCGTCGTGCCAACCGGGCGTCGGATAAACGGCTCGGAGATATTCACTCTCCGACCTCCCGCGTTTCCTTCCCGACCTGAGGACCGCCGACGACGCGATAGTCCTTGCGCATCGACATCGAGCGGCGACGGAGTCGATCGACCGCCAGATAGATCGCCGGCGTCGTGTAAAGCGTCAGGGCCTGGCTGAGCAACAGACCGCCAATAATCGACAGTCCAAGCGGAATCCGGAGTTCGCTGCCCGGACCATGGGCCATCACCAGCGGCAAAGCGCCAAGCAAGGCCGC
>JBBARD010000009.1:0-54531 GCA_040399965.1 Methylocystis sp. | reverse complement strand
CACATAGGGAACCTTGTTGAAGGTGCAGAAAACGATGTCGAGAGCGACGGCGCGCTCCGGGGCCAGAGGCGTTGTCCACGCTCCGTCGTGCAGCGTGAAATTCTCGCCCACATCCGTAATAGTCAGATAGAGACTGCCCAGCTGCTGAGGCGTCGGCAAATCGAGATCAATATCGAAAATCGTGAGCTCGTGATCGCCGGAGACGGCGCGACTTTCAACCGAATATTGCAAGCTACCCGTCCGGTGCAGGGTCAGGGTCGCAGGCCCTGAAGTTTCCAGCACGCAGGCGATCCGCCTCAAGGACGTGTGACGGCTCCAGCTGCGCTCGAAAAAAGCATTGATCAGACTGTTGAAGCTCGCTTCGGTCCGGGCCGGAATATGAAGTCCATCTTCAACAACAGGCAGTCTGCCGAGCGGAACCCCGGAACGGGAGCGCGCCGAATAATACAAGGCTGGATCGAAAATCTCCGCGTCATAGATGATTTTTTGAAGAACATATTGATTTTCGGGCTCCACGCCCGGTGGCGTCCATGCGGCGTCGGTCGCTAATGAAACATGCGGTTGATGACCGCTCCAAAAATTGGTTGGCGTCGGCCGGGCGTCGTCGCCAATCCTTGCCGAGGCAAGAAAGCTTCGTGTCGAATAGGGTTTCATGACGTCAGGCAAGCTTTCAACTTAAAGTTGATCAAGTCATGTTTGCGAAACATTGCAATCATTTAATCCAAATAAATAATTTAATCCAATAAAAAATAAGTGTAATTATTATTTGAATTCTGTAACTTTAACATTTTAAATAACTATAAATTACAATGTAATTAATCCTTGCATTAAGAGATAAGACGATGTTTTAATCCTCTTGCTGTCTACGCTTGGTAAGCGGAGGCCGGAGTCCGGTTCAGGCGCGCGCTCCAGTCGCCTTGAGCGACGGCGGTCAATCCGCGCGGGAAGGATGCGGCCAAGGATGCAGCCAAGGGTCGATTGCGCAAGCCTGGCGCTCGCCCTGGCTGCGAGACGAATAACCTCGTTACAATTAACCTCGTCGCAAGGCGCGAGGAGCGAACGGGCGTGCGCCAGGAGCCGCTGTCGCTGATCAAGGTCGAGGGTGAGAATGGCGCCGGGTCCCGGGCGCTCGTCGCCGCGTGAACAGAGGCCTTCGCAAACTCTGTCCCGTCAGGCCGCGCCCAACCCGCCACGACCGAGTTGATCAAAACTGGCAGGCGAGCTAGTGTCCATATATGTTGACGCTTGATCGGCCCCTCCAGACACAAACTCCGCGCGCGCGGGCGATCGTGATCGGCAGCGGATTTGGCGGGCTGGCTGCGGCTATCCGTCTGGGCGCAAGGGGTTATCAGGTCACGGTTGTCGAGAAGCTTGGCGCTCCAGGCGGCCGCGCGTCTGTCCACCGTCAATCTGGATTTACGTTTGACGCCGGCCCAACCATCGTCACGGCGCCCTTTCTGTTCGAGGAATTGTGGGCGCTGTGCGGCCGCAATATGGCCGACGACGTCGAACTCAGGGCGATGTCTCCCTTTTACCGCATCCGTTTCGACGACGGCGCCTGCTTCGACTACAGCGGCGACATGGCGGCGATGCGCGCGGAGGTTGCGCGTTTCTCTCCGGCGGATGTCGACGGATTCATGCGTTTCATGGACGCGAGCCGCGAGATTTGCCGCATCGGTTTCGAGCAGCTTGGCGACGCGCCCTTTTTGTCGCCGCTCGATATGGCGCGCATTGCGCCGGATCTCATTCGATTGCAGGGCTATCGCAGCGTTTACGCGCTGGTGTCGCAGTATTTTCGTAACGAGCGTCTGCGCACCATTTTCAGCTTCCATCCCCTGTTGATCGGCGGCAATCCCTTCCGGGCCAGCGCCATCTATTGTCTGATCGCCGCGCTCGAAAAGCGCTGGGGCGTGCATTACGCCATGGGCGGCACAGGCGCGCTGGTTTCGGGTCTCGTTGGTTTGATCGAGGGTCAGGGCGCTCGCATCCGCTGCAACTGCGAGGTTAGCTCGATCATCGTCGAGAATGGCGTCGCGAAGGGCGTACGGCTTGCCGATGGAGAGCGGATTGACGCCGACATCGTGGTCTCCAACGCCGACTCCGCATGGACCTATCGCCATCTTCTACCTCCCTCGACGCGCCGTCGCTGGAGCGATCGCAAGATCGATCGCGCGCATTATTCGATGGGTCTGTTCCTGTGGTATTTCGGTGTTCGGCGGCGCTACGAAGAGGTCGCGCATCACACCATCCTTATGGGGCCGCGTTATCGTGAGTTGCTGAAGGACATATTCCAGCGAAAAGTCCTTGCGCAGGATTTCAGCCTCTATCTGCATCGACCGACGGCGACGGACCCCGGGCTGGCTCCCCCCGGTTGCGACGCGTTTTATGTGCTCTCGCCGGTTCCCAATCTCGAAGGCGGACAGGATTGGTCGAGGCTGGCGGAAAGCTATCGGCAACGAATCGCCGAGGCGCTGGAGGCGAGCCTGCTTCCCGGTCTCTCGGAACATCTTGCGACGTCGCGTGTTGCGACGCCGCTGAATTTCGAGACGGACCTCAACGCCTATCGCGGCGCGGCCTTCGGACTGGAGCCGATTCTCACGCAGAGCGCCTGGTTCCGTCCGCATAACGCCAGCGAGGACATCCGCAATCTTTTCCTCGTCGGCGCCGGCACCCATCCGGGCGCCGGCTTGCCGGGCGTTCTCTCCTCTGCGCGGATTCTCGACAAGGTGGCGCCGCATGCTTCCATTTTCGCCTGACCGCTGCTTCGCCACGCCCGCCGACCATGCGCATTGCGCCGCCGCAATACGCGCCGGATCCCGCTCCTTTCATCTCGCCTCGCTGGCGTTGCCGCCGCGCGTGCGAAAACCGGCCTACGGCCTCTACGCCTTCTGTCGCCTGTCCGACGACGCCGTTGATCTTGATGCGGGGTCGCACGCCGCAGTGATGCGCCTGCGCGCGCGTCTTGCCCGCGCCTGTGATGGACGTCCGCACGATTCGCCGGAGGATCGCGCCATCGCCGACGTAATGCGGGATCACGCGATCCCGCGCGCGGTTCCCGAGGCCTTGCTCGAAGGGCTCGCGTGGGACGCCGAGGGCCGGCGCTACGACACGCTTGCGGATCTTCACGCCTACGCCATGCGCGTCGCGGGCGCCGTCGGCGTGATGATGTCGCTGATGATGGGCGCGCGCGACGCCCTGACCCTGGCGCGCGCCAGCGATCTTGGCGTCGCCATGCAACTCACAAATATCGCCCGCGACGTCGGCGAGGACGCGCGCGCCGGCCGGCTTTACCTGCCGCTCGCCTGGTTGCGGGAAGCCGGCGTCGATCCCGACGCTTTTCTCGCAAATCCTGTCGCCTGCCCAGCGGTGAAACAGGTCGTCGCGCGTCTGTTGAAAGAGGCCGATCGACTCTATGCGCGCGCGCGGCGCGGCGTGGCCCATCTGCCGAAAAGCTGTCGACCGGCAATTCTTGCGGCGGCGTTTCTCTACGCTGATATCGGTCGAGAACTCGTCCGCCGCCATGACCTGGACTCCGTGTCGCATCGGGCGCGGGTCGGGTCTGGTCGCAAGCTCGCCCTGTTTGGCAAAGCGCTTGCGTTATCGCCTTTGCTGTCGCGCGACGACGGGTCTGCGGCGCTTGAGGCGGCCGCTTTTCTGATCGAGGCCATTGCGCGGGAGCCGGCGCGCAGCCTTGTCGCCGCGCGCCCCGGCATGGGCGCGCAATTCATTTTCATGATCGAGATGTTCGAACGACTCGAACGCGCCGAGCGTTTCGGAGAATAACGCCGGAGATCTGCGTCATGTCGGACGACGCCTTCGGACTTGTGGAGATGGCGCTCTCCTTTGGTCTGGTCTTTGTCTTTTGCGCCTGGCAACTCTGGTCGATCCGTAAAACCCGCGCGCGTCTGCGTCAGCAGCAGAAGCGAGCGTCGGAGACGGACTGACGCCTCAGCCGCGCCGCGGCATTCGGAACGGCAGCATCAGGCGCACGATTGGATTGGCGAAGCGATCAAGCGACAAACTCTCGTGCATCCATTCGACCGGCGCGCCCTCGATGTCGCTTGCAACCAGCGAGCGCGAATAAAAAGGCGTATCTTCGAAATCGCGCAGGATTCGTGCGTCGCCCTCCGGCGCTCTTGCGCGTCTCGGCAGGAGCCATTTCGTTTTCGTCAGGGCCGCAAACGGCGGCGGTTCGCGCTCCTCCAAGTCGCCGGCGGCGTTGACGCGTAACGCCAGAGCAAGCGGCGGTTCGCGTCGCTTGTCGGCGTCATAGAAAATCGCCGCGCCGTCGCCGATACGCGCCCGCGCCCATGTCCATGAGGAGAAGGCCTTTTCGAGCGGCTCATCGCCCGCGTTCGTATCGACATAGGCGTGTCCGCGCCATTGCAGATCGGGCGACTGCAGATTAACCGTAGCGCGCGCAACAGGCGCGATCGGTCGCCAGAGATGGGCGCCCGCCGCTTCGAGCGTGAATGCGCGCTGGTTGATTCCTGCAGGATCGATGACGATTTCGCCGCGTATCGGTCTGGGTATCGGCGCGGCGATTTCATCGATGCGGATGACCAGCGCGCCGTCGCGCCAGTGCAGCGAACTGGGTCCGATGGTCAGCGCATCCGGAGATTGACGGAGACTGGCCCGCCCCCGCTCGGTCATCGCCCAGCGGGCGCCGCGCGGGCCATACAGCGCGACATTGACCGCACAATGACGATAGGGATCGGCCCAGTTCGACCAGGCGTAATAGGGCGAGAAAACGCTGCCGATGAAGGCGATGACCGTGAGCGAATAGGCGCCGTCGTCGCTCAGCGCGTCGATGTACCACCAGCGATAGCCGCCTGGCGCAACGGCCGCATCGAACGCAGGTCCGCCATCGCCCGGCGGGCCGCGCTCCGTCCCGAGATCGCCGCCATCGGCGCGCCCGGTCCCGGATGCGCGCTGCCTCCCGCAAGGTAAAGCCCCGGCAGACTCGTCCGCGCGCCCGGACGCGTAAACGACGCCATCCATCCATGCGAGGCCTGTCCGTAAATCGCCCCCTGCGTCGCCGGGAAAAGACGCGCAAAATCCGCCGGGGCCGCCCGTTGCGTCGCCGTCGCGCTGACGTGCAGACCGCAGGCCGCCAGCCTTCCAAAGATGGTCTCTTCGCATCGGTTCAGCTCCTCGGGCGAGAGTTCTATGGCGTCCCGCCCCGCCGGCGCGTTGACAAGCGCGAAAAGCCTTTCCTCGTCGCGCGCGGCGGGATCGTCGTCGCGATCCTGAGCGCAGACATAGATCGTTGGCGCTTCCGGCAGGCGGCGGCGGGTGAAAATATCGTCGAATTCGGCGCGGTAATCCTCAGAGAAGAACACATTGTGATGGACGAGCGGCGCGCCCCTGGCGCGCGCCCGCATCGCAAGCGTCATCGCCGATAGCGACGGTTGCGCATTTGAGCCGCCGCCGGCCGCGTCCTGCGCCTCACGGCCGAACAAGCCGCTGCGCAACGCCGCGACATCGCCGTTCATGATAACGGCGTCGGCCTCGACCATTTCGCCGTCGGCGAGCAGGACGCCGCTGGCCCGTCCCCCCGATACAAGAATCCGTTGCGCCTCGCGACCGTAGAGAAAGCTCGCGCCGCGGGCCTGCGCCAGACCGGCGAGGGCAATTGCGAGACTGTGCATGCCGCCCGCCAGTCGCCAGACGCCGTCCAGTTCGACATGCGCGACGAGCATGAGCGTCGCCGGCGCTGCGAAAGGCGAGGAGCCGCAGTAGGTCGCATATCGCCCGAAAAGCTGACGCATACGTGGATCACGGAAATATTTTCCGAGTTCGTCCCACATTGTCGCGAAGGGCGATATGCGCAGCAGTCGCGGAAGACCGGCAAAGCCGGCGTGGCGCACCAGATCGATCGGACCGGGCCGCTCGGCCAGAATGAAGGAGTCGCGCAGCGACTCGTAGATTGATCGGGCCCGCGCGCAAAAGCGTATAAAAGCCGCCGCTTCCGCGCCGCCGGCGAAGGCCCCGATCGCGTCGGCGCTTCGCTCGCGGTCGGCGTAGAGATCGAGTTGCGCGCCATCTCGCCACCAGTGCCGGGCCAGCGTTTCGGCGCGTTGCAGGCGCAGGTGGTCGCTGAGCGTCGCGCCGGCCTCGGCGAAAATCTGCTCGAAAACCCAGCGCATGGTGAACACGGTCGGGCCGGCGTCGAGCAACAGGCCGCCGGCTTCAACGCGCCGCATCTTTCCGCCCGGTCCGGCGGCGCGCTCGATGACGGTCACGTCGATCCCCTCAGCCGCCAGCAGAAGGGCGGCGACCAGCCCGCCGACTCCTGAACCGATCACGATGACGCGCTGCCTTAGCATGATTGTCGCCCCCGGCGGTTTCGCGGGTTCCACTGGTCCATGGAGAAACCTGACGAAAGAACATTGACTCGACGTTCAAATATGTCAATCTTACATGACACATAAATCGTCTATCTAGAATGACGGAGGCGAGGATGCAGGCGGCGATGCGAATCGAAGGGGCGCTGGCGCAGGCCGTCTCTCTGGCGCAGGGGCCCGGCGCGCCTCCGTTGCTTGCCGCGGCCCTGCACTACGCCGTTTTTCCGGCCGGTCACCGCATCCGGCCGCAACTCTGCCTCGCGGTGGCACAGGCTTGCGGCGATCGCGATCCTGTCGCAGCAGATGCGGCGGCGGTCGCGATCGAGTTGTTGCATTGCGCTTCGCTGGTTCATGACGACCTGCCCTGTTTCGACAACGCCGATCTGCGGCGCGGCAAGGCTTCCGTGCACATGGCGTTTGGCGAGCCGCTCGCCGTCCTGACCGGCGACGCCCTCATCGTCCAGGCTTTCGCGACCCTCGGGGCTCAGGCGCGGTCGAATCCGCTGGTCATGGCGACGCTGATCGGGATCGTCGCCGAGTCGGTCGGCGCGCCCCGGGGCGTCGTCGCCGGGCAGGCCTGGGAATGCGAGGTGGCCGTCCCGCTGTCCGATTATCAGCGCGCCAAGACCGGCGCCCTGTTTGTCGCCGCGACCGCCGCCGGCGCCGCCGCCGCCGGCCAGGATCCCGCCCCGTGGCGTTCGCTGGGCGAAAAACTCGGGGAAGCCTATCAAGTCGCCGACGATCTGCGCGACGTGCTCTGCGACGCTGAAGAGCTCGGCAAACCCATCGGGCAGGACGCCAGGCGGCTGCGTCCCAGCGCCGCCGCCGAACTCGGCGTCGGCGGCGCCAAGGCCTATCTCGAAGGATTGATGACGGCGGCTGTCGCCTCGATCCCGGAGTGTCCGGGGTCTGCGGAATTGCGCATGCTGATCGAAGCCCAGACCGCCCTGTTTTTCCCCAAGCAACTCGCCCGCGTCGCCGCCTGAGCAGCGCCGATGTCGCGGCTGCCCGCCAGCTCACGGATCGCGGCCTTGCGCGAAGGCTGGATCAACTGGCGCAACCGGCTCGTCGCCAATCCGCGTTTCCAGCGCGCGGCGGCCGCTTCGCCCTTCACCCGCTTTGTCGCCCGCCGTCGCGCCCGGGCGCTTTTCGATCTATGCGCCGGCTTCGTTTATTCGCAGGTCCTGCTTGCATGCGTGCGGTTGCGACTCTTCGAGGTCCTGGCGGAGGGGCCGGCGCGTGCGGGGCAGCTCGCAACACGCCTCGATCTGACGCCGGAGGCAACGCAACGCCTGCTGCGCGCCGCCGCCGGGCTGAAGCTTTTACGCGCCTTGCCCGACGATCGTTTCGCGCTCGACGATCTCGGCGCGTCTGTGCTCGGCAATCCCTCCGTCGCGGCGTTCGTGGAGCATCACGCCCTGCTTTATGACGATCTGCGCGATCCGGTCGCCTTGCTGCGCAGGGAGACCCGGACTCGCCTGTCGCAATTCTGGCCCTACGCCGAAGGCCGGTCCGGAGACGCCGAAGCCTGCGCCGCCTACAGCGGTCTGATGGCGCAATCGCAGCAGCTCATCGCCGAGGACGTGCTCGACGCCTATCCCTTCGGAGAACATTCAAGCCTGCTCGATATTGGCGGCGGCGAGGGCGCTTTCGTCGCAGCGGTCGCGGCGCGCCATCCGGGGCTTGGACTGCAGATTCTTGATCTTCCGCCCGTCGCGCAAAGAGCCCGGGATCGCCTCGCTTCGCAAGGACTGGCCCGCGTCGAGGTGCGCGCCGGCAGTTTTGTCGATCCGCCTCCGACCGGCGTCGCCGATCTCGTGACTCTGATCCGCGTGCTTCATGACCATGATGACGCCATGGCGATGGCGGCGCTGCGCGCCGCTTATCAGGCGTTGACGCCGGGAGGAGCCTTGCTCGTCGCCGAGCCAATGGCGGATACGCCGGGCGCGGAGGCGATCGGCGAGGCCTATTTCGGCTTTTACCTGTTGGCGATGGGCAGCGGCCGCGCCCGTCGCCGCGCCGAATTGACGGGAATGTTTCAAGAGGCTGGTTTTGTGGAGGTTCGTCATCTTCCCTCGCTGCGCCCGATGTTCGCCAGCGTCATGATCGGGCGGCGAGTGTAAATTTATCTTGACGACTATAAATGTCATTATACAATTACGAAAATCTATTTTGCCGCTCGACACAGCGGGCAGGCTTGAAAGGTCGATGATGTTGAACGCCCTCGCCATCGTCCTGGAGGAGCCCGGAAGACTGGCGCTCAGCCGGTTGCCGATCGATCCGCCCGGAGAGGCGGATGTCGTCGTTGAGACGAACTGGAGCGGCGTCAGCACCGGCACCGAGCGTCTTCTCTACACTGGACGCATGCCGCATTTCCCCGGCATGGGCTATCCCCTGGTGCCTGGCTACGAGACTGTCGGCGACGTCGTTGAAGCCGGTTCAGAGAGCGGCTTTGCCGTGGGACAACGCGTCTTCGCGCCGGGCGCAACCTGCTATGGACCGGTTCGAGGACTCTTCGGCGGCGCAGCCTCGCATCTTGTCGTCAAGGGTTCGCGTATCGCCGCCATCCCGCAATGGCTGGGCGACAAGGGCGTTCTCCTCGCGCTCGCGGCGACCGCCCATCATGCGCGCGGCGGGCTTGCGCCACAGGGGCGCGAACTGATTGTCGGCCATGGCGTGCTGGGCCGCCTCCTGGCGAGACTAAGCGTGCTTGCGGGCGACGAGCCGGTCGTCTGGGAGCGCGATCCTTGTCGCCGCGACGGCGCCGACGGCTACGTCGTCGTCGATCCAGACGCGGACGAGCGTCGCGACTATCGCGTCATCTACGACGTCAGCGGCGATCCCGGAATTCTCGACGATTTGATTGCGCGACTGGCTCCCGGCGGCGAAATCGTTCTGGCGGGATTCTATGAACGGCCCCTCGCCTTCGCGTTTCCGCCGGCCTTTCTCTGCGAAGCGCGGCTGCGCGTCGCCGCACAATGGCGGCCCAACGATCTCGCCGCCGTCGTCGGCCTCGTCGCTGACGAGCGGCTCTCGCTCGTCGACCTCATCACCCATCGTCGCTTCGCCCTGCAGGCGGAAGACGCCTATCCGATCGCCTTCAACGATCCGCGCTGTTTGAAAATGGTTCTCGACTGGAGAGCGGTAGCATGAATTACGCGCAAGGTTTTCTGACCCCCGCCGAAATCGCCGATCCGCCGACACATGTGCTGCGCGAGGAGGCCCCAACGATCCCTGAACCCGCCTCCGACAGCGGGAAACCGGCGACGCAGATCATTGCGATCTACGGCAAGGGCGGCATCGGCAAAAGCTTCACCCTCGCCAACCTGTCCTACATGATGGCGCAACAGGGAAAGAAAGTGTTGCTCATTGGCTGCGATCCAAAGAGCGACACCACCTCATTGTTGTTTGGCGGACGCGCCTGTCCGACGATCATAGAAACCTCGACGAAGAAAAAACTCGCAGGCGATCAGGTCGCCATCGGCGACGTCTGTTTCAAGCGGGACGGAGTGTTCGCGATGGAGCTGGGCGGGCCCGAGGTCGGACGCGGTTGCGGCGGACGCGGAATCATCCACGGTTTCGAGCTTCTCGAAAAACTCGGTTTCCATGAGTGGGGTTTCGACTACGTGCTGCTCGATTTCCTTGGCGACGTCGTATGTGGCGGGTTCGGCCTGCCGATCGCCCGCGACATGTGTCAAAAGGTCATCGTCGTCGGCTCCAACGATTTGCAATCGCTTTACGTCGCCAACAATGTCTGTTCGGCAGTCGAATATTTTCACAAGCTTGGCGGCAACGTCGGCGTCGGCGGACTCGTCATCAACAAGGATGATGGCACTGGCGAAGCGCAGGCTTTCGCCAAAGCCGCCGGAATTCCGGTCCTCGCTTCCATACCTGCCGACGACGACATCCGCCGCAAAAGCGCCAGCTACGAAATTATCGGCCGGCCGGAGGGTCGTTGGGGCGCGTTGTTCGCCGAACTTGCGATGAATGTCGCGGCGGCGCAGCCCAATCGTCCGACGCCGCTGGATCAGGATCGTCTGCTCGGGCTGTTTTCCGGCGAGTCCGTTGGACGCGACGTGGTGCTCGAGCCGGCGACGCCGGAGGACATGTGTGGCGGGACGCTGATGCAAAAGCCGTCTCTTGAAGTCGTCTACGAAACCATCTGACGGAGCAGAGCGATGGACGATCACGGCCCACGTCAGTCTTCAGGCGGTTGCGAAACGGTCGTCGCAGACAATGCGACGACGACATTACATGCGGATCATGGCGACGGGCTTGGATGTCACGCCGGCAAGAACAGAATGATCGCCGCGGCGCAGGCCGCCGGCATGACGGATACGCTGGGCCAATACGCGAAAGATTATCCGCAGGGTCCGCATGATCAGCCGCAAAGCATGTGCCCCGCGTTCGGATCGCTGCGCGTCGGTCTGCGGATGCGCCGCACCGCTATGGTGTTGTCCGGCTCCGCCTGTTGCGTTTATGGCCTGACTTTCACCTCGCATTTTTACGGGGCGCGGCGCACCGTCGGCTATGTGCCGTTCAGTTCGGAAACCCTCGTCACCGGGAAGCTGTTCGAGGACATCCGCGAGGCTGTGCATCAACTCGCCGATCCGGCGCTGTACGACTGCGTCGTGGTCATAAATCTCTGCGTGCCCACCGCGTCCGGCGTGCCGCTGCGGTTGCTGCCGAAGGAGATCGACGGCGTGCGCGTCATCGGCATCGATGTGCCGGGCTTTGGCGTTCCGACCCATGCGGAGGCCAAGGATGTGCTCGCCGGCGCGATGTTGCGCTACGCGCGACTGGAGGCCGAACAGGGGCCTGTGCAATCGCCGCGCGCGCCGCGCGCCGACAGGCCGACGGTCTCGCTGATCGGCGAGATGTTCCCGGCTGATCCCATGCAGATTGGCGCGATGCTCGAGTTGCTCGACCTCGCCGCCGGGCCCGTCGTCCCGACGCGTGAATGGCGCGAACTTTATGGCGCGCTTGATTGCGCCGCCGCCGCCGCGATCCATCCGTTTTATGCGGCTTGCGTAAGGGAATTCGAAGCCGCAGGTCGCAGCGTCGTGGGGTCGGCGCCGGTCGGACATGACGGAGTCGCCGCCTGGCTCGAAAACATCGGCCGCGCCTGCAATGTTCCTTTCGATAAAATCGATGCGGCGAAAGCCCGGCTGTTGCCGGCGATCAAGGGGGCGCTGTCGTCGTCGCCGATCCGCGGGCGCATAACGCTCTCCGGCTACGAGGGCTCGGAGTTGCTGGTCGGCCGTCTGCTCGTCGAATCAGGCGCCGATCTTCGTTACGTCGGCACGGCCTGCCCGCGCACGGCCTTCAGCGAGGCCGACCGTGAATGGCTGGAGGCGAAAGGCGTGCATGTGCAGTTTCGCGCCTCGCTCGAACAGGATTTCGCCGCCATGGACGAGTTCAGGCCGAATCTCGTCATCGGCACGACGCCGGTGGTGCAGAAAGCCAAGCAGCAAGCGACGCCGGCGCTCTACTTCACCAATCTCATCTCGGCGCGACCGTTGATGGGCGTCGCCGGCGCGGGGTCGCTGGCGAAGGTCGTCAATACGGCGATGGCCAATCAATCGCGTTTCGACGAGATGAACGAGTTCTTTGCCGGCGTCGGCGCGGGTTTTGCCGCCGGCGTCTGGCCCGAGCCGCCGCGCGAGCGCCCTGTCACGCGCAAGAAGCCGCGCAAGCAGAGCTTGCAGGAGCCGGTGGGACAGGAACCGACAGAGGCGACGGGCGCATGCTAGTCCTTGATCACGATCGCGCCGGCGGCTATTGGGGCGCCGTTTACGTCTTCACGGCGATCAAGGGCCTGCAGGTCGTCATTGACGGCCCTGTCGGTTGCGAGAATCTGCCCGTCACCTCGGTGCTGCATTACACCGACGCGCTGCCGCCGCATGAATTGCCGATCGTCGTTACTGGACTGTCCGAAGAAGAACTCGGGCGTCATGGCACCGAAGGCGCGATGAAGCGCGCGCACGCCACGCTCGATCCCGATCAGCCAAGCGTCGTTGTCACCGGATCGATCGCCGAGATGATCGGCGGCGGCGTGACGCCGGAGGGAACCGGCATTCAACGCTTCCTGCCGCGCACGATCGATGAAGATCAGTGGCAATGCGCCAATCGCGCCATGAGCTGGCTGTGGAGCGAATATGGCGCGAAGAACGGTCGAGCGCCGGCGCGCCGCAAGTCCGCGCCCGGAGACAAGCCGCGCGTCAATATTATCGGTCCCTGTTACGGCGTCTTCAACATGCCGTCGGATCTGGCCGAGATCCGGCGTCTGGTCGAGGGCGTAGGAGCCGAGATCAATATGATCTTTCCCCTCGGCAGCCATATCTCGGACGTGCCGCGACTTGCCGACGCGGACGTTAACATCTGTCTGTATCGTGAATTTGGCCGTCAGCTTTGCGAGGCGCTGGATCGTCCCTATCTCCAGGCGCCGATCGGTTTGCATAGCACGACGAAATTTCTGCAAAGTCTCGGCGAGGCGCTGGGTCTTGATCCGCAGCCCTTCATTGAGCGCGAGAAGCACACGACGATCAAGCCGTTGTGGGATCTCTGGCGCTCGGTGACGCAGGATTTCTTCGGCGCCGCCTCTTTCGGCGTAGTCGCGACAGACACCTATGCGCGCGGTCTGCGGAATTTCCTCGAAGACGAAATGGGTCTGCCCTGCGCCTTTGCGATTGGCCGCAAGCCGGGAGAAAAGACCGATAACGACGCTATTCGCAAGATGATCCGCGATACGCCTCCGCTGGTTCTCTTCGGCAGCTATAACGAACGCATGTACGCCGCCGAAGCGGGCGGTCGCGCCATTTATGTGCCGGCGTCCTTCCCAGGCGCAGTGATCCGGCGTCACACCGGCACGCCCTTTATGGGCTACGCCGGCGCCGTCTACGTCGTGCAGGAAGTTTGTAACGCCCTTTTCGACATGCTGTTCAACATTCTCCCGCTCGGAACCGAACTCGACAGGGTCGAAGCCACGCCGAGCCGGCTGCATCGCGAATTGCCCTGGGACGAGGAGGCGCGGCGTCTGCTCGACGAACGCGTCGAGGCGACGCCCCTTCTGATCCGCATTTCGGCGGCCAAGCGGCTGCGCGACGCCGCCGAGCGGGAAGCGCAGCGCGCGGGCGATCGACGCGTGACGACGATGCGCGCGCAACAGGCGTTCAGCTTGATGGATACGGCGCCATGACGCAGGTCGCAGTATGCGCGACGGCGACCAATGGGTTTATTGCAAGGAAGGAGAGACCATGACCGCGACAAGCTATGCCTCGCCCGCGATCCGGGGCGAGAAAATGAAGATTTCGCTGTTATTCAGCGCGCTCTTTCCTTTTTTTCTCGTCGCCGCGGGCGTTTCCCGCGCTCTGGCGATCTCGGGCGACAAATCCGCGGCGGGCAAATCTCTCGTTGGCGAATCTTGGGAGAACTTATCCATTGCGATCTCTTATGCGCTGATGGCGCGCGCGATGTTGCAGAGCTTCGCCCGGGATTGATCCGGACGAAACGCCTGTCGCTTCCTTTCAAGGGCGCGATGATTCCGCCGCGTAAGGCGTGCGCGGCAATGTCAAAGGAGGTCATTCATGGCCATCGATAAAGAGAGGAGTTCTCTGTCAGGTCTGACAGAGGCCGAGGCTCTGGAGTTCCATAGTCTCTTCATCAAGAGCTTCCTGATCTTCACCGTCATCGCGCTCATTGCGCATGTGCTGGTGTGGAACTGGCGACCGTGGTTCCCTGGTCCCAAGGGATATGCGCTGCTCGATGGCGTGACCAACACCGCGCATGTCGCGCTGTCGCTTCTCGGCTAACAGGAGTTGGTCATGCACAAGATATGGCTGCTATTCGATCCCCGCCGCGTGCTCGTCGCGTTGGCCGCTTTCCTGTTCACGCTGGCCTTGCTGATCCATTTCATTTTGCTCAGCACCGACCGGTTCAACTGGCTGGAAGGCCCGCGCGCCCAGAAGACGGGGCAAATCGAGATGACCACGCCGAATTCCTTCGGCTGATTCATCCGATGCAGCATCGCGCCGCGGACGGAATCGACGCACCGCATCCGCCCGCGGCTCAGAAACCGGTTTATTTCCCTGGGAGGCGCGGCCATGGCCATGCTGAGTTTCGAGCGAAAATATCGCGTGCGCGGAGGCACGCTCATTGGCGGCGATCTCTTCGATTTCTGGGTCGGTCCGTTTTACGTCGGCTTTTTCGGCGTGACGACGTTCATTTTCGCAACGCTCGGAACGACGTTGATCATCTGGGGAGCGGCGCTGGGGCCGACGTGGAATATCTGGCAAATCAATATTGCTCCGCCGGATATCAAATATGGACTGGCGCTGGCGCCGCTGCGTGAGGGGGGGTTGTGGCAAATCATCACCATATGCGCGGTTGGCGCCTTCGTCTCCTGGGCCCTGCGCGAGGTTGAGATCTGCCGCAAGCTCGGCATGGGCTACCATGTTCCGGCGGCCTTCGGCTTCGCGATCTTCGCCTATATCTCGCTGGTCGTGATCCGGCCTCTACTGCTCGGGGCGTGGGGATATGGTTTCCCCTACGGCATCATCAGTCATCTCGACTGGGTGTCGAACACCGGCTACCAGTATCTGCACTTTCATTACAATCCGGCGCATATGATCGCGGTGTCGTTTTTCTTCGCGACCTGTTTTGCGCTGTCTCTGCATGGCGCGCTGGTGCTGTCGGCGACCAATCCGCCAGCAGGCGAAACCGTCAAGTCTCCGGAATACGAAGATACGTTTTTCCGCGACGCTGTCGGCTATTCGATCGGCACGCTTGGCATTCATCGCCTTGGGCTTTTTTTGGCGCTGGCGGCCGTTTTCTGGAGCGCGGTGTGCATCATCATCAGCGGGCCTTTGTGGACTCGTGGCTGGCCCGAGTGGTGGAACTGGTGGCTCAATCTTCCGGTTTGGCGGTGAGCGTAGGGGAGAAAACCCGTGGCCTATTATCAAAACATCTTTACGCAGGTTCAGGTCCGCGCCGCCTCGCCCGATCCGGGCGTGCCGATCCCCAACCAGGATCGCAGCGCCGCGACCTTCTGGCATCTGGCCGGTCGGCTCGGCAATGCGCAGATCGGTCCCATCTATCTGGGCTATCTCGGCCTTCTGTCCCTGGTGTGCGGCTTCACCGCATTCGAGATCATTGGTCTCAATATGTGGGCGTCGGTGAATTGGGATCCGGTTCAGTTCGTGCGCCAGTTGCCGTGGCTGGCGCTGGAGCCGCCCAAACCGCAATACGGTCTGCAGATCCTGCCGCCGTTGAGCGAGGGCGGATGGTGGCTGATCGCCGGTTTCTTTCTCACCGCGTCGGTGCTGTTGTGGTGGTTGAGAATGTATCGTCGCGCACGGGCGCTGGGTCTTGGCACACATGCGGCCTGGGCGTTTCTCTCGGCGATCTGGCTTTATCTTGTGCTTGGATTCATCCGCCCGCTACTGATGGGCAGCTGGAGCGAGGCGGTCCCCTTCGGGATCTTTCCGCATCTCGACTGGACCGCAGCCTTCTCCATTCGCTACGGCAATCTCTTCTACAATCCATTCCACATGCTCTCCATCGCCTTCCTGTATGGTTCGGCGCTGCTCTTCGCCATGCATGGCGCGACGATTCTCGCCGTCGGCCGCTTTGGCGGCGAACGGGAGATCGAGCAGATCCTTGATCGCGGCACGGCCTCGGAACGCGCGGCGTTGTTCTGGCGCTGGACGATGGGTTTTAACGCCACGATGGAGTCGATCCATCGGTGGGCGTGGTGGTTTGCGGTGCTGACGCCGCTCACTGGCGGCATCGGCATTCTGCTGACCGGGACTGTCGTCGATAACTGGTATCTCTGGGGCGTCGTGCATGGCATCGCGCCGGAATATCCGCATGTCTTTCCGCCTGTGCTGGATCCGGCGCTGGCGTCGGGAGGGACGCCATGAAGACGACCTTTTCCTTATTGGGCGGTATCGCCGCAACGCTTCTGACGGTCGCCATGCTGCTGACGGCGGGCTGGGTTCGGCCGCCGATCCATGGCGAGCAGACCGGTTTCCGCGGCACAGGTCAGCAGCAACTGATCAGCGCCCAGAACCTGCGCATTCTCCAGGCGGCCAATGCCCTGCCGGAGCCGATCGACAAGGCCTCGTCATCCGGCGAGCGCGCGACCGAGGCCTACAAGAACGTGCAGGTTCTCACCGATCTCAGCACCGAGGAATTCAATCGTGTGATGATCGCAATCACGCAATGGGTGTCCCCCGACCAGGGCTGCGCCTATTGCCACAATACGGAGAATCTTGCCGACGACGGCATCTACGCAAAGATCGTCGCGCGTCGGATGTTGCAGATGAACCGCTACATCAACGCGAATTACACCTCGCATGTCGCCAATACGGGCGTCACCTGCTACACCTGCCATCGCGGCAATCCGGTCCCGGCCAATATCTGGTTCGATAATCCTGGCGCGCCTCACGCGGGCGGCATGTCGGCGCATAATTACGGCTTCGGACATCCTTCGAAGTCGAATGGCGCCACAGGTCTGCCGGTTGATCCGTTCAAGCCGCATCTGCTTGGCAACGATACGATCCGGGTTGAGGGGACTCAGGCGTTGCCGACGGTGTCCGGCGCCTCGATCCAGCAGACGGAACAGAGCTTTTCGCTCATGATCCACATGTCGGAGGCGCTGGGCGTGAATTGCGCCTATTGCCACAACACTCGCAACTTTGGCGGATGGGCGGAAAGCAAGCCGCAGCGCGTCGTCGCCTGGCATGGCCTCGCCATGCTGCGCGATCTCAACGGCAATTATCTCGATCCGCTGAAACCGGTCTATCCGGCGAACCGGCTCGGGCCGCTGGGCGACAGTCCGAAAGCCAATTGCGCCACCTGTCACCAGGGCGCTCCCAAGCCGCTTCTCGGTCAAAGCATGGCGAAGGATTTCCCCGAACTCGGCGGCAAGCCGGCGCCATAAAGTGCGATGATCCGGCTGACAGCGTCGGCCGGATCGTCTCCCGGATGTCGCAACAAGTCCGGATACGCGTGCCATTCAACCGTTAAAACACGGGCCAGCGCGCCCTTCGCCGCGCTTCCGTTTTGCGCAGGCTGAACAAGGGCGCCGATTATTTCTCAAAGCGCGCCCTCGGACGCCGCCGCGACATAAATCTCCGCGCCGCCAGACTGGTCATTCGGGGGAATGAAGAGAATGGCGCGTATGAAGTGAATGCGCATGCTGTCCCCGTCGCTTCCGTCGGGAGACCGGTCGACAATTCATTTGAGCGTAAATCAATAATGACGCATTGCAATTTCACTCGCGCGCAGCCTGGCGGCGGATCGCTTCAGGCCGCGATGTTTCCGACAAGCTCGAAGACAAGTTGCGCAATCTGCTGCGGCGCTTCCTCATGCGCCAGATGCCCCAGTCGCGGAAGGGTCAGAACGCGCGCGTTCGAAAACCGCGCGGCGAGTTTGCGCGCGCCGTGAGGCGGTACGGTTTTATCATTGTCGGCGACGATCAGGTCGAGCGGCAGACGCAGACGCGGCAGATCGCGTTCGAGCGCGTGCAAATCCCAATGCGCCATCATCCCCAGCGCGCCGGCGACATGGACGGGATTGCGCATCAGCCGCTCGTAAAACGCCGCGCCGCGCGCGTCGATCTTCGATCCCGTGCCGTCGAGCAGCCGACGGACGGCGGCGGGATTGGCGGACCAGGCGAAATAGCGCGGGGCGAATGGATTAAGGAAGAGTCCTTTCGCGAGACCCGGCAGCAAACGACCGGCCACGCCCTCGAATGGGGTAAGGGCGCCGTTCAGCGCAATCAGCCGTCCGGGAGCGACGTCGCCATCGAGGACCAGCCGCGCCGCAACGGCCGCGCCGGCCGAATGTCCGATGGCGACCGCCGGCGACAGCTTCAGAGTCTGGAGCAAGGCTAAGACGGCGCGCGCCATGCCGGGAAGAGACTGCGCGCGGGCGTCTGGCGCGCGGGTGAATCCATGACCGGGCAGGTCCGGCGCCACGATCCGGAAGCGATGGGCGAGAAGCGGCGCGAGATCGCGCCAGGAGTGGGTCGCGGCGCCGGTCCCGTGCAACAGCAAGAGGGTCGGTCCGTCGCCGAGGATCTGGACATGCCAGTCGACGCCGCCCGCTGTAATCCTCTGGCTGGAAGCGCGGTTCGGCCAGTCGGCGCCGTCCAGTTCGAGGATGAGCGGGCGCAGGGGCGCGAACACGGCGCGCCTGGTTACGTCGCCGTCGCGGCGGCGCGGACCGCTTCCGACAGTCGCGCCGCGTCGACGAAAGGCAGCCGCAGGTAGCGGGCCTTCATGGCCTCGGCGATTTTGCGCGTCGGCGCGTCTGCGCCGCTGGCGGCCGGCGATGAGTCGATGGCGATCGCCGCGCATCCTGCAAGACGCAGACGCTGCGCCGCCTGCATGGCGTCGACGAGGGCGCGCGCGCGGCCGGGGGCGCCGGTTCTGTCGATATTGGCCTTGCCGTCGGTCAGAAGGGCGACGAGCGGCGTCTGACCCTTCCGGCGGACGCTCTCGGCGAGCGTCGCCGCCATGTCGAGACCATGCGCCAATGGAGTGCCTCCGCCGCCTGGCGTCGCAGCAAGCACCCGCCTGGCGCGCGCCAGCGCGCGGGTTGGAGGCAAAAGAACTTCGGCCTGTTTGCCGCGAAAGATCACAAGCGCCACGCTGTCGCGGCGCACATAACAATCGGCGAGCATCATCTCGATCGCGCCCTTGACCTCGGCGAGTCGCCGCATCGCCGACGAACCGGATGCGTCGACAACGAAAATAGCCACCGTTTCGCGACGTTCGCGAAATCGCGTGATGCGGAAGTCGTCTGGAAGAACGTGGAGGGCCAGTCGTTCCGCGTCGGGCCGTTCGCGCCGGCGCAGGCTCTGCCAGGGCGCGGCGGCGCGCAGCGTGTCGATCAGGGAAAGTCGACCCTCGCGCAACGCGCCGCGTCGCGCGCCAAGGGGACGGCCACGGCGCGACGAGACGCGCGCCGCCCCGGAATGCCCGGACCGCGGCGACAATCCGCTATGGACGTCTCCGCTGGCAAGACGCGCGAGAACGTCCGCCGGCAGAGCGGCGCAGGCTGCGGCGACAACGATATCCTCGGGCGACGGTCGATCGCGCCCGTGATTGTCGTTTTTCGGCGCATCGGGGGCGCCGGCGGATCCAGCGTCGGTTTCTGGCGAGTCGCTCTCTTGCGATGCGCTGTCTTGGGAGGCGCTGTCTTGGGAGGCGCTCTCTTGCGGCGTCGCGGGCAGACATGTCGCGCGCGGGGCGAGCACGAAGCGCGCCGCAATTTCCAGATCGATCTCCTCGACGGTTGAGGCCGCGCGCAGTGCGCAGGCCGCGCGCGCCACCCTCAGCGCCAGCAGGGGCGCCCGCAGGGAGTCGACGCCAAAACGCGCCGCGACGCCGACGAGCGTCGCAATGGCCTCTGGCGGAGTGGTCACCTTTGCCAGCTGCGCGCGCGCGGCCGCGACCTGCGACGGAGCGATGAGGCTCGGAACGCCGGCCCAGGGGCGAACGCCGGCGAGATCGAGATGAATGGCGAGACGATCGAGCAGCGCCGCAGGCGGTCGTTCGTCCTCGCCCTGACCCTCGTCGAGCGCGACGACGCCGATCCTAGCGTCTTGCCTGGCCGCAAGCCCCTCGCGGGCCAGCGCGATCCCGCCTCTATCCAGCGCGCCGGCAATATGCGCGGCGGTTCTGGCGCTTTGTCGCTCGGCCATGGCGAGCACAAGAACGCCGCCATGACTCTGGGCGAGCAGACCGGCTTCGGCGATTGGTCGTCCGGCGCGAAGGGTTGCCGCGATATCAAGGCCGCCCAGCAGCCGATCATCGGCGATGTTGACCGGGGCGCGGGTCAGTGGCGCGGCGTCGGGCAAATAGTTACGCAGCAACGCCAGCCACGCATCGCGCGCCGGCCCGGGCGCGGCGCGCAACAACACGCCGGATTGCAGGGGATCGACAGAAAACAGCGCGGCGGCGAAGGCCATCCGCCCCCAGGCGTCGTCCATCAACGCGGACGCGCCGTCGGTCATGCGCCGAAAGTCTCTTCGATTGCGCGTGCGACTCGCACGGCCGAGCCGGCTTCGTCCAGAGGATTGCGCCGCAGGCGATGACCGAGCGCGAAGGGCGCGACTCGCCGTAATCCGGCGTCGCCTACAGAGGTCTGGGCTTCGAAGGCCGCAAGCGCGCGGGCGGCGCGCAGCAGGGTGAGTTCGCCGCGCAACCCGTCCGAGCCCAGCGCGACGCACAGCCGCGCCGCTTTTTCCATGACGGCGTCGGGCGTCTCGATCTCGCCAATTCGGCGACGCGCCGCTGCGATGCGGCGACGCAGCTTTTGCTCTTCCGGAGCCCATGTGCGTTGGAAGCGCGCCGGGTCGCGTTCGAAAGCGTCGCGCCGCCGCACGACTTCGACGCGGGTCGCGATGTCGGTCGGAGTCTTGACATCGACGGATAGTCCGAAACGGTCCAGAAGTTGCGGGCGCAACTCGCCCTCTTCCGGGTTGCCGCTGCCGATCAGAACGAAGCGGGCCGGATGCCGGACGCTCAGACCGTCCCGCTCGACGACGTTTTCGCCTGAAGCCGCCACGTCAAGCAGCAGATCGACAAGATGATCCTCAAGGAGATTCGCTTCATCAATGTAAAGAAAGCCGCGGTTGGCCCTGGCCAGCAAGCCGGGCTCGAAGGATTTCTCTCCCCGCGTCAGCGCCCGCTCCAGATCAAGCGCGCCGACAACGCGATCCTCTGTCGCGCCCAGCGGCAGATCGACGACGGGCGCCGGCCGCAACGCCGTCTTGAGGGCCTCCCCCGGGGCGGTTTTGCGGCAGGCCTCGCACATCCCGCCCGGCGCTCCGGGGTCGCAGTTGTAGACACAGCCCTCCACGGCGCGCAATTGCGGCAGCAGCCGCGCCAGCGCGCGAACCGCCGTCGATTTACCTGTGCCGCGATCCCCGAAAACAAGTACGCCGCCGACCGAAGGATCGATCGCGGCGATAAGAAAAGCCAGCTTCATGTCGTCCTGGCCGACGATCGCGGAGAAGGGATAGGACGCTGTGGGATCGGATCGCGTCGCCGCGCTCGTCGACTGCGACGGGGAATGGACGACCGAGACGGGGCGCGCCGTGTCGCGCGGTAAGTTGACCTGAAGCGACGTCATCGGCCCCCCGGACCCGTTATCGACAAGAGCATAAGACGCTCTGAGTGTAATTCAAAGTTTACACCTATAGCCGTCCATTGCAAGTGGCCGTCCATTGCAAGTGGCTGTCCACTGCAAGTGGCTGTCCACTGCAAGTCCAGTTGCAAGTCCAGCTGGAAGTTTGGCCACAAATCCGGCCGCACTTACATCTGCAACCGCCGCCAGGAGCTCTCTCGCCTGTCGTGCTAAATTTCCAGTTTCCTGCGGGCCTGTCAGTTGTCCGCGCGACGAAGCGGCAAAGACGACTCAAGCGACCTGACGCCTCAGTTCGCCGTCGCCCCATTCGACAGTCGGGCGCGTATGACCGGCGCGCGTCTTGCGGGGACATATCGCCAAGCGTCATGACCCGGCGCGACGTCATGCGAATGTTGGCGCTGAAGCAGTCGCCTGGCCAGAAGACGCGCGCTGGCGGCGTCCGTGGCCATCGCATCGGCGCCCACCTGCGTCACCAGCCCTGGATTGGCGCGAAACAATGGTCCGCCCACGAGGACGCCGATCGCAGGATTGATCGAGGCTGCGCGCGCCGCCTGAATGGCGCGACAGAGCGCTTCAAGACCCGAGCCAGCACTCAGGGTCAGACCCACAATGGCGAAGCGTTCGTGCGCCACAGCGTCCGCGATATCCTGCGTTCGGCATTCTTTTCGCAGGTCGACGTCCCAGGCGGCGTGACGCAGGAAACAGGCGACCATATCGAGTCCGAAGTCATGCCGCTCGCCGGCAAGCGCACAGAGCAAAACGCGCTGACGGCCGTCCGTGGGCCTTGGCGCGAAAGAGGCGTTAAATTCGCACAACACCCGCTGCAGGCGCGCCACGCCGATTGTCACTTCGATGAAGGTGCGACGGTCATCTTCCCAGAGAACGCCCAGATGGCGGGCGGCCTCGGACATCAGTCCGAGGAGGAGCGTCTCCTGCGAGTGGCCGCGGTCACGCATCTTTTGAAGATATTGCTCTACGGCGCCGCCGTCGTTATCGATCAGAGTATTGGAGAAATCGATAATCTCCTGACGACTGAAGGCGCGTTCGGCGTCTGTCTTCGACAGATTATGATGCAGCAGATGCAATCGCGGGACGATATCGTCGATGACCACCGATGCTAGGCGATCGCGCGTTGGATAAGTGCGTCCCGCCGAAAGCGTCTCGGCGCGGTTGCCGTTGTAGCGCGCCGGACGCTCGGCGCCCGCATCCATATCGACGTCGTTGCTCATTCTGTGCCCTCGACACACGATCGCCAGCAGGATTTGTCCGCTACTGACCGACGCTCATTCGCCGGCCTCTCCACTCGATTTTTGCCGCTGAGCAACTTCTCAACTTCGCGGTCGAGAAATCGCTTGAGGCGCGGGCGTTTTCGCCCGGAGGCTTCTTGCTTTAATCTAGATTCATCGAATGGCCTGAGGCTTTTGCGAAGCGCTCTTTCTTCCTGAACAGAATAAAAGCTCACAAAACGCTAACAGTAAAGCGCCATTGACGCTATCCTCGGAGGCCTGGTGTCATATGTCATGCTGGACAGACACACGGCGCTGAGGATAGGCTTTTAAAATCCGCTCCCTACGAAGGCGCCAAGGTGAGAGATCCGCGCAACAATTTTTTTTTGTTTCTGATCGCCATCATCCTTGCTGTTGCAGCGCACAATATTCGCGCGCAGTCGCACAATCTTACCGTGACGACGGCGCGTGTCGACGATACGCCCATCACTGTCTGGCAAAAAACAAATCATCCGCCGGGGCCCGCCGTTGTCATTGCGCATGGATTTTCCGGCTCGCAACAGTTGATGGCGCCGATGGCGACGACGCTGGCGCAGAATGGCTATGTCGCGGTGACCTTCGATTTTTCAGGACACGGACGAAATCAACGTCCCATGACGGGTGGGATCAGGGATCTGGCGCAGAGCGCCAGCGCGCTGATGGCTGACATCGAAAAGGTTGTCGCCTTCGCGCGCGGGCTGCCTGGCGTCGACGGCCGGATTGCGCTCGCGGGGCATTCAATGGCTACCGATCTTGTTGTCCGCGCCGCGCGTCGTGATCCCGGCGTTTCGGCGGTCGTCGCGCTTTCTTTTTTCGCTCAGGAGGTCACGGCGAGGGCGCCGAAAAATCTGTTGATCGTCGACGGCGCGTGGGAATCGCAACGCTTGATCGACGCCGGGCGGCGCGCCGTCTCCCTGACGTCGGGAGGCGATGCGCGTCCGGGCGTCACCTACGGGGATGTTGCGGCGGGCGACGGGCGCAGGCTGGCCCTGGCGCGCGGCGCTGAACATATCGGCGTGCTCTACAGCCAGGATGCGCTCGCCGAGACCGTCGCCTGGTTGAACGCCGTTTTCGGACGCAGCGAGGCCGGTTTTGTCGATCGTCGCGGCCCGTGGCTGGCGCTGCTTTTCGCAAGTCTGATCCTGCTGTCGCGACCGCTGGCCGGCTTTTTGCCTGTGCTGGCGCCGTCGCCGCTTGGCGCGGGGCTTGACTGGCGCCAGCTTGCGCCGCGGGCGATTGCGCCAGCGCTGCTGACGCCGCTGTTGTTATGGAAGGCTCCGACAGATTTCATGCCCATTCTGCTAGGCGATTATCTCGCCGCGCACATGGGGCTCTATGGCTTGCTGACGGCTGTTGCATTACGAATCGGGCGCGACCCCCCTGTCGCTTTTGCATCGGGGCCGTTAATCTCGCTTCTCTTCTGCGGCGGGGCGGTTGCGGCGTATTATGCGCTGATCCTGGGCGCGCCGCTCGACGCCTATGTGACCTCCTTCGCGCCGACAGCGCCGCGCGCTCTGTTGATGGCGCCGATTTTTGCGGGGTGCGCGGCCTATTTTCTCGCGGACGAATGGATGACGCGGGGGCAAGGCGCGGCGCGGGGCGGCTATGCGTTCAGCAAATTCTGTTTCGTCGCCTCGCTGGGGATCGCTGTCGCGCTCAACCCGGGCCGCCTGTTCTTCCTGATCATCATCGCAATCGTGATTGTCATTTTGCTGACGGTTTACGGTCTTGTCGGGCGTTGGGTCTACGCCCGCACGCGCGATCCCCGGGCGGGCGCGCTCGGCGCCGCTTTCGGACTGGCCTGGGCGATCGCCGTCTGCTTCCCCATCGTCGACTGAGCGTCGCGCGTCGGCGCCGTTTTCCAACGCAACGACAGATCGGCGAGATGCGCGAGCAGGGAGAGCATGAGGCTGCCGGCGATCATGGCTGTCGATGCGCCGGCGAGCGCATGGCGCAGGGCGAGGAGCAGAAACGCCCCGGCAAGCAGCGTACACAAGAAACCGAGCGGCGCGGGACCTGATCCACGAATGAATCGAAAACCCAGAACCGCCGTCGCCTCAATCGCGACCAGCGTCAGGATGACGTCGATGAGATGCGGATCAGCGAAAATTTCCATCAGACGTTTCCTGTCCGGCGATGTTTGCCTGGCCAATAGGTGCAGAAAGGCTTGTTGAGTTCGACCATCGTCCAGTTCAGAAAACCTGCGAAACTTACCCAGGCGAGGTAGGGCGCGAGCAAGACGCCCGCGAATGTCGAGATAGCGCCGACCGCGAGGATCAGCGACAAGATCGAAAGCCAGAGAAAGACGAGTTCGACCAGCGCCCAATCCGGCCGCCGCAATTTGAAGAACAAGGGGCTCCACGCGACATTCAGCATGGCGTTGATAAGGAACAGCGCCAGCAGCCAGCGACGGGCGTCATCGTCAGGCGCCTGCTCCCAGGCGAGCACGCCGCTCGTTGCGGTCAGCAGGAAGATCAACGTCCAGGCTGGGCCGAAAAGCCAGTTCGGCGGTCGCCAGGATGGAAAGCGCAAACCTTCGTACCATTCGCCGATTTCGGTCGCGACGCCGCCGAGCACGGCGACGAGTCCGACGATGATCGTCGCAATCGTCACGAGAGTCCATCGATCCGCAGCCAGCGACATCATGTCGACGCCAATCTCAGAAGATGCGCCAGATCCTTGAAGAAGATGCGCGCATGCGCCATCGGATCGCGACGCACCAGCTCCTTGTTCATATAAGCTTCCCATGTGAGGCGCTGAACGTCCGGGTCCTTGCAGATGCTGACGAAGGACTCCCGTAAACGGTCGCTGCGATACCAGAAATATTGCATCAGTCCGAGAATGAAGAAGACTTTGCCGTGGGTTGTCATAAAACGCTTGCGCGCCGTGGCGAGGGCGCGGGCGTCGCCGCTGCGCAAACACGCCTCGACTGCGTCGGCCGCGAGACGACCGCCCAGCATGGCGTAGTAAATGCCTTCGCCGGACGCCGGCGCGACGACGCCGGCCGCGTCGCCGGCGAGCACCACATCGCGGCCGTTATCCCATCGCCTCAGCGGCTTGAGCGGAATGGGCGCGCCTTCGCGTCGGACGGTTTGCGTTTCGACGAGTCCGGAGTCGGCGCGCAGATCGCGCACCGATCTCTTGAGCGAGAACCCCTTGCGGGCGCTGCCGGAGCCTACGCTCATCGTATCCCCGTGGGGAAAGATCCAGGCATAAAAATCCGGGGACAAAGCGCCGCGATAATGTATCTCGCAACGATCGGGATCGTTCGTTTCTGACCGGGGCGTCGCGATAACCTCATGGTAGGCGAAAACGAACCGCGCCCGATCCGCGCCAGGCACTTCCTGACGCCCCACCTGCGAGAGCGCGCCATCTGCACCTATGACGAGGCGCGCGCGCAGTGATTGCTCTGCTTCAAAATTGTTTTGCCGGTAGATGACGCGCGGCGGGCCATCCGCGTCGCGCTCGATCCTTTCGAAAGCGCCTGTTACACGGGTCGCGCCGGCGGCGGCGGCGCGCTGTCGCAGCCATTCGTCAAATTCGCAACGGTCGACCATGCCGACGAAGCCTCCCGAAATAGGCATGTCGACGGCGACGCCCCTTGGAGAGATCATGCGCGCGGAGGTGACGCGGGCTTTCAGCAAATGATCGGGGATCGCAAAATCACGGATGAGGCGCGGCGGAATGGCGCCGCCGCACGGCTTGATCCGCCCCTGTTTGTCGACGAGGGCGACGTTATAGCCGCGCCGGGCCAGATCATGCGCAGCTGTTGCGCCCGCCGGACCGCCGCCGATCACGGCTACATCGAAAATCGCGTTCTCCGGCATTGTGCGCTTCCTCAAGAGGTCGCCGTCGCCGCCCGGCCCGGCGTCGCGCGGTCGTCGCGAGTCTTGCGCGAGCTGGCGATGCGGCTGGCGAGAACGGCTGAAAGGATAAAGAGTCCGGCTTCGCCGACGAAGACCATGGCGTAAGCCGGGAGCGGCGCGCCGAGAAACAGTTTCGCGAGATCGACGAGGAGCGTCGCCACAACGCCGCCGGATCCGAAGGCGATGGCCTGCGCCGCGCCCCATAGTCCGATGCGGGTCCCTTCGCGCGCCTGAGCGCCCTCTGCGGCGAGGCTCATCATTGAGCCGATCGCGGCGACGGCGAAGGCGCCGTTCGATACGCCGAGCAGGAACACCGAGACTTTCAAGGTGTTGGAGAGGCCAACATAACCGCTCGCCGCAACAGCGACGAGCGCGGCGCCGGAGGCGAGGCACCCGCCGACCGTCCACATACGCAGCGAGCCAAGGCGCGGTCCGCCGATCGTCGTCGCCGCCAGCGCAACGCCAATCATGCCAAGCAACACGCCGCCATGTTGCAGGCCCGCGAGCCTTGTGGTTGCGCCCGGCGTCATCCCGAACACGACGCCGGCAAAGGGTTCAACCAAAAGCTCCTGCATGCTGTAGGCGAGCATCGAGACGAAAATGAAGATGGTGAATTGTCTCGCTTCGGGCTCCCGCCAGACTTGCGCGAAGGCGTCACGAAAGGGCGGTCTGTGATGTTGCGCGACGGGAGCGGGCGCATCGTTTTCGACCCCTGTCACCGCCAGCGTCGCGACTGAGAACGCGAGGGCGCAGACGACCCCGGTTACGACGATCAGGCGTTCCTGCGAGAAGGGATCGAGGTAATGACCTGCAATTGGCGCGGTGACGGCGAAGCCGAGGATCATCATCACCCAGACGGCCGTGGCGGCCGCTGCGCGCCGCTGCGGCGCCACACGGGTGGCGAGCATCGCGAGCACGGAGGTTCCCGCCGCGCCCGCGCCGACTCCGACGAGCAAAAATGCGACGGCTGCGAGCGCAATGCCGGACAGGACGTGGGTCGTGGCGAGAGCGGCCCCGAGCGCCGCGCCGACGCCGCCGATCGCCAGCGTTGCGAGGCCGCCGATGATCCATGGGGTGCGCTTGCCGCCGACGTCGGCGCCATATCCCCAGGCCGGACGCAGCATCTGCACCGCGTAATGCGAGGCGACGAGCAATCCTGGCACGATGGCGGGCAGCGCCAACTCGACGACCATGACGCGATTGATCGTCGAGGTCATCAAAACGACAATCGCGCCCAGAGCGGTCTGCACGAGTCCCAGTCGGATAATGCCGGACCAGCCGAGCGTCCCCGGCGTCGTCGACCCTGCTGCTTGCGACGCATGCGACATCATGACGATCCCCTTACGAACTCAAGGCGAAAGCGCTGGCCGCCATGCCGAGCACGTAAAGCGTCGTGCCTGTGGCGTTATAGAAAGGCGCCTGCGCGCGCGGATCGATGAGAAGTCTGCGCATCAGTGCAAACTGGCCGAGGAGCAGGGCGGCGACGGCGACCGCATAAGGTCCATGCCCCCAGCCTGCGAGCAGCGCGATTACGACGACTTGTGGCGCAGCCATCAGCGCACAGGCGAAACGCGCCGCTTCCCTGACGCCGAGCTGCACCGGCAGGGAGGCCACGCCCATTCGCTTGTCGCCCTCCACGGATTTGAAGTCGTTGAGGGTCATAATTCCATGCGCGCCGATGCTGTATAGCAGAGCGAGCGCGATGATCTTGCTGTCGGGAAACGCCGCCGCCATGACCGCGGCGCCTGTGAACCAGGGCAACCCCTCGTAGCAGATCGCCACGGCGGCGTTGCCCCACCAGCCGTTTTGTTTCAGTCGCAATGGCGGCGCGCTATAGACCCAGGCCAACAATAATCCGAACACGGCGGCCGCGAACACCCACGGGCCCAGCCCTGCGGCGACCACAAGCGACAACAGCGTCCACACGCAGCCGATATAGAGGCCCCAGCGTCCGGGAATGCGGCCGGAGGGAATTGGCCGGTCCGGCTCGTTGATGGCGTCGACGTAGCGATCATACCAGTCGTTGACGGCCTGACTGGTCGCGCAAACCAGCGGACCGGAAAGAAGGACGCCGGCGATAATGAAAGACCATCGCGAAGACGGCGACACGCCCGATGAAATCACTCCGCAGCCGAAGGCCCACATCGGCGCAAACCAGGTTACCGGCTTCAAGAGCTCGAGAACGGCGGCTGGTTTCGGCGTCTCCATTTCTAAAGAATATTATTGACGACTTTATGTGTCAATTTAAATTTACACATGTCGTTTCGGTTGTGCAGGGAGGCGCCGTTTCAATCGGCGGGGGCTCCCGTGTCTTCGTCGTCGAGGTCGCCCAGTCCGTAGCGCCGAAGCTTGGTGTAGAGCGCCTGTCGACTCAGGCCAAGCATTTCAGCGGCGGAAGCGCGATTGTCCCTGGTGATGTCCAGCGCCGCTTCGATGCACAGCCGCTCAATGAGGTCAGTGGTTTCGCGCACCAGATTTTTCAGCGAAACGCGGCCGACAAGATCCGTAAACTGCTCCGCCGTGCGCGGCAGCTCGCGGCCCCCCAGTCGCTCGCGTCCGGACCGTATGTCGTCGGGCCGGATGCAAAATCCCAGGAAGCGCCGCGCGCCGTTGGAGACGTCGATCCCCGAAACGTCGATATCGACGATCGTGCCGTGTTCGCCGCGCGCCACCGTCGAGAAGTGACGCAAAACGCCATGAGTCTGCAGATTGGCGAAAAGCACATCGACATCAACGCCGGGGCGCCCGATCCATTTCTCGATCGGCTCGCCCCTTGCGCGCTCCTCCGACGCGAGCTGAACCAATTCGACGAAAGCGGCGTTGGCCATCAGAATTCGACGGTCCCTGTCGGTGAGAACGAAGGCGTCGGGCATCTGCTCCATAACAAGCATGGCGCCGGCCTTTTCCACCGAGGCCGCAGCGCCGCCATCGACGCGTGAGAGCATGACGATAATTGACCCCGCGCCCTCCTGGCGAAGCAGCGCTCCCGACAGCAACAGCGGCTCCTTGCTTTCGGCGAGGGCGACATGAACATTGTCGACGCGGGGAGCCACCAGAAGCGCGGCCACGAAGGATTGAGCGATGCGGCGACTGGGTTCGTCGAACAATTCGGTGAAGGCGCCGCCGACCAGCTTCTTGACGGGTTTGCCGAGCAGGGTCAGGGCTGCTGGATTGGCCTCAACGATGTGATGCGTTTCGGCGTCGATGATGAGAATGGCCTCCGCAGCGAGCTGGAACAACAGACGGTAGCGTTTTTCTGCGCTGCGGATGCGGGCGTATTCGCGCTCCATTTCCTGCTGCGACTCGGCCACCCTCTGTTGCAGGGCGGCAAAGCTGCGTAAATCGCGGCCGAACGCCACGATGGGCCCGCCAGAATGGGTGCGCGCCGCGGCGTAATTCATGGGCAGATCGCCTGCGGAGCTTGGGTAATTGACCGGATGATTGACCGGGAGATTGACTGGATGATTGACCTGGCGCCACCGCGGCGGCGCGCCCTTCGCCGCCTCGCGCATCATGGCCTCAACCTTGGGTCGGCTTTCGATGGTCACGGTGTCGATCCATGGCTTGCCAATCCAGCCTTTGGCCGACGGGACGCCATTGGCGCCGACCGCGACATCTATAATCACGCCTTGAGTGTCGAGGAGCAGGGTGAGATCGCAGGCGGCGGCCAGAAGCGCGCCGAGATCGTCGGCTTTCAGGCTCTCCGGCCGGGCTCCGGCGGCGGAAAAGCCCGTTGCGGCTGGCGTGGTCATGACGTCGCTCACAACGCAGATCTCGCTTTCTGATTATGAATTTCGACAGGCTGGAAAGTAATCGTGGTCTTAATGTTGGCGATCGGCGTTCGCAATATTGGATCGCCTTTTTCTGTAGTGAAGATCCCCTTTCCTATTTTCCTCTGGTTGAGGCCGCAGCCTGGAAGGCCGCCGAAGCGAGATCGGTCCGCGTCCGACCGCCGTTGAGGCTTCCTGTCGCCATGGCCGAAATCTTCATTTTTCGCTCCCTGCGCGACCGACCCGGGACTTGCGCCCCGTTCGTTTTACCCCCGCCCTGGGCAAGGAATCGGGACATGGCCAGACTGTCAGTCTCTGTAAGATAGCGCAAAATCGGTCGGATGTCACATAAAGATAACGTCAATTTTAATTGACACATGGGCGTAGCCCGCATTAGATTTGTTTCTGGAGCGGAACGGCGGGCCCGCAGGCGTCGAAACCCTCATGACGGCAAGGCGAGGCGTAGAAGCGATATGAGCGAATACCGGCCTCACACACCACGGACACTCTATTCGGACGGCGAGCGTCGTCGCCGCGATGAAACGGTCTGGACGCTTGTCCAAGGCGTGCTTGCCCCGATCCAGTTTGTGATTTTTCTCGTCAGCCTCATTCTTGTGCTGCGCTATCTAACGTCGGGTCAAGGCGAAACCGCTGCGGCCGTCTCGGTCGTGGTCAAGACCTTCGCGCTTTACGCCATCATGATTACCGGCTCGATCTGGGAGAAGGTCGTTTTTGGCCGTTATCTCTTTGCGCCGGCCTTTTTCTGGGAAGACGTGTTCAGCATGCTCGTTCTGGCGCTGCACACGGCCTATCTCGCAGCCCTCGCCTTCGATTGGCTGGAGCCGCGCGGCCTGATGTTTCTCGCGCTCGCCGCCTACGCCACCTATGTGATCAACGCCACGCAGTTTCTGCTGAAGTTGCGCGCTGCGCGGCTCGATGAGGCTGCGCGCGCCAAACCGCAGACGGAGTGCGCGTCATGAACGCGCTTTCGCCGTTCCCGGCGCCTCTCGTGGGCGCCTGCGACGCTCCGGTCATCCGTCAGGAACGCGGCCAGCGCGAAGTGTTTTGCGGTCTCACTGGCATCGTCTGGCTGCATCGAAAAATACAGGACGCTTTCTTTCTCGTTGTCGGTTCGCGCACCTGCGCGCATTTATTGCAATCGGCCGCTGGCGTGATGATTTTCGCAGAACCGCGATTCGCAACCGCTATTCTGGAGGATCGCGATCTCGCCGGCGTCGCCGATATCGACGACGAACTTGACGCGGTCGTCGATCGTCTCCTGACGCGCCGCCCCGAAATCAAATTGCTGTTTCTAGTTGGCTCCTGCCCGTCCGAGGTCATCAAGATCGATTTGTCGCGCGCCGCCGCACGCCAGTCGAGAATTCACGCCCCGCGCGTGCGAATCCTGAGCTACTCGGGTAGCGGCGTCGAAACGACTTTCACCCAGGGCGAAGACGCCTGTCTCGCCGCCCTGGCCCCGACGCTTCCGGAAGAGGCGCCCGATGCGCCGCCGTCGCTGCTTGTCGTCGGCGCCCTGGCCGATGTCGTCGAAGATCAATTCGCCCGACTTTTCGACGCTCTGGGAATAGCGCCGGTGCGTTTTCTGCCGATGCGACGCGCGGCGCAGTTGCCGTCGGTCGGACCCAACACCTCGTTTCTCCTCGCCCAGCCTTTCCTTGCCGACACAGCGCGCGCCCTTGAAGAGCGGGGCGCGCGCCGTATCGAGGCGCCCTTTCCGCTGGGAGTCGAAGGCTCAACGCTGTGGTTGCAAGCGGCTGCGCGTGCGTTCGGCGTCAGCGAGGCGCGGTTTCATAAGGTCATTGAGGCCCCCCGCGTCCGCGCCGCGCAAGCCCTGACGCATTATCGTGAGGCGCTTGTCGACAAGCGAATCTTCCTTTTTCCCGACTCGCAGCTCGAGCCTGTTCTGGCGCGCTTTCTGTCGCGTGAAATGGGCATGCGCATCGTCGAGATCGGCACGCCCTATCTGCATCGTCGTCATATGGCGAGTGAACTGTCGCTGCTGCCGCCGGACACGCCGATCGTCGAAGGACAGCATGTCGATCGACAACTCGACCGCTGTCGCGCCGCGAAACCCGACCTCGTGCTGTGCGGGCTCGGTCTCGCCAATCCGCTAGAGGCCGAGGGCTTCACGACAAAATGGTCCATCGAGCTGCTTTTCTCGCCCATTCAGGGTTTCGACCAGGCCGGCGACCTCGCCGAACTTTTCGCGCGGCCCTTGCGTCGGCGCGCTCGGCTGGAGGTGTAGAACATGCAACTCACCCTCTGGACCTACGAAGGACCTCCGCATATCGGCGCGATGCGCATCGCAACCGCCATGCGCGATCTGCATTATGTGCTGCATGCGCCGCAGGGCGACACCTACGCCGATCTGCTGTTCACCATGATCGAGCGTCGCGGCGCCCGCCCTCCGGTCACCTATACGACCTTCGAGGCGCGCGATCTGGGCTCCGACACGGCGGAGCTTTTCAAAAGCGCGACGCGCGAAGCCTATGAGCGTTTCTCCCCGCAGGCGATGATCGTCGGGGCGTCCTGTACGGCAGAGTTGCTGCAGGACGACCCCGGCGGTCTCGCCAGGGCGCTCGATCTTCCCTGTCCGGTAATTCCGCTTGAACTGCCAGCCTATCAAAAGAAGGAGAACTGGGGCGCAGCGGAGACCTTCTATCGTCTCGTGCGCAGCCTCGCCGGCGCCAGATGCGAACGGCCGCAACGCGCGCGCAAGCTTTGCAATATTCTCGGACCTACGGCGTTGGGTTTCCGGTGCCGCGACGATGTGCGCGAAGTCGAGAAACTACTCGAAGGTCTGGGCGTCGAGGTCAATGTCATTGCGCCGCTGGGCGCCAGCCCTCAGGATTTGACGCGGCTTGGCGCCGCAGATTTCAATGTCTCTCTCTATCCCGAAATCGCCCACACGGCGGCGCAGTGGCTGGAGCGCGCGCATGGTCAGCCGTTCACCCGCACGATTCCGATTGGCGTCGGGGCGACGCGCGATTTCCTTGCAGAGGTCGCCCGCCTCGCAGGGATCGATCCGGCGCCGGCGTCCCAAAGCGAGGGGTCCCGGCTGCCCTGGTATTCGCGCTCTGTCGATTCCACCTATCTCACGGGCAAGCGGGTCTTCATCTTCGGCGACGCCACCCACGCGATCGCCGCGCTGCGGATCGCACGCGACGAACTGGGCTTTGCGATTGCCGGCGTTGGCACCTATTCACGCGAATTCGCCAGGGAAATGCGCGAGGCCGCCGCGCGCTACGACGTCGAGGCGCTGATCACTGACGATTATCTCGAAGTCGAGGCGAAGGTTGCGGAATTGCAGCCGGAGCTGGTGCTCGGCACGCAGATGGAACGCCATATCGCCAAGCGTCTTGGCGTTCCTTGCGCCGTCATATCGGCGCCCACGCATGTCCAGGATTTCCCGGCGCGCTACGCCCCGCAGATGGGTTTCGAGGGCGCGAATGTGATCTTCGATACATGGGTGCATCCGCTGATGATGGGCCTTGAGGAGCATCTGCTCGCGATGTTCCGCGACGATGCGGAATTTCACGACGCCGCCGCGCCGTCGCATCTCGGCGGCAAGCAGATGTCGCCAAACCCGCAGGCTTCTGTCGTCGCCAGCGACATCGTCCTCGCCTGGGCGGCGGACGCCGAACAGGAACTGAAGAAAGTGCCATTCTTCGTCCGCGGCAAGGCCCGACGCAACACCGAGAAATTCGCCGCCGAGAATGGCCTTGCGATCATCACCGTCGAGACGCTCTATGACGCAAAAGCCCATTTTGCCCGCTGAGCCGACGGCCCTGAGGGTCGTCATCGTGACCATGGATACGCATGTGGCCACGGCGACGGATCGCGCCCGCCGCAAGCTGGCGGCGGAGATGCCCGGGCTGTCGTTAACTGTTCACGCAGCGTCGGAATTCACCACCAGCCCCAGAGCTCTCGAAGCTTGCCTCGCGGCCATCGCCGAAGGCGACATCATCGTCAATGCGATGCTGTTTCTCGAGGATCATTTCAAGCCCCTGCTCGGGGCTCTGGCGGCGCGCCGCGACCATTGCGACGCTATGGTGACGATCATGTCGGCCGGCGAGGTGGCGAAGTTGACGCGTATGGGCCGCTTCGACATGAGCGCGCCGACCTCGGGTTTCATGTCGCTGCTCAAGCGGCTGCGCGGCAACAAGACCAGGAACGATACGGCCGGCGCCGCGCAGATGAAAATGTTGCGCCGGTTACCCAAGATTCTGCGTTTTATTCCCGGGGCCGCCCAGGATGTGCGCGCCTATTTCCTGACGCTGCAATACTGGCTGGCCTGCTCCGACGAGAACATGGCGAATATGGTGCGTTATCTCGTCGGTCGTTACGCCGATGGGCCGCGGCGCGCATTACGCGGAAGCTTGAGGCCCGCGCCGCCTGTCGAATATCCGGACATCGGCCTTTATCATCCCGATTTGCCCGGACACGTCTGCGATAGCGTCGAGCAACTTCCCGCCCCGCCCGGCGGCGGCAAGGCGACCGTCGGTCTTCTGGTTCTGCGTTCCTATGTCCTGGCCAACAATGCGCGTCATTACGATGGCGTCATCGCCGCCATGGAGGCGCGCGGCCTCAGAGTGATCCCGGCCTATGCGACAGGACTCGACGCGCGTCCGGCCATCGAAAAATATTTCTTGCGCGACGGACGTCCGGTCATCGATGCGCTTGTGTCGCTCACCGGATTCTCCCTCGTCGGCGGCCCTGCCTATAACGACGCCCGCGCGGCGGAGGAGATTCTCGCAAGGCTGGATGCGCCCTACATCGGCGCGCATCCCGTTGAATTCCAGACCATGAGCGATTGGCGCGACTCAGACCGCGGTTTGCTGCCAGTCGAGGCTACGGTGATGGTGTCGATCCCGGAACTCGACGGCGCGACCGGGCCGATGGTGTTTGGCGGACGTCCGCAGACAGCCGGCGGCTGTTCCGCCTGCGCGCGCAATTGCGTCTTCCCGGAAAGCGAGAGCGCCCGGGACATGCAGGCGTGCGCCGAGCGCGCGGAGATGCTGGCGGCGCGTGTCGAGCGATTGACGCATCTGCGCCGGTCGGCCCGCGCTGCGCGCAAGGTGGCGATCGTTGTGTTCAATTTCCCGCCGAATTCCGGCGCGACGGGTTCCGCCGCCTATCTCTCGGTTTTCGAATCGCTTCATCGCGTGCTGCTGGAGATGCAGCGCGGCGGTTACGCCGTCGAGCCGCCGGCGACAGTCGAGGCGTTGCGCAAGGCGGTGGTCGAGGGCAACGCCCAAAGCTATGGCGCGCAGGCCAATGTTCATGCGCGCGTAATGGTTGATCAGCATGTCCGAAGCGAAACCTGGCTCGACGAAATCGAGACGCAATGGGGGCCGGCTCCCGGCCGACTGCAGAGCGACGGCGCCTCGATTCACATCTACGGCGAACGCTTCGGCAATGTCTTCGTCGGGGTTCAGCCGGCATTCGGTTTTGAAGGCGATCCGATGCGCCTGCTGTTCGAGAAGGGCTTCGCGCCGACGCATGCGTTTTCGGCATTCTACCGATGGGTCAAGGAGGATTTCTGCGCCGACGCCGTGCTGCATTTCGGCACCCACGGGGCGCTTGAATTCATGCCGGGCAAGCAGACAGGTTTGACCGGCGATTGTTGGCCGGATCGACTCATCGGCCCTCTGCCGAATTTTTATCTCTATGCGTCCAACAATCCCTCGGAGGGCGTTCTCGCCAAGCGTCGCTCGGCGGCGACGCTGGTCAGCTATCTGACGCCGCCTGTCGCCAACGCCGGGCTATACCGCGGGCTCGTCGATCTCAAAGCCTCACTTGATCGCTGGCGCTCGCTCGATCCGGCGGCGACGTCAGAGCGCCGCGAACTTGCGCGTCTCGTTCAGACGCAGGCCGCCGCTGTCGATCTGGCCGCCGCCGAACCAATCTGGGGCGAAGAAGCCGCCGACAGCATCGCCAAACTTGTCGACGCCTTGCTCGAACTCGAATATGCGCTGATCCCGCACGGTTTACATATTGTCGGCGAGCCAATGACTCAGGAAGCCCGCCGAGACATGTTGCTCGCCATAGCCGAAACCGGGCCGTCGACGAAAATCGACAAGGAAATGGTGGCGGCGCTGATGGCTGGCGTTTCGCCTGAAACGCTGTCGCCGGACGCTTTAACCCGCGAGACCTTGCGCAAGCTCGCCGCCGCCGACGCGTCGCTCTCCATCGATCACGAACTCGCCGGACTGATGCGCGCGCTTGATGCGCGCTTCGTACGGCCGGCGGCGGGCGGCGATGTGCTTCGGTCACTCGACGTTTTGCCGACAGGACGGAACCTGCACGGTTTCGATCCCTTCCACATTCCCAGCGCTTTCGCCGTCCGCGACGGCGCGCGTCAGGCCGCCTGTCTTCTCGATCGTCATCTCCAGCAGGGCGGCGCTCTGCCGGAGACGGTCGCGCTTGTGTTGTGGGGAACGGATAATCTTAAATCGGAGGGCGCGCCCATCTCCCAGGCGCTGGCGCTTCTTGGCGCCGAGCCACGTTTTGACGGCTATGGACGCCTCGCTGGCGCGGCGCTCACGCCGCTGGATAAGCTTGGTCGGCCGCGCATCGATGTGATGATCTCCCTCTCCGGCATTTTCCGGGATTTGTTGCCGCTGCAGGTGAAGCTGCTCGCCGAAGCCTGTCTGCTGGCCGCTTCCGCCGACGAGCCGATCGAGAGCAACTTCGTTCGCAAGCACGCCCTCGCTTTCATCGAAGCGCATGGCGGCGACATGGAGACGGCGGCGCTTCGCGTTTTCGGCAACGCCGACGGCGCCTATGGCGCGAACATCAATTCCATGATCGACGGCGGCGTATGGGAGGACGAGGACCAGCTCGCCGAGGCCTATTTGCGTCGTAAGGGCTTTGCCTATGGCGTCGCAGGCAAACCGACGCGACAGAACGAAGTCTTGCAGAGCGTGCTGTCGGGAGTTGAGCTCGCCTATCAGAATCTCGACTCGGTGGAGCTCGGCGTCACGACGATCGACCATTATTTCGACACGCTCGGCGGCGTGAGCCGTTCCGTCAAGCGCGCCAGAGGCGAGATGGCTCCGGTCTATATTGGCGATCAGACCAGTGGCGAGGGCGTCGTGCGCACGCTCAACGAGCAGGTCGCCCTTGAGACGCGCACCCGCGCGCTGAATCCAAAATGGTACGAGAGCATGCTCAGGCATGGCTACGAGGGCGTGCGCCACATCGAGTCGCATGTGACGAACACAATGGGCTGGTCGGCGACGACCGGTCAGGTCGAGCCATGGGTCTATCAGCGTCTCACCGAAACCTATGTGCTTGACGCCGAGATGCGGCAGCGCCTCGCTCAACTCAATCCGGTGGCGTCCGTTCGTATCGCCAATCGACTGATCGAGGCGCACCAGCGTCATTACTGGACGCCCGACGAGACAACCCTCGAAGCGCTTCAGCAGGCCAGCGAGGAGCTGGAGGATCGTCTCGAAGGCGTAACTGAGGAGATTGCGGCATGAATATCCAGATCCGCAAACCTGTCGAACGCGATTCGTTCCAGGTCGAAATTGATCCCAATGTGCAGATCGGGACGGCGAAAGTCTTCGCGATCTATGGCAAGGGGGGCATTGGCAAAAGCACCACATCGTCCAATCTCTCCGTCGCCTTTTCCAAACTGGGAAAACGCGTGTTGCAGATCGGTTGCGATCCCAAGCACGATTCGACGTTCACCTTGACCAAGCGTCTCGCGCCTACCGTGATCGATGCGCTGGAAAGCGTGAATTTTCACTCTGAGGAACTGCGCGTCGAGGATTTTGTCGTCGAAGGGTACAATGGCGTGATGTGCGTCGAAGCCGGCGGTCCGCCGGCCGGCACGGGGTGCGGCGGCTATGTCGTCGGTCAAACGGTTAAACTCCTCAAGGAGCATCATCTGCTCGAGGATACGGATGTCGTAATCTTCGACGTGCTTGGCGACGTTGTCTGCGGGGGCTTCGCCTCGCCGCTTCAACACGCCGGTCGCGCCCTGATCGTCACGGCGAATGATTTCGACTCGATTTTCGCGATGAATCGTATCGTCGCCGCGATCCGGGCCAAATCGAAAAATTACGAGGTGCGGCTTGGCGGCGTCATCGCCAATCGTAGCGTCAAGACTGACGAGATCGACCGCTACAATGAAGCCGTCGGCCTCAGGCGCGTCGCCCATTTTCCCGATCTCGACGTCATACGTCGCAGCCGACTCAAGAAATCGACGCTCTTCGAGATGGAGCCGTCGCCTGAGCTCATGGCCGTGCAGGAGGAATATTTACGCCTCGCGCAGGAGCTCTGGGATGGCTACGAACCGATCGACGCGTCCCCGATGAAGGATCGCGATCTCTTCGAATTTCTGGGGTTCGATTGATGACCACGCCAAGCTATGTCTCAAGACGCGGCGAACTCGAAGCCTATTTCGACCGCACCGCCGTCGACGCCTGGAAGCGCCTGACGTCCGACGCGCCGGTCAACCGCATCCGTGCGACGGTGCGCGCGGGTCGCGACTCCATGCGCAACAGGATCCTGTCGTGGTTGCCGCAAGACATGCGCGGACTGCGACTGCTCGACGCCGGTTGTGGCACGGGCGCCCTCGCCATCGAGGCGGCTCGCCGCGGCGCCGAGGTTGTCGCAGTCGATCTCTCGGCCACATTGATCAGTCTGGCCCACGAGCGCGCGCCGCGCGATCTTGGGGCGGGTAGAGTGACGTTCGTTGTCGGCGATCTTCTCGACCCTGCTTTCGGCCGGTTCGATCATATTGTCGCCATGGATAGTCTGATCCACTATGAAGGCGCCGATATCGCCCGCGCTCTCGCCGCGCTGGCCCAGCGGGTCGAAACGTCGCTTGTTTTCACCATCGCGCCGCGGACTCCTGCGCTGACGGCGATGCACGCCGTCGGCAAATTTTTTCCACGTGGAAATCGTTCTCCTGCAATCGCTCCCATCGCGCTCGCCGCGCTGGAGCGTCAGATGAGCCAGCATGCGACGCTGGACGATGTGCAGATTGCGAAATCCGAAAAAATCGTCAGCGGTTTCTATATTTCTCAAGCTGTGGAGGCGCGTCGAAGATGAACCGCGCCAGCGCAGCGCTCGTTCGGCGCCTCATGCAGAGCGGTCCGGGCATATTGCCCTTCGCCGATGCCGGTTCGGCCGAATTGCCTATGCCGCGTCTCCTGCGTCTGTCCCTGTTTCAGGTAACGGTGGGCATGGCGGCGGTGCTGCTGATCGGCACGCTAAATCGTGTGATGATCGTGGAGTTGGGCGTGCCATCATGGCTGGTTGCGCTGATGCTGTCGCTGCCGCTGGTTTTTGCGCCGTTTCGGGCCTTGATCGGGTTTCGCTCTGATACGCATCGCTCGGTGTTGGGCTGGCGGCGCGTTCCCTACATCTGGTTCGGTACGCTGATGCAATTTGGCGGCCTCGCGATCATGCCGTTTTCGCTGCTCATTCTCTCCGGCGATACAACCGGTCCGATCGTTGTTGGACAGGCGGCGGCGGCCCTCGCCTTTCTGCTTGTCGGCGCCGGACTTCATACGGTGCAGACGGTCGGGCTCGCGCTCGCGACTGATCTCGCCCCGGCGGAGACCCGCCCGCGCGTCGTCGCATTGCTCTGCGCAATGCTGCTCGCTGGAATGGGCGCCAGCGCTCTCGCCTTTGGCGCGCTGCTCGCAAACTTCTCTGCGATTCGGCTCATTCAGGTCGTTCAGGGCGCGGCGGTCGTTACCGTCGTTCTGAACTGTGTCGCGCTCTGGAAACAGGAGGCGCGTGGCGCCTTGGCGCCGATCGAAGACGTCGATTTTCGTGATGCCTGGCGGCGTTTTGCGACGACCGACCGCGCCCGCCGCCGACTACTCGCCACGGCTCTCGGCGCCGCCGGCTTCAGCATGCAGGATATATTGCTTGAACCCTATGGCGGACGCGTCATGCATTTGCCGGTGGGCGCGACAACGGCGCTTACGGCGATGCTCGCCCTGGGCAGCGGCGTGGGTCTCGCCATCGCGGCGCGTTGGCTTGCGCGCCAAGCAGATGCGCATCGTGTCGCCGGCGTCGGGGCAATCGTTGGCGTCATCGCCTTTTGTGCGGTCATCTTCTCTGCTCCTGCAGAGTCATCGGCGCTTTTTGCGCTGGGAGTCGGGCTCATCGGCATGGGCGGCGGCCTCTTCGCTCACGGCACCATGACCGCCTCCATGGAGACGGCGGCCCCGAAGGACCGCGGACTGGCGCTAGGCGCCTGGGGCGCCGCGCAGGCGACCGCCGCAGGTCTCGCCATCGCCGTGAGCGGGTTCCTCAATGACGCCGCCGCCACGCTCGCTGCGAGGGGCGCTTTAGGCGAAGCGCTCATCGATCCGGCGACAGGTTATGGAATCGTCTATCTCGTCGAAATTCTTCTGCTGCTCGCCACCGTCGTTGTAATCGGGCCGCTCGTCCGCTTCGCGAGAGCGGATGGCGAGAAACCGCAGGAGTTTGACATGATCAATTCACCCAGTTTCAATTCGGGGGTTATGCGATGACGCGCGGAGCTATCACTAGCCACATCGACGTGGCGCAGGTCGTTCTTTACGCTTTCTGGATTTTCTTCGCCGGATTGATCTTTTACCTGCGACGTGAGGATCGTCGGGAAGGTTATCCTCTGGAGTCCGAGGACCTCGGCGTCGGCGATCGCGGTTTTCTTCTTATCCCCGATCCGAAGACATTTTTGCGCGCCGACGGATCGGTGGTGCAAGCGCCAAACTTCGACGCGCGCGACACGCGCCAGCTCAACGCCGTCAAGGTTGCGCCTTGGCCCGGCGCGCCGTTGACGCCCGAGGGCGATCCCATGCTCGCGGCGGTTGGTCCCGGCGCCTATGCGATGCGCGCCGATACGCCAGAGAAAACCCACGATGGACGCAACGTCATCGCGCCTCTGCGCATCGCCACCAATTTCGCCATCGCCAGCGAAGACCCCGATCCCATCGGCATGGATGTGATGGCGACGGATCGTGATGTGGTTGGTAAAATAAAAGACGTCTGGATCGATCGCTCCGAAAGCATGGTTCGTTACTATGAAGTCGCGCTGGAGTCTGGCGCCAATGTGTTGCTGCCTGTCGCTTTCGCAAAGGTCGAGCCATCGAAACGCAGAATCAAGGTTGAGGCGATCCTCGGCGGTCAATTCGCCAATGTTCCGGCCACACGCGATGCCGATAGCGTGACGCTTCGCGAAGAAGATATGATCGCCGCCTATTACGCTGCCGGCACGCTTTACGCCACGCCCTCCCGCACGGAGCCGCTACTGTGAAAACCGTCAACCTTGAAAAACTCCTGCCTGAGGATATCCCTCCAGGCGAACGGATTCTCTGGTTTGGAAGGCCCGACTGGATCACGCTGTTTCGCAGCGCCTATCGCGCTGATCTCATCGCCGGTTATTTTGTGCTGCTTGCGATGTGGAGCGCCATCGAGGCGTCAGACCTTGGCGCCGCCGCGTCCATGATGGCCGCCGCGCGGTCGTTGGGGATCGGATTGGCGGCGCTTGCGCTACTTGCGCTGCTCGCCTGGAGCTCCGCCCGCACGGCAATGTTTGTCATCACTTCACGACGCGTCATCATGAAGGTCGGCGTAGCCTTGCAGGTTTTTTATAATTTTCCGTTCTCGCGGATCCGTAATGCGGCTCTGCGCATCGACAAGAACGGCACGGGAGAACTGGCGATGCAGCTCGCTCAGGGTAAACCCATCGGCTACCTGAATCTTTGGCCCTTTGTAAGGCCATTTCATTTCGCCGATCCCGAACCTGCGCTGCGCGGTCTGGCGCAGGCTCGCCAGGTCGGCGACATTCTGGGTCGCGCACTGGCCGCAGCGGCGAAGGAGCGCGGCGATGACTTCAGCTTCGAGCCGGATAAAAAAGTGAGTGTGAAACAAACCTCGGTTGCGTCGGGCGATCCTGTCGCAGCCTGATCGAGAAAGGCGTTGATCATGAGCCATCAGTCTTTGGGCGATCGTCGAAGCAGCCATCATGATGGCGTGCCGCGCGGGATATTGCTCGGCGCAGCGTTGCTTGTTGGTTTCGCTCTTCTCGCGGCCGGTCTGGCGCGTCGGATTGATGTCGGCACTTTGCATATGCCGGCGGCGAGCCCGGTGGATCGATTCGCGCTGCGCTTCGAGGATCGAGCCGACGGCTCCGTCGCCGTGCGCGACGCCAGCGACGGCAGCGACGTCTATGTCGTGCAACCGGGGACATACGGGTTCATTCGTTCGACATTGCGCGGACTGGCGCGCGAGCGCCGCCGCGCCGATTTCGACGCCACAACGCCCTTTCTGCTGACGCGCTGGAGCGACGGCACCGTCTCGCTTGAAGACACGACAACCAACAGGCGTGTCAATCTCGACGCCTTTGGACCTGATAACGCCCGCGCCTTCGCGCAGCTTTTCGACGAAAGGCGACGCAAGCCCTGAGGGAAGGCGAGGCAAGCCATGAATGAAAGCCCTGAGCGAAAGTCGCAAGAATGCGCAAGCCGTGAGAATATCATGAAAAATAACTGGTTTTATCCGTTGACGCGTCAGACCTTCGAGGCGCCCTGCACGGTCGAAATCGGCCACACAGCCGAAAGTCTCTTTGCGCATGTCGTCATCGACGGCGACATCGAGATCAGGCCCGGCGATCGCGTTCTCGTGCAAAACGCCCCCAAGGAGACGCCCTTCGGTTGCCGAGTCACTCTCGCCCGCCGCGCCACCATCATCCGCGCCGGCCTGATAGAGAGACTCTGGACCCGCCTTTCCGGTAACTTCGAACTCACGGAACTCTACGACGTCAGCTTCACGAACAGGAGAGCGTTATGACTGCGCCCCTACGACACAATGCCTCTCCCGAGGCGACCCGTATCGCCCAGGAAAGCACGCTTCTTAGTCCGCGATTCTACACGACGGATTTTGACGAACTCGATAAGACCGACGTTTCCGCCGTCCGCAAGGAATGGGACGCGCTGATGGAGGAAATGCGCTCGGACCCAAATAGCGAGCACTTCCGACGCACGGGGGAATTTGACGCCGATTTTGTTTATCCAGACGCGCTCGATAAGGAGTTTCGTGATTTTCTTATCAGTTCGATCACGTCGGAGTTTTCAGGATGCGTGCTCTATGCCGAGATGAAAAAGCGCGCTCACAACCAAGACATGAAAAATCTTTTCGCCTATATGAGCCGGGACGAAGCTCGTCATGCAGGCTTCATCAACGATACCTTGAAGGATTTCGGGATCGGCGTTGATCTGAGTTTTCTGACCAAAACCAAGAAATACACTTTTTTTAAACCCAAATTCATTTTCTACGCCACCTATCTGTCCGAGAAGATTGGATATGCGCGCTATATCACCATCTATCGTCAATTCGAGCGTCATCCCGAGCGGCGTTTCCATCCGATCTTCAAATGGTTCGAGAAGTGGTGTAACGACGAATTCCGCCATGGAGAGGCTTTTGCGTTGCTGATGCGCGCCGATCCGAAACTGATTTCGGGCTACAACGTCTACTGGATCAAGTTTTTTCTGCTCGCGGTATTTGCGACGATGTATGTGCGTGATCACTGCCGGCCCGCGTTCCATGCGGCTCTGGGCATGCATCCCGACGACTACGACTTCAAGGTCCTGCATTTGACATCCGAGATATCGAAGCAGGTGTTCCCGATCACGCTTGATCTCGATCACCCTGCTTTCAAGGCGGGTCTTGATCGCCTCGTCGCACTCGAGCGCGCGATCGCTCAGGCTAAAGAGCAAGGCGGCGTCTCCGGAAGAGTCAAGCAGTCGGCGCTGGCGGCCATGGCGGCCGTCACCTTCGCGCGTCTTTATCTTCTGCCCGCGAAATCAAATGCGCTGCCGGCGGAAATCCGCCTTGCGCCTGTCTGGTGAGGGGTGTTTGATGACGGTATACGCGACCCCGATATTTGCAACGCTGTTGATCTGGTGGGCGAGCACCGGGGTTATTTTATATCTCGACGGACTTTCGCGCCGCACTTTCGGCTGGAGTCTCGCCGGCGCAACAACCCTTTTGCTAATCGCTTTCTGGGGCATGTCGTCGACGCGCGGCGAAACCAGCGCCGCCTCGGCCTATTGCGCCTTTTGTTGCGGCCTGATGGCCTGGGCCTGGCAATTGATCAGCTATTACATGGGATTCATTACCGGCCCCAACCAATCGCCCTGTCCGACGCGATTAAAGGGCTGGAGTCGCTTTGTCGCGGCGGTGCGCACAAGCCTTTATCACGAAATCGCGATCATCATTTGCGCCCTGGCTTTGCTGGGGATGTCCCGGGGCCAGCCGAACCGGATCGCCCTTTGGACTTACCTTGTTCTATGGTGGATGCATACCAGCGCAAAACTCAATCTCTTTTTCGGCGCGCCGAACTTAAGCGAAGAGTTATTGCCGGCGCATTTGCGCTATCTCGTCACCTATATGCGTCGGCGGCCAATGAATCTCTTTTTCCCGATTTCGGTCACCGCCTCGACAGTCGTCACTGTGACGTTAGCGCAGGAGGCCCTTGGGGCGACGACGCCATTCCAACTCGTCGGTTACACTATCCTGGCCACGTTGATGGCGCTGGCTGTTCTCGAACACTGGTTCCTCGTTGCCCCGTTACATGCAAACGCCCTCTGGTCATGGGGGATCAAAGATCCAACGACTGCGAAAGGCGTTGATTGTCCAGAAGTCGATACGATGGACGTTTCCGTGATCGAGGCCACCAGGGCCGCAAGCTGAGTCAAGCGCCAGCAATTAAAGGCGTCGAGATGAAAAAGAACAATAGGCGATGGAGCGTCATATGAACCCGATGACCTTGTCCTACGATCGGCACTTCGAAGCGGCGATCACGCGATTGAAACAGGAGAACCGGTATCGGGTTTTCGCCAATCTGGAACGTGACGCCTCGCGGTTTCCGCAGGCGCTGTGGCGACCGGAGGGCGAGGAGCATTCTCCGCGCGAGGTAACGATCTGGTGCTCGAACGATTATCTGGGCATGGGCGGACATCGGGCCTCGCTCGCCGCCGCGCGCGAAGCTCTTGATCGTCATGGCGCCGGGGCGGGAGGCACCCGTAATATTTCGGGCACCCATAATCCGATCGTCGAACTGGAGGCCGAACTGGCCGATCTCCATGGAAAGGCCGCAGCGCTGGTCTTCACGTCGGGATGGATCTCGAATCTCGCCGGTATCTCGACCATCGCTTCTCTTTTGCCGAATTGTTTGATCCTCTCCGACGCGCTGAACCATAATTCCATGATTGAAGGCGTTAGACGGTCGGGATGCGAGAGACAGATATGGCGTCACAACGACATCGGACATCTTGAGGAGCTTCTCAAGACCGCCGGCGAAGACCGGGCCAAACTGATCGTTTTCGAAAGTCTCTACTCTATGGACGGCGATATCGCGCCTGTGGCGGAGATTGTCGCGCTCGCTGAAAAATACAACGCCCTGACGTATGTTGATGAGGTGCACGCCGTTGGCATGTATGGCGCGCGCGGCGGCGGAATCTGTCAACGCGAGGGAGTCGAAAGCCGGATCGATGTGATCGAAGGCACGCTCGCCAAGGGTTTTGGAGCGCTTGGCGGCTATATCGCCGCCAGTCCGGCGATCGTTGACGCCGTTCGCAGTTACGCCCCGCAATTTATTTTTACCACAACGCTTCCGCCGATGGTTGCGGCCTGCGCCCGCGCCGCCGTACGTCATCTCAAGCACTCGGTCGAAGAAAGGGCGAGACATCAACACATGGCGCTGCTTACCAAACACGCCTTGCGCGCCGCCGGCCTGCCGGTGATGGATAATCCCTCCCACATCGTGCCGGTTATAGTCGGCGACGCGGAGCGTTGCCGGGCCGCCAGCGATCTGCTGCTGCGGCGTCATTCGATTTACATCCAGCCAATCAACTATCCCACTGTGGCGGTCGGAACGGAACGCCTGCGGATCACGCCCACGCCACGCCATGATGAAGAAGATGTCGCGGAACTGGTCGAGGCGATGGTTGACGTCTGGTCTACGCTCTCCTTGCCTTTCACCGAGTCCACGGTGATCCCTATGCGGTCCCGACCCTCTGCTCCGCAGGGGCATTGCTCCTATATCGATCTAAGAAAAGCTGCAGAATAACGCTGCGGCTTTATGTCTGACATGCAAGATTGTCGTTGATGTTTCGACCGTCTCTGCGCCGAAGTTTGCAGGCGCGCGACCGGCGTTCCTGTGGCTAAGCAATTGGGTTTTTTGAAGGAACTTGCGTGCGCTCATGAGCGCAGCTGATGCAGGTTTAATTCCTGTAGCAGCGGTCGCGGGAACTGTCGGCGGCGCGTGATGGCGTAGAATGTCTCCTTGATCTCGGGTAAGGTGCAATACTCAACGAGCGAGCCGTTGGCGAGTTCGTCGACAACGACGACAGGCGGGGCCAGAACAAGCGAAAACCCTTCTCGCGCGATCAATCTGAGCATTGCCATGTCGTCGACCTCGGCGATGAACCCGGTTTGTGTGTCGTGAAACTCCAGAAGTTTCTCGAATGCGGTGCGAATTCCGCTGCCCCGGCCGGGAACCGCGACCGAGATTCGGGCCAAATCTGCGGGAAAACTGAATTTGCCCTTTTTAAGGGCCGGGGCGCCGATGAGGCTGACCGATTGTTCAGCGATCAGTGCGCTCTGCCAGTCTTCGTCCTGATCCTGTATGGCCGGTTGGTTCGCCAGCACAATGTCGAGGTTGTGATCGCGCAGCCGGGAAAGCAGGTCGGGAAAGGCGCCCGACTGGATAATCACCTCTACGTCGCTGCGGCCGAGCAGAGGCCGCAGGAATTCGATCTGAAAATTGCGCGACAGGGTCGAAACAGCGCCGACGCGAAGCACCTGTCGCGTGTCGGGACCGATCCCTTTCACCGTGCTGAGAAATTCGTCGCCCAATTTGAACAGGGCGTTTGAATAATTCAGGGCGATCCGGCCCGCCTCGGTCAATTGCAGAGTGCGGCCACGGCGTTCGAACAGGTTCTGACCCAGTTGCTCCTCCAGGGCTTTCAGCTGAATCGACAAGGAGGAAGGCGACACGTTCAGCCGCCCCGCGGCCCTGGTCAGGCTGCCTTCATTGGCGATCGCCCAGAAGTAACGCAGGTGATGATAATTCAGATAAGCCATATCTTATTCTATTTTATCAAACATTACCTATCAATATTTGAATTTTATTTAATAACTGATTCCTCCTAAGGTCGCTTGATCTGATTGTCAGGAGATCTGCGCATGCATCCTCTCACCTGGTGGGCTCTTCTGGCCCCGGCCGGACTGCTCGCCGTCAGCATGACGCCAGTCCGTTTAGCCGCCGCCCATCCCCGCCTGATCTCTACTGCCGGGCTGTGCGCCGGCATTCTCGCCCTGTTTGTCGCAGTGGCTGTGGACGCCACAATTGCTGTCCAAGGCCCTGTGTGGACGCAAGTGGCGGGTGTCGCCGGCGTTGGCGTCAGCCTTTACTTCGATGCGCTTTCGGCGGCGATGTTTACGCTGGTCTCATTCATCGGCGTGATCGTTCTTCTCTACAGCCGCAACTACCTGGACGGCGATCCCGGACAGGGCGCGTTTTATAAAGGACTGACCTTCACGCTCGCCTCTGTGCTTTCTATCATTTCCGCCGGGAATTTGGCCTTCCTGATCATGGCCTGGGTTGCAACCAGCGTCGGCCTCAACGCCCTCCTGCTTTTCTATCCCGAACGTCCGGCGGCGCAGTTGGCCGCCAAAAAGAAATTCCTCGCCAGCAGGCTGAGTGAATTCTTCCTTTTCTGCGCCGCAGCGAGCCTTTGGTCTAATTTCGGCACACTGGCCTTTCCCGAGCTTTTCGCCGCCGCCCGAACGGCCGCGTCCGCTGGAGGGGCGTCTAGCTTGACCTTTCCGGCGATTTTCATCGTTCTCGCGGCGCTTCTCAAGTCAGCGCAATTGCCTTTTCATGGCTGGCTCGTGGAAGTGATGGAGACGCCAACGCCTGTTTCTGCGCTTCTGCACGCCGGCGTCATCAATGCGGGCGGATTTCTGGTGCTGCGTCTGGCCGACATCGTCGCGCCCTCGGAGAGTGCGCTTCATCTTCTATCGCTCGTCGGCGGCGCCACCGCGCTGTTCGGCTCCGTCGTCATGCTCACGCAGACCTCGGTTAAAGTCGCGCTCGCCTATTCCACGATCGCTCAAATGGGTTTCATGATGCTGGAGTGCGGTCTTGGCGCCTTTGCAGCCGCGCTGCTGCACATATTGGCTCATTCGCTTTACAAGGCTCATGCATTTCTAAGCTCCGGTAGCGTGATCGATCTTGCGCGCGCTTCCTGGACGCCCAGTCCCGGCGGCCAGCCGCATCCGGCGCGATTTGCGCTGGTGCTCGCCGCGGCGGCTCCCGTGGCTTTCGCCATTGGCGGGCTGATGCATACGGGGATGATCGAAAATCCAGGCGCGGCGACCCTCGGCGCGATATTGCTCATGAGCCTCGCGCATTTGATCGCCAACGCCTTCGACGAAAAAACGAAGACATACGTTCTGGCCAGGGCGATCGGCATGTCGGCGCTCGTTGCGGTCTCCTTCTTTGCGCTGCATGGCGTCGTCGAATGGCTGGTTGCGGACAGTCTACCAAAAGACCTGCAGCTTCGAGACAACGAAGATTTGGCGATCGTTCTCGTCGTGATTTTGTCCTTCGGGGCGGTGACTCTGTTTCAGAGCATCATGGCGCGACATGCGACCTCTCCCTTCTGGCAGGCCGTCTACGTCCATCTATCGCAGGGTCTTTATCTTAACACGCTCGCCAATCGCGCGATGCTCAGGGTCTGGCCGCGTCGCGCCGCCGTCTCCTCGATATGATTTCATGAAGGATCGCCAGATGAACGCCCCCGTGAAGCTTCCCACATCTTTCCCCCCCGGCTCCGCCGAAGAGAAAAGAGGCAACATCGAAGCCGCCATCGCGGCGGCCTGCTGCAAGATCGCGCCGCTCTGGCCGCTCAAGCACTTCGTCGCCGTCAATCCGTTCCTAGGCTTCGCCAATCAGCCTTTCGGCGCAACCGCTGCGACGCTGAAACGCGTCGCCAATGTCGATATGCTGATGCCGCGCAGCTTCTACCGGCAGGCGCTTGCCGCCGGCGTTGTCGACGACGCCGCGCTTGAGGCGGCGCTGCGGCAGTCTCCTGCGGATTTTGAGCGCCCCTCAGGCATTGCTGAACTCAAACGCGCCGCCCTGGAGGCGCCGGCGGCGAGAATTCGCCCGCCGGCCGTTGTCTCGACGGTAGCGGAGATTCTTGACTCTCTGGCCGATGGCGATCGCCAGTCTTCACTCGTTGGCTTTATGATCGAGGAAATATCAAAATGGTGTGCGGCCTATTTCGATGAAGGGCAGGCAAGCTGGCGTATGCCGCAACGAAATCTTTCGCCTTACGCCGCCTGGCGGCGATGGGCGCGATACGATCTCGGCGCAGAGGCGATGGGCGTCAGGGGATTTCGTGAGACTGTGCTGTCCCTTCCAGAGGATCCGATCGACGCCATCCAGACGATCTCCGAAAAGCTTTCGATCCCGGCTCGCGCAGTCGAGGATTATCTGCATCGCACCCTGCTTGATATCGGCGGCTGGGCGGCATACGCGCGCTATCTTGTCTGGAATTCCGAACTCTATGGACAGAAAAACGATACACTGGTCGAATTGCTCGCCATCCGCGTCGCCTATGGTTACGGATTGTTCCAGGGACGCACCGATGTCGCCTTTCACGCGGCTTGGGCGAAAGCGATGGCCGAAGCGGCCTCGACGCCTTTCGACAATCGTCTGAACGACGACCCTGATCTGACAATCGATCTTGTTTTGCACGAGGCTTATGAGATCGCCTTTCAGCGCAAGTTCTATGCGCGCCTCTCCTCACCGGGGATTAAACCGCTGCAGCGGGGCGTCGCTTCCCGCCCGGCGGCGCAGGCGGCCTTCTGCATTGATGTGCGCTCGGAAATATTCCGGCGCGCTCTTGAGACCGTCTGGCCGGAGGTCGAGACAGTCGGTTTCGCTGGCTTTTTCGGCTTTCCGATCGAATTCGTTCCTATTGGACAGACGCGTGGCGGCGCACAATGTCCGGTCCTGCTGCGTCCGGCCTTCACCGTTTGCGAAGCTGTGGCGGAAGCGCCCGAGGTTGAAGAGACCCGCATCCTGGATCTTCGCCTGCTGCGACGCAGGGCTGTCAAAGCCTGGAAGGCGTTCAAGATTTCCGCCGTCTCCTCCTTCGCCTTTGTCGAGACGGTTGGTTTAACCTACGCGTTCAAGATCGTTTCGGACAGTCTCGGCCTTACCCGCCCGGCCCCAGATCCCGTTTTCGATGGGCTCGATGCGGACATTATTCCAAGAATCGGACCCAGACTCGAATCGCGTCAGATTGGCGAGAGGCAGACGGGTCTCACGCCGGAACAGCGCCTCGCCATGGCTGAAGGCGTGTTAAAGGCGATGTCGATGACCAAAGCCTCCGCCCGTATCGTTCTACTTGCCGGACATGGTTCAACAACTGTCAATAACCCTCATGCCTCGGGACTGGATTGCGGCGCCTGCGGCGGTCACACCGGCGAAGCCAATGCCCGCCTCGCGGCTTCGGTGATGAACGATCCCGGCGTGCGCGCCGGATTGAGAGGGAAGAATATCGATATTCCAGAAGACACATGGTTCCTGTCTGGTCTTCACGACACGACGACGGACGAAGTGGAGATCTTCGACGAAGCCGCGGCGCCCGAGTCGCATCGCGCTGACATCGCTGCCCTCAAACAGCGTTTGGCCGGCGCGGCGGAGCTGGCGCGTCTCGAACGCGCGACGCTGCTGGGCCTTGAGAAGGGGTCAGACACGCGTCGCAAGATCGTCTCGCGCAGTCGCGACTGGTCACAGGTGCGCCCCGAATGGGGCCTTGCCGGCAACGCCGCCTTCATCGCCGCGCCGCGCGCGCGCACCGCTGGTCTCGACCTCGGCGGCCGCGCCTTCCTGCACAGCTACGAACATGACCAGGACGAAGGCGAGAAAGTTCTCGAACTGATCATGACGGCGCCGATGGTCGTCGCAAGCTGGATCAATCTGCAATATTTTGCATCGACAACCAACAACAAGGTGTTCGGCAGCGGCAACAAGACGCTACACAATGTCGTCGGTCTGATCGGCGTGCTGGAGGGAAATGGGGGCGATTTGCGCACAGGTTTGCCGTTGCAATCCGTGCACAATGGCGCGCGCTTCGTCCACGAACCATTGCGTCTCAATGTCGTCATCGAGGCTCCTGAGGCGTCGATGGACCGCATCCTCGATCGACACCCCAATGTGCGCGATTTGGTCAACAATGGTTGGGTTCATCTTCACGCGCTGCGGAACGATGGCGCGCTAAGTCGCCGGCGTGGGGCGGGACAATGGGATGAAGTCTCAAGACCCGATATTGCCGCCTGATATCGATATAAGGTTAGCGCGCGCCGGATCGGCGGCGAGTGGTATTCTTTTTTCGTCGATACACCATATACCCCACACGACCAGCGCCCGAACAGGGCGCTTTTATATAAAGCGCAAAGCCGCTGCGTGAGCCTTGATAGATATGAATTGAACGACGACAATTAATTCATTGAAACAGTAAATGTATGGCAATAATTGAATTTCGATTGGCGCCAGGCAATCTAGAGTAAACAAACTCCTTTCGTTAGTTTAGTTAGTGCCATAATTGGCGCCCGCAGAGCTATCATGGGAGCATAATAAATGAACGAGTTGATTCTCTGGGCGGGCGCCGCCATCATGATCATCGGTGTTCCTGTTCTTCTTGCGCGCAAACCACAGTCCTGAGAAAAACTTCCTCAAGCCATGCGCCGAGAGAACAGATTACTCTCAACTGCAATATGGAGAAAGCAATGGCCGTCCATTGAGAAACGCTCTCTGGGCGGCCCTATCTTGTAATTGGACGACCAAAATTCATCGCAATTCCGTCTTCACTCCCGGTTCTCACTTGACGCCTACTGCGAGGAAACCCGGGCGAATAACAAAAGTTCTATCCAAACTGACTTGCGGACGCGACAATGAAATCACTCGCCTGTAGAACTGGAGCGCCTGCAGAGAAGCTCGCGATCTGTGTTGCGCCGACGCCACCCGCCCCGTCAACGTCCCACCAGAGGGAGCGATTTGTGGTGTTGAAAATAAACTGCGACGCAGCGCCAGAGGCGCCGCCAGTTGCGTTAACGGTCAAAGATACAGCCCCGCCCGCTGATAAACCATATTCCGTAGCATTTATAACAAGTTTATCGCCCTGGGCCTGCGAGAAATCTGTCACTGTATCTACGCCGTTTTGCGCAGCAATCTCAAAAATGAACCAGTCAGCGCCCGCGCCGCCAGTGAGATTGTCGCGTCCGGCGCCGCCACGGAGTTTGTCGTCGCCCAATCCGCCATTCAACACGTCGTCGCCAGCCTCGCCTCTCAGATTGTTCGCTCCTGAATTTCCGATGATTGTGTTATTGAGCGTGTTGCCTGCGCCGTCGACATTGCCGGAGTCTAACAGGAACATGTTCTCGATGCTCGATGCAAAATTACCGTTGTTGTCTATTAGAGCAAAGCTCACGGAAGAAACGACCGTGTCCTTCTGCCCCGTAGGATCCGGCGTGGAGCCATCCTCGATGACCTTGTCCCCGAGATTGTCGACCCAATAAGTGTTCGCGCCTGCGCCGCCATACATGAAATCGGCGCTCCCATAACCGTTCAGGATATCATCGCCGGCTTCGCCTCTCAGCGTATCGCCTGCGTTACCTCCAAGGATCGTATTGTTGGAGTTGTTGCCGGTGAGAAGTAAGCCATTATTGGAAGATGAGCGCAAAACTTCGATATGCTGATCATTTGCCATGATCCAGTCGACGCTAGAATAAACGGTGTCCGTTCCCTCGCCGGATAGTTCAATGACCGTATCGGCGGCATTATCTACGTAATACAGATCATTGCCTGCGCCGCCATACATCGCGTCTGCGTCTGCGCCGCCGTTCAAGGTGTCAGCGTCCACGCCGCCATACAGGATATCGGCTCCCGAAAGGCCGTTCAATGAGTCATTGCCGCCCTCGCCTCTGAGCGTATCGTTAGCGTTTCCTCCAATGACCTGATTGTTCAGGTTATTGCCGGTGAGAAGCAGGCCATTACCAGAATATGACCGCAATACGTCGATGTGCTGGTCATTTGCCATGATCCAGTTGACGCTTGAATAAACGGTGTCCGTTCCCTCGCCGGATAGTTCAATGACTGTATCGGCGGCATTATCTAAGTAATACAGATCATTGCCTGCGCCGCCATACATCGCGTCTGCGCCCGCGCCGCCGTTCAATGTGTCAGCGCCCGCGCCGCCATTCATCACATCGGCGCCCAGCCCGCCATTGATGCTGTCATTGCCCAAGCCGCCGGACAGGGCGTCATCGGCGCTCGTTCCGGTGATAGCGTCGTCTCCGGCAAGCGCGAAGACGACCGTCGTTCCCCCCGGAACATTGATCGTATTTGCCGCAGATGTGCCGAGTTGAACAACCAATCTTCTGGTCACTCTGTTGCCGGCCTGATCCTGGACTCTCAGCCACGTATTCGATGATAAGGCCAGATCTGTTGCCGCACTGATCTGGCCCGATGAGGCGTCAATTGTGAGACCGTTTAATGTCTGAAAGGTTGCGGTATCAGTCTCGCTGTTAACGAAGGAATAGGCGAAGCTTGCGCTGTTGGGATCGCCGATTGCACTTATGGTTCCCAAAACGGTATTTGCGGCGACCGATGACGTTCCATCGAAGCCTGCATTGGCTAGTGTGAATTTCCAGTTCGTTGGACCGTTGATATCGGTCATGTTGATCGAGAACACATCAGATACTGAGGCGTTTCCGCTATCGGTCGCCGTAACGCGGACTTCCAGAGATCCCGGCGCCGCAACAGGCGGGGTTCCTGTGAAGCGCCTGTTGATCGCGTCGAAAGCAAGCCATGTCGGGAGAGACGATCCGTCCCCTCTTGATGCGGCATAGGTCAGACTATCCCCGACGTCTGCATCGCCAAAACTGTTGTTGGCGAATTGAAAGCTGAAGGACTGCCCCTGTGGCGTCGTTTGATCAGGAATCAGATTGGAAACGACCGGCGCGTCATTGGCGCCAGTGACCGTCAGCGTCAGCGCATTGGCCGAAGACA
>JBBARD010000008.1:0-54727 GCA_040399965.1 Methylocystis sp. | reverse complement strand
ATTACCAGTTGCTGATCAATCCCGCCCATAATCTGGCGCGCGGGCCGATCAACATCTTCGGCCTGCGTTTGAGAGGTTCTTTCTAGGACCTTGCCTGCTCAGCTTGAACCAGCCCAGGGCTCTGGTTTGTCGCGCGATTGACGCCGCCGAAGGCGTTGAATTTACCAACATGGCGGTAGATTCTGCACTCACTGCACGCAAAAAACCGCATCAAATTAATTTTATAATTAAAATGAATTACAAATTCATTATATTACAGAGCCGTCGAGAAGGAACCATCCGAAGAGATTTTCATGAGTATATATACTGACTTTTCCAGACGTATTTATTATGCTAACCTATTGCATAGGTTTTAAAATAATAATTCACTTTTTCGACGATGTTCCATCCTCAAAAGATAGAATTTAGCGTCTACTTTTTTCGATCAGTTTTTTTCCAATATTCCACCCTGCTGCAGATGCAAGCATACGAGCTTACAACGATGAATATTCTTACTACTGCATGGCGCATGTTGATTCGCCTGCGAGCCAAATCAAAGACATACTTGATCTTCGGAAATCGATACGATTAGATTCTATCATTTTATATTCAGACAAGCCTGATTTACGTGATGTGGTTCATGCTATGAAGTTTGGCGCGTTTGACTTCCTCAAAACGCCGCTGGGTGAAGACGAACTGAAATCTTGTCTGACAATGGCCGCTGAGCAAAATTCATTAAATCTGAGGATTCTACAAGAAAAGGCATTGATTTCATCAAATCTGATACGATTGACAATACGAGAAAACTCAGTTTTGGAACTTATCATAAAGGGAAATATCAACAAGATTATTGCTTACAACCTACACATATCCCAAAAGACTGTCGAAAATCATCGCGCACATATAATGCAGAAGATGTCAGCAAAATCCATTGCTCAATTAATGATTATGTTAAATTCAGTATCAGCATAGATCTCAGCTGGCCATTTATTTTTATAGTCACGCTTCTATGCTTCCATATCATCATCATTTTAATTCATCTTGCTGAAATGCCTGGATTATATTCGGCAAATCGACTGCCTTCTGGGTAGTTTCCGACTCTAATCTCTTACACATTACTAATTTATATCGATCCCACTACTAACACAGGTGATGGGGGTTCGACGTCATCAATTAAATGATTGAATGCGCTACACTTCACCCATAAATTAACAGACATTCGAATTAAAATCCGAATTATATTATCGACAGCAGCGGTTTTTGGCTTAATGCATGGGACAAACTTGAATGCGCAAGCAACAAGTCGTGAAAGATCGGATGCGGCCATTCAGTCTACAGCTGAGCATCTAGCTGCTTACACTGATGCTCGAATAGCCGCACTTAAGGCAGGACTAAAGATGAATGCCGTGCAGGACAAGAATTGGCCTGCTCTGGAAGCCGTGCTTCGAGAAGTAATGAGAGTTCGCGCAGCTCGCACTATTGGTTGGCAGCAGACCGAAAAGACGCGTCTAGAAAGAGGCGACGTTATCGAGAACCTTAAGTTCCGCAGCAAAGCATTTTCCTTGATTGCAGATGAGCTAAATAAGATTTCCGATGCAGCCAAGCCTGTATATGATAGCTTGGACAATCCGCAACAGCAACGGTTTGGTGTATTGCTACGCGAGGCGCTAAAGCCTCATGATCATCACTGGAGCGGCTGGAGCCATGCAAAGGAATACATGGAAGAACCTGATGAAGCAGACATTAAATAGCATCTATTCGCCATGGGAGCTGACTAGAGCATAAATCGTATTAATGCGCGGTCAAATTTTCGGTCAACAGTAAAATTTATCGCTACAGACGCGCCCTGTTGACCGAAAGTTATGTGAATCGTTGTCCATCCTTTTATGACACATGAGTAGAAATCAAAATTTCTCTGATGAGCATTTAAATAATTGATTTTTTTCAGGTAGCCTTAGAATTTATCCCTTGATCTTGGCAAATCTCTTGTGAAAAGATTCAATCTGTCAGCAAGGTCGCCATACGTCAATCGAGCTTCATAAGCTTTGGCGTTCAGGCCCATCATAAGCAAAGGAGGCGAAAGCGTTTCCAGATGGCGATTGACGCCGCCGCGCAAAACAGCGACTCTGGCCGGGGCTTTCGTGGAGCGCGAGTCATGAAAAGAGTTGCGGCGATTGTCGCCTTCTGCATTCTGGCGTCGGGCGGCGAAGCCGCGCCAATCGACAAGACGCTTGTCCTCCAGGGCCTGAGCTTTCACGTGACGAGCGCCAACGACAGCTCCGCCGGCACACTGAAAATCGTCGTCGAGGGGCTGAACCGACCGGCGGCGCCGATTGAGAAACAGATCGACGGAGCGGTCCTTGGCGCCGAGATCGGCGACCTCGACGCCAACGGCTTTCCCGAGATTTATGTCTATACCCAATCGGCGGGCAGCGGCTCTTACGGAGAGGCGATCGGCTACGCCTCGAACAAAAACCTATCCGTCACAGAGATCTTCTTGCCTCCGCTCACACGACGCGACGCGCGAGGCTATAGCGGTCACGACGAATTTTCAATCGTTGAACAATATCTCGTGCGCCGGTTTCCGATCTATCGCGCCAAGGATGCGAACGCAAAGCCGACCGGCGGTCTACGGCAGATCCAGTATCGATTGCGGCCGGGCGAAGCCGGCTGGAATTTACGCCGCACGAAGGCGCTGGATTTCCCGCCGGGGTGAGGGCGGGTGTCCGGGAGCGATCGCGAGGCGGCAACAATCGCGAGGCGACTTGCCAAAAACGTCATGATTGATCGTATCCGCAGCGACCTCGCCAATGAGTCAGTCTGGCGGCGCGGCGGCGCGCTCAGTCTTTTCTGGCGGAGAGAATAATGCTCTTGGGGTTTTCCAGTGCCGCCTTCCAATAGTCCGCGCCAAGTTTTTGAACGCCTTCTTCCGTCACGGTAAATGACGTCCAGAGCATATCGCGGAAACCCGCTTGCGCAAGCGCCTCTTCATAGGTCTGTCGATCCCATTGCGTAAACTCGATTGAGAAGGGAACTTCGCCCGCAAACGTCATTCGTGACTTCACACAGGATGAGGAACGCCCGATCTCCTCAAGGAAATAGCCGTATTGAAGCGTGTCGCGACGACCGTTCACGAATTCAGGATTGGGAACCACCGATACAAGTCGCCCGTTGCGCTTCAAATTCGCGGCCACAGTATCGAGCATCGCTTTCAATATCTCGACGGTGTCGGCATAATTAAACAAGAATATCGCCGTGGCGATGTCGAACGAACCCAGACAGCCCATGCGGGAGGCGTCGCCAGTCGCATACTCAACGCCCAAAGGTTCTTGCCGTTCCTGATCGCGGGCAAGGTCAATCATTTGCGGGGAGAGATCAACACCCAGAACCGAGGCGGCTCCAAGTTTTTTTAAAAGACGCGTGTAGTATCCCTCGCCACAAGCAAAATCAATAATCCTCTTGTTTTCAATCTCGCCGATCGCTCCGACAAAAGACGGGGCCTCAAGAAAGGTGGTTGCCGGCGCCTGACGGGCGTCTCGAAAGGATTCGCTGATCTCCCGGTATTGATCCTTCATCGCGCCTGTCCTTTTTCCGGCGATGTTGAGACGTTGCATGTTTTGATGATGCAGAAAACCAATGACCGCACATCAGTCGATACACATCAGAACCCGATACATAACCATGTATCATTGGTCTGATCATAGTGTGGAGCAGGCAAATGAACGCCCGGCGGCAGATTCAATGCCGCCGGGCATTGCGTTAGATGGACTGTTCCTCAGCCTCTTCGATGACATCGAACGATGTCGCTTCAGCAATATCCTCTAATTCTGGCGTCTTATCTTTTTTCGCTTTATTGGCGACGGTTTTTGCCTCTTTATCAGCGGCCTTTTTGGCTTTAACCACCGCAAGCTTTTCAGCTTTGGCTGTCGCTTTCGCCTCTTTGGCCGCTTCCCTGGCTTTAATCGCCTCAATGCGGGCCAGGGCCTTCTTTTGTGCTTCCTTCGCCTTATCCAGCTTCTTTTGAATCGCGTTCACCGCCTGAAGAGCCTGGGAGTGCGCTTTCAATGCCGACTTCAATGGATTACGGCTGACTTTCCGCGTCGCCTTTTTAGCTGCGGCTTTGCGACTGCCCTTTCTGGCGTTCTTTTTCAGGGCGGCTTTCTTTAGCGGGGGCCGGCCACGCTTCCTGGCCGCCGCCTTCTTTGTCGCCGGGCGCCCACGCTTTGCGGCAACCTTGCGCGCGGCTTTTTTAGCGGGCTTCTTTTTTGCTGCTTTCTTTGCTGTTCTTGCCATATCCGGATCCCTCTCCAAGGCGCGAATTAACCTTTGGCTCATTGGATTTAATGAGCATCAACCATGCCACTCGGGCCTATGCCCGTCGCCTGAAAAACAACCTCGCCATCTTTCGCGGCGACAAAATGCGGTGTTGTGGGTAGTTCTGTAAAGAATGTTCCCGGCGGGTATGGCTTCAATTTATTTTCGTCAAACTCGGTCCCAAATCCAAAATACAGGGTTCCGGAAAGCACCGTCATCGTTCGAGATTCGCCGGGATGAACATGGGGCATTACTTTTGAACCGGCTGGCAATTTCAGTCTGACGACATAAAGACCTGCCTTGGTCGGATCGCCGTAGAGAATGGCCGTCTCCACTCCCTTGCCTGAATTCGTATATTTGACGTCTTGAGGAAATTTGAGAATTATCGAATCTTCGGCCAGCGATTGCGGGACGCCGCCGAGAGCGACAAAGGCGGAAATCAATATTCCTCTTTGCAGTCTTTGAAGGTTAGTCATTGCGCTCCTCCTGTCAGATGCCAAATATTATGGGGCAAACTGTCCTAAACTCAATATCATGAGCACTCCTAATAGTTACAAATAGCAACAGATAATTTTTATAATCCCATTATTTTAACTGTATCACCCTACAGAAACCCCATATTTTCCGATATTGAGATGAGAGTCCGAAGAGCTCGATTGATAGATTGCATTAATTTCAGTGGGTTGCTGACCAAAATCATGGATTTTTATCCAATGATTTTACGAGATTGTGGGATCCATAAAAATCGACAGGATTATGTGAAAAGATTGTGGATACATAAAGTAGAGGGATTCAGCGAATGGCGCTGCGAGATTTCAACTCCCCCGATTAACTTCCCGAAGACCCGATTTTAGAGGTCTCTTTCCATTCTGGCTTTGCGAAGTAATATAATGCTATTGGAAATGCTGCCGCAATGAGGAAGCTACTCAGAAGAGTAAGTGAGTAATTGAGTTGATTGCCTACGTCTATTTGCGATGGCGGCATGAAGCTTATTATAAACGCTATGAATGAGGCGAGCATTCCACATCCGGCAGTAATCCACATACCGATGATTCCGCCCGGGACGACAAACGGGCGATTGGTGTTGCTTTGTGTATATTTCAGGCGAATTGCGGCAGCGAACATAAGCAAATACATAAGTAAATAAAGAATTGTCACAAGCTGATTAAAGAGCTGAAAAGTTGCTTCGACTGAGGGCATAAGAGTAAAAACTGTCGACAGCAATGTAACGATCATACCCTGTAGTATAATGATCCTGCTCGGGATGTTGCGCGGATTCAGTTTCTGCATAAAGAGCGGCAGATATCCTGCTTCGCCAGCAATCATGAGAGCGCGAGATGGGCCACTTAACCACAGTATCGTAGCGCTGAATGCGCCGATTGCCAGAGCGATATTGATGACTGGCTCCAGAATTGGAATATCAAAAAGTTTGAAAAAATCCCGATAGGTGACCAATAGACTCTGGGTAAGATCAATTTGGCCAGGTTGAATCACGAACGCAATGGTCAGTGTCCCAAGAGCATAGATTGCGACAGTCACAAGGGAGGCCAAGCTTATCGCAATAGGGAAACTTCGAGCAGGATTAGCTATTTCCGTCACATGCACTGAATTTAATTCTATTCCGGCGTAGCAGAGAAATATTCCGGCGGCTAATACGAGATTGTGTGTATTCGTGAAGTCGGGAAAAAAGTCTTTCCATGCGATATCAACATACATTGGCCGTCCTGACAAATAATAAAAAATTCCGAAAATTATTAATAATGAGGCCGGCGCTATCGTTCCGATTAATCCACCCCAGCTCGCCACTTTAGCGGCATATTCGCTTCCTCTTAAAGTGATAAATGTCGCCAGCCAGTAAAGAGACAATACAATGGTAATTACGTAATGTTTATTTGCAGCGAGGGCTTTATCCCAAAGAATATCTGACCCCGTGAACGCCAGAGCTGTCGCTCCGTAGATCAAGCAACTCGGAAAAAGGATCGTGAAGGACATCCACAACGAGCATACTGCAATGAGTCCCCATAGATCGCCGAAGGCTTCAGACACCCAGCGAAAGACCCCTCCCTCCTGCGGCCATGCAGTGGTAAGTTCTGCAGATACGAGCGCCACCGGGATCAGAAAGAAAATTGCGGCGAACAGGTAGTAGAATACTGCTGCAAGTCCGTATTTTGCTTCCGACGGCAGGCCGCCCAGGCTGACCACTGTTGTGACATTAATAGTCGCTAAAGTTAAAAGACCAATTCTACTAGCCGTATGGGACTGGAAGTCTGATCGGTCTTTACTCACTGAGGCCACCCCGGTTGCTCGCTGGTTTGTCATATGCCGGCTGCACGCCAATTGTTTTCAACTGACCCTCTGACTCATCCCTGGTATCCGTAAGCGACATATGAGACGCCAATGTTCCAGGTAAATCATCAGCTCGAACCTCCTTGCCAATGACAGTCATAAAAAGCTTAATTACAAGGAATAGATTCCATTGTAAAATTCTAACCCGGGGCGACTTGAGTATTTTTGGCGTCAAAAGATGTCCGTTCAATTCATGATTTGAATATTTCACATTGATGCTATCTGGAGATATGAAAAAAGAGCTCAATTAGCCGGGCCTCTTTCTGATAAATGTAACGCCAGAAGCAATCTTACACGTAAATCTTCCATAACCCTGTAGTAGCTGAACAAACTCCCTATTTCCTGCATGATCTGCAAGATGCGGCTCACGCGTGCTCTCGTCATGACGCCGGGGGCATATCTGATGAATCAAAGTCGCTTTTGTGACTCTCGTTGGAATTTGGAAATTCCTGCCCGGCATATCCTCGCCCTGTTTTGGCGTTCAGCGAGATTTCTCGAAGCGACTTTGTGGGCCGGGAGGGGACACAGGCGTCCAGCTCGGACCTTTGCTTACTGCCGACTAAAAAGGTTCTGGTCGAGCTTGCCCAGGTCTGCTCCAGGCGAAGCAGGATTTCCGAACCTCTCTCGGCGTCGGGCGCCCTCACATCTTCGACGCTCAGGGCCGCAATTTCTCCGACCCGCATTCCTGCCAGTCCGCTCGGCATCGCTCAACAACGGCTACGGGCCGGGTAGGCTGTGCGGGTCACGTGCTGGAGCGCCCGCTGCATGACTGCTCTCTTAAAACCGGGGCTTGTTTCATTGCCGCCTCCTGTGGCTCACAAAAAGCTCGAAACAGGCATGTTTTCTGATGTCGCCAAAAGCAACCGGAGAGATTACGCAAATTACCGTTGTAAATTCAGTTGGTTACGGGTCTGGCTCACAAAATATGCATTTTATGATGTTGCAGCTTCGCGTCCCCGCTTAAAACCGTCCTGTAGTGCGGCAAAGGGAGTGGGGCGCTATATGAGTAGCAGCCAGCAGCTTTAAGTGCTGTAGGACGCTCACTGCGAATCTGTTAGCATTTAGTTCAATATCGCGACTCGCACCTTAACGACTGACGCGGACTTATACCCGATTTTACCATGGGCCTTCTCAAAGCATCTCGTGATACCCAACCAAGGCTCAAATGGCTCTTTGCTGACCTCAACAGCTATTTTGCTTCATGTGAACAGCAAGAAGACCCCGATCTTCGAGGTAAGCCCATAGCGGTCGCCCCACTTATCTCGGATACGACTTGTGCTATCGCCGCCAGCTATGAAGCCAAGCTCTATGGGGTCAAAACTGGCACCAATATCGGCGAAGCCAAACGGATGTGCCCAGGTCTGCAGGTCGTTCCCTCCAGACCAAAACTCTATGTCGAATATCACCACAGGATTCTTGACGCGATAGAGAGCGTTATTCCGATTGAACATATCATGTCGATTGATGAAGTTGCATGCCTTCTGGACCGAACGCAACAAACACCTGAGGCGATCGCAAAATTATCTGCAGAGATCAAACAGGTTGTTCGATCACGTGTTGGAGCCTGCCTCACCCTTTCCATTGGCGCCGCAAGCAATAAGCTACTGGCGAAACTTGCTTCCGATATGCAGAAGCCGGACGGTTTGACGATCCTTGAACCCGAACAGATGCCTCAAAAAATCCTGCATCTGAAAATTCAGGATATCTGTGGCGTCGGGATCAACATGGCCAAGCGCCTTAATGAGGCTGGGATTGAAACCATGCCTCAACTATGGGCAGCGGATGCAGGGCGACTAGAACGGATATGGGGCGGTATTGTTGGCAAGCGTTTTCATGCACTACTCCACGGTGAGGACTTACCCTCCGCTTCTCGTCAAAAACGGAGTCTTGGGCACGAGCATGTCCTTGCGCCCGAGCAGCGTTATGCCGATACTGCCAAAACGGTTTTGCAAGAGCTTCTGGTCAAGGCGGCCTTGAGGCTACGTCAGGAAAATCTCTACTGCCGTCGCCTCGTTGTAAATATCAAATGGACGGGTGAAGACGGTTATTGGTGCGATGATAGAACTTTCACCGAATCCCAGGAAAATCTTCTGCTCAATCGGGTTTTATTGGAGATTTGGAAAAAGGTTCCACGCAAAAAGCCGTTGAGGGTTGGCGTGTCCTTGACTGATCTCGTCGAGGCAAGCCAACATCAGCAGGACCTTTTCGATAAGCCCGAAAACGAAGGTCTGATGAAAGCAATTGACCAGCTGAATGAAAAATTTGGGAAAGGGGCAATCGGTTTCGGGCTGGCCGGGTCTTCGTCGAAGAAATTGATCAGTAAGATCGCTTTCCAACGCGTTCCAGATTTGAATGAATTTTAAGTTGCAGCGACAATCATTATTAATGAGAGAGGTAATTTCGCCGGTCGACAATTAATAGATCGAATATTCGAAATATTCCCACCTGGGGAGTTATTATGAAGCAGAAAATTTATTACCAGAAAATACAAAATCCGATCAACATGATGGAGTACCAATTTATGCATAAAAACATCATTAATTCCAAAGACAAATAGGCTGGATAATTCGTTTTTTAACAGAATTATTGACTTGACTCAGAGTTTGTCTCAGAATACTTTATCTAATCGATAACTTATTTTAATTCATCCAAACTCATTGAGTGAAGGATAATTTATGTCATCACTAAAAAAGAGAATTGCGGAATTTAATACTGATCATCCTCCCCCTGCTGAAATGGCCGTTGAACTACTGTGCCGAGACAAGAACGGCACATATACCATTCCCTTCATCTGCTGCTGGTTTGACGATGAATGGCGAAACTTTAAGACGGACGAGACTGTTGTCGCCGACATCATGGGCTGGAGGCCGATTGAAGAACGTCCACGTTTTCGCTTGAAAAAAAAGTGGAGACGGCGCTAACCTCCTCTCTGTATTTTTTAGAACCTGTATTTCAAGAGATCTATTCTACCCTCTGCTAAATGATTTGCAGCTCTATCGCTAAAAAACTGGATTGGATCAAATTTGCATGAACAATATTACTTAATGGCTTCTCATAAATTTTTCTCATAGTTTTGTGAAAAGCCTTATTGCACCCACAACTTCTCGTGTTTTTTCTACTTTCCATGGATCAATAATCTGCAAATCAGCAGATAGCTGAACCCACGGAGTAATTGCAAAATTGTAGAAGCATTCTACGCCCCCCTCACTTCTTCTCTGTATATTCGCCAATTGTAGGCCATTGACCAGTAATTGACTGAGGCCATAGTGATAATATCCAATGCCCCATTTATCACGCTCCATTCCCTTCAATAAATTATTTCCCGCAATACCGGCCAACAAGCTCCATTTTACAGGATTTGGATTACCATCTGATATCGATACATTTGTAAAAAGCCCCCACCCGACTGAAGGATCATTTTCAGATTGAAACAGATACTGTTGGAGCGCATAGCTCGCAAACCAGTAGCCTTTTTTAGTTATTGTTTGACCATATGACAGGCGGGCTCTTAAACCATTAAAGTCGTCCAAATCGAAGCCGCGCGCATTACTATAGGCTGCGCGTATAGAGTGATATCCTTGTAAATCGCTCAACTTCAATGGCAAAGCATATCCTGCTGTCAAAGCGACGCCCCGTTCAAACGGGCGCTGAATAACTCTGGGGTCTTCAGCATTTCTGGGGTCGGCTACTGCGAATGTAAAATCTCCGACATGCGTTTTCAAATCGACAAGCACTCCAAGCGTATATGTTGGCGCGACGATTACCCGATCAGCCAGCGTCCCGGGAGCGGTGATGCCAATACCTGTTTTCGGAATTGCAAAGGCTCTATTCAAAAATGTTTCCCAACCGCCACCCCCCAGAATTGGGGTCTTCGAGGCAAGGGTCAACATATTTACTTTGCCTGCGCTTATTGAAAGATTTTCAGTCAATTCTTGTCTGACAAAAAGCGTCAAGGCGTTGTGATAATATCTTTGCTGCACGAAAGCTTGAATTGCGCTCACTGGCAATAATGTGCCGGTTATGTTGTTTATCGTCATTCCAGTATATTGTTCAAATTGACTAAAAACATGAAAGCCCTTCCATAGACCCAACTTTTCAGAGTCAATTCTCAGAAACCCGTCAATCTTTCCTCCGCAAGATGTATTTCTTGGCGGGGAGCCAGACATAATCCCCTGGCATATTTGCGTAATCCATACATCCGGCTGAAGGCCAATTGTTCTTAACTGAGCCTTGGGACCATCCTTGGCATCAGTAAGTGAGGTTTGATTCGTCAATGATCCAGGTATATCGTCCGCATGAACCTCACCGCCAATTACCACCATAACAAATGAAACAAGAAGAAAAAGATTTCTTCTAAAACTTCTATACAAACAAGATTTATAGATTTTTGGCTTCAAATGGCGTCCAATCAGTTCATTATTAGTATATTTTAAATCAATAATTATCTGGAGACATAATAGCAAAACCTCTAAATTCGTTCGACTTCTGTTGCACAAATACAACACCGGGATCAGTTATCCCGATAAACATCGACCATCTTTATGTGATCAAAATAATTCCGGGATTGCCTGGATCGCATGCGCAATGTCTCTTTGAAAACCTCTCGTCATCACAAGCTGGCGTTTTCTGTCGTTCAGGTCGTTTTCAAGCATGTTGCTATATATTTGAAGTCCTGATCCGGCATCTCCTCGCCCTGTTTTGGCGTTCAGCGAGATTTCTCGAAGCGACTGTGTGGGCCGGGAGGGGACACAGGCGTCGAGCTCCGCCCTTTGCTTTCTGCCGACTAATAAGGTTCTGGCCGAGCTTCCCCCGGTCTGGTCCGGACGAAGCTGGATTTCGGGGCGTCTCTCGCCGCCGGGGGTCACCACATCCTCGACGCTGAGGGCCGCGATTTCTCCCACCCGCATCCCCGCCAGTCCGCTCAGCATCGGTCAACAACGGTTTCTGGCCGGGTAGGCGTTACGGCTCACATGCTGGAGCGCCCGCTACATGACTGCTCTCTTAAAACCGGGGCTTGTTTCATTGCCGCCTCCTTTGGCTCACAAAAAGTTTGAAACAAGCATGTTTTCAGATGTCGCAAAGAACAGCCGTAGAGATTTTGGAAATTACCATTGTAAATTTAGTGGGCTATAAGGTAAGATCACATAATGCTAATTTTTTATGTAGTGATAATTTTGGTTTTGATTGAATCGAAATATTCATTATGTAAAAGGTATAGCGAGACTAACGGGCACAACAATTTCCTGTTAACATTGACATCAATAAAAATTTTAAACTATGATAAAAGTATTATCAAAAGGAGCAGGTGTTAATTATGTTACCAGAATGCAGCGCACGCAATCAATTATATAAGAATAGACAGTTGGGCTAATGATGAAAATTGAACTATTTTATATTCTTCTCACTTTTTTACTGATTAATATATTTCTAGGAACTTCCCAAGATATAGCATTAGCACAAGAATTAGATCCAAAGAATTTTTTATCAGGAAATGAGATGCATGATTCTTGTAAACTTTTTGTCAGTCGACCAACTGATATCAATTCGGCCAGCACTGTTGATCTAATAAAATCCGGAGAATGTTACGGTCAGGTTGAAGCCATTGTTAACATGAGTGCGGCGGAAACAGTTCATAGCGAATACTCTTTTTGTCTGCCGAAGAATATTACAAAGAGTCAACTTATAAAGGTTGCTGTTTTATTTATGGACACTCATCCAGAAGTATTACACATGCCATTCACCTACATAGCGATGACAGCTTTCAAAAAAGCATGGCCATGTAAAACAAATTAACATAATTGCTATTTTTTTAAATTCTTATCCAAAATTTTTTTCAAAAATCCATCGTCGTCGCGCCGCGAATTATTTAAATCTCTTGTTATATCCTCAAATTCTTTGGCAAGTTCTTGCAAGGAAACATTGGACGGCGGCTTATCCCATTTTGAATTACTATACATCAAATTTGGTCCATCAAGGGCTGTTCCCCAAACACCGTGAGTAATATAGTTACGTCTTTCAGTTGCATTTTTTGAGCGATTTAAGAGTACATCAACTAAACACAATTCCCGACCTTCACCTATTACTTTTTTTGCAACCTTTCGAATCCGCGAACGTAATTCGCTCGAGCCTTGATGTTGCGTTGCTTTTAATACTTCCTCTACAGTCAAGCTTGTTAAGCTACGCAAACACATTTTAAGAGCATAGTCATGCTGACTATGTCTTATAGAGACTTCCCCTAATAGGGCCAACAAATCTCTATCATCAGGAATTGATGCAAAAACAATTATCTCCTCTTCTTTGATAGCGTTCATCAAAATTGACCCTCCACCAAGATATTTTGTTTTTGAGGCCAATCATATGTCTGGCCCCATTTAACAAGTCTTTCATTTTGAAAATAGAACCAAAGTCTATCGTTAATCAATCAACCACCAACGCCTTGCCAATAACTATACCGAAGTTCTACAGCTATCGCCCCCACGAACCTTATGCTCTCCACCACCACCCTATTCTCCCCCCACCGCCTGTGTAGCGTCTGTGTAATGTTGGGCCGATGCTTTAGAGGATCGCAACAGTAAATCTAATGAGTTCATGCTTTGTTCTGTGTAACGCGTGTGTAACAAAAAAGGCGTCAACATATCGTATGCTGACGCCCAAATTCTTGAATTTTAACACAATATATTGAATATATTGAGCTTTTAGCTCTAACGCGAATAGAACTCGATCACGAGGTTCGGCTCCATCTGCACCGGATAGGGCACCTCGGTGGCGTGGGGCACGCGCATATATTTCGCGGTCATCTTGGAATGATCGACCTCGTAATATTCCGGCGTGTCGCGCTCGGCGAGGGCGATGGATTCGAGCACCGTCACCGCCTGTTTCGAGGCTTCCTTCACCTCGATCACATCGCCCGCCTTCACCAGATAGGAGGGGATGTTGACGCGCTTGCCGTTGACCCGGATGTGGCCGTGGTTGACGAACTGGCGCGCGGCGAAGACGGTCGGCACGAATTTGGCGCGATAGACGACCGCGTCGAGACGACGCTCCAGCAGACCGATCAGATTGTCGCCCGAGTCGCCCTTCATGCGGATCGCCTCGGCGTAATATTTGCGGAACTGCTTCTCGGAAATATTGCCGTAATAGCCCTTGAGCTTCTGCTTCGCCTTGAGCTGCGTGCCGTAATCGGAGAGCTTGCCCTTGCGGCGCTGGCCGTGCTGGCCGGGGCCGTATTCGCGGCGGTTGACCGGGCTCTTCGGGCGGCCCCAGACGTTCTGGCCGAGGCGGCGATCGAGCTTGTATTTGGCTTCTGCGCGTTTGGTCACTGTCTTTTTGTCCTGTTCTGGCCGCGCGCGCCGGCAGGACGAAAAACGCCCTCCACGCGCCGTCTCCGGCGCGGGGCGTTTTCTCGCGTCGCTGCTTTCCCTTCCGGGGAATGGCGAACGCGCCCTCCTCTGCCGGAAAATCCGGCCGACAGGCGACGTCTCGATCCGAGCGTCGCCACGGGTGCAAGGCTCGCGGCGCCGGGGCGTCGCAAGCTGCGGTTTGGCTACCGGACCCCGCCGCCCCTGTCAAGCAAGGGCGAGCAAGGTCCCTGGCCGCGAGAGCGCTAGAAATCGTCCTCTGTCGGCCCCTCGAAGGGGATGCCCGGCGCCCAGTCGTTATACCAGCGGCGCGGCAGGGTCTCGCCCATATACCAGCTGCGCTGATTGGCGTAGACCGGGTCCTGGCTGGAGAAGGTCTGCTGGGTCATGTAGCGGTTGGTGCTGCCGACGATGACCTTGGTGCCGGGATCGAGAAAGCTGCGGCGCTCGACGTCGATCGGCGCATGCGCGGAGCCGCGCGGTTTGGCGAACGCGTCCAGGGGCGCCGCCAGCGCGACCAGACAGGCGAGGCCCGCCGAAATCCGAATTTCTTTCCGCATCTGCGTCCTCGTCTCGTTCAAGCTTCCTGGTCAACCCTTAAACGGCGAGGCCGGTCTCGCACAAGCGCAAAATCTGCGCTCCCCCGCACCGGGACGGTTCTCCCTGCTCCGCGCGCCGGCGCGCCGACCCTTTATCCAGCCTTGGCGGGTTTGACCGGGACGACGGACGATTTGGCCGTCGGTTTGGCCGATGATCTGGCGGGCGAGTTGGCGAGGGTCTTGGCGGGCGTTTTGGCGAGCGTCTTGGCGAGCGTCTTGGCAGGCGTCTTGGCAGGCGTTTTGGCGAGGGTTTTGGCGCTCGGGCGGTCCGTCGGAATCGAGGCGGTCACGTCGTCCCCGGCGCTGTTGGGGCAAAGGGCGGCGTGGACGGCGTTCGCCCTTTCGAAAAAGGCGGCGGCTTCGTCATTGGCCCCGGCTGGCGCGTAGGCCAGCGAGTCGATCAGGCAGCCGACGGTGGCGCGGGCGAAGGGCGCGCCGGTGGCGGCGGGGCAAAAGAGTCCGGCGATTTCGAGCGATCCGGACTTGTCGACGAGGCGCGCGCCGACGCAGGGGCGCGGCTCCGCGCCGGGCGAGCCGTCGGCGGCGGCAATCCGCATGTCGGCGGCTTCGAAGGGGCCGAATTTGGTGTTGAGCGGCGCGGGATGAACAATTTTATTGACCGTCAGGAACTGTCGGTTGGCCCGTCGAGTCATGTCGAGGAAGAAATCCGGATTGGCCTCGGCCGGTCCGAGACCGCGATGGACATCGATCCGCACAAACGGCCCGCCATGCGCGAAATCGCCCATGGTCAACGTGTCGATGCGGCCGTTTTCGTCGCTGGTGTCGCGCGAGGACAGCGTTTTTTTCTCCTGGGCGAAGCCCGGCGCCGCGAGATCGAAACGGCTGTAGGATTTCACCAGCGCGCCGGCGGAGAGTTCCGGAGCCGCCATTGACGCCTTGGCGGTGAATTTCGCCACCCGCGTCACCTGCCCCGGTTGCGGGTCCTGCGGCGAGGACCCCGGCGCGGCGGCGACCGGCGCAAGACCCAGGGCGAGTTTTTGCGCGCTCTCCGCCGACGGACCGTCGCTGGTCCGCGCCGCGACGCAGAGAAATACACTGGCGGCAAGCCCCATCCCCAACGCGGCCCGCTCGCCGGCGCGGCGCGCCCGGCGCGGCGCCGCGTAGAAGGCTTCTTGGTAGTCCAGATCAAAAGAGGTCGCACGCATTGTTACACTCCGCAGGGCCGCGTCGCACGCGCGCCCCGTCACGCTGGCCGTACTCCCGGCCTGTCACATCGGCGCAACATGCCAAGGGAAATGAAAACCAAGGTTAACGGCCCGTCGCCGTTTTTGGACATGGTTAACAATGCTTTGTGCGCCGTCGGGCCAAGGCGCGGGCCAAGGCGCATGCCAAGGCGCGGGCCAAGGGCGCATGCCAAGGCGCGGGCCATAAAAAAACCCGCGCCGTCTCCGGCGCGGGTCTTTGTGATTTCGAGACGGTGTAGAGGCTTATTCTTCCGTCTTCTTGGCTTTCTTCGGCGTGTCGTCGCGGGCCTTCAGCGCCGCGCCGAGAATATCGCCCAGCGAGGCGCCGGAATCGGCTGAGCCGTATTGGGCGATCGCCTCCTTCTCCTCGGCGACTTCCAGCGCCTTGATCGAGACGGCGACCTTGCGGGCCTTGCGGTCAAACAAAGTGACGCGCGCATCGACCTTCTCGCCGACAGCGAAGCGCTCGGGACGCTGATCGCCGCGGTCGCGGGCCAGTTCGCTGCGCTTGATGAAGGTGGTGAGATCGGTGCCGGAGATCTTCACGTCGATCCCGGAGTCCTTCACCTCGATCACTTCGCAGGTGACAACGGCGCCCTTCTTGACGTCGCCGCCCTCGTCGCCGCCGCCCACCGAGGCGAAGGGATCGCCGGCGAGCTGTTTCACGCCAAGCGAAATGCGCTCCTTCTCGACATCGACGTCGAGCACCTGCGCATTGATCACATCGCCCTTCTTGTAATCGTCGATGACCTGCTCGCCCGGACGGTTCCAGTCGAGATCGGAGAGATGAACCATGCCGTCGACATCGCCGTCGAGACCGATGAACAGACCGAATTCGGTCTTGTTCTTGACCTCGCCCGAAACGGTCGAACCGACCGGATGCTTCTCGGCGAACGATTCCCACGGATTTTGCAAGGTCTGCTTGAGCCCCAGCGAAATGCGACGCTTCGAGGGATCGACCTCAAGCACCTGCACGTCCACTTCCTGGCTTGTCGAGACGATCTTGCCGGGATGCACGTTCTTCTTTGTCCAGCTCATCTCGGAGACATGGACGAGGCCTTCGATGCCCGGCTCCAGCTCCACAAAGGCGCCGTAGTCGGTGATGTTGGTGATGCGGCCGTGGAATTTGGCGCCAAGCGGATATTTCGCCTCGATGCCCTGCCACGGATCTTCCTGCAACTGCTTCATGCCAAGCGAGATGCGATGCGTGTCGTGATTGATCTTGATGATCTTCACTTTCACGGTCTGGCCGATGGTCAGCACCTCGGACGGATGATTGACGCGCCGCCAGGCGATGTCGGTGACATGCAGCAGGCCGTCGATGCCGCCGAGATCGACGAAGGCGCCGTAATCGGTGATGTTCTTGACGACGCCGTCGATCACCTGCCCCTCTTCGAGATTGGCGACGATCTCGTGACGTTGTTCGGCGCGGCTCTCCTCAAGCACGGTGCGGCGGGAGACGACGATATTGCCGCGACGGCGATCCATTTTGAGAATGTGGAACGGCTGCGGCACGTTCATCAGCGGGCCGACGTCGCGGATCGGACGGATATCGACCTGCGAGCGCGGCAGGAAGGCCACGGCGCCGTCGAGATCGACGGTGAAGCCGCCCTTGACCTGATTGAAGATGACGCCGTCGACCTTTTCATTGGTCTCGAACGCCTTTTCGAGCTTGACCCAGCTCTCCTCGCGCCGCGCCTTGTCGCGCGAGATGACGGCCTCGCCGAGCGCGTTCTCGACGCGCTCCAGATAGACCTCGACCTCCTCGCCGATGGCCGGCGCCGGATCGCGGCCATAGCCGGTGAATTCCTTGAGGGCGACGCGGCCTTCGGTCTTCAGACCGATGTCGATGACGGCGACGTCCTTTTCGATGGCGACCACGCGGCCCTTGATGACGGACCCTTCGAAAGCCTCGTTATCGCCATAGCTTTCGTTGAGCAGGGCGGCAAAATCTTCGCGCGTCGGGGCGCGCTCGGTCGTGACGGACATAAGTTCTCCTGAAAAGCCCGATGTGGGCAGGCGCCGGCGGGGTTGGCGTTACGAAAAGGCTTTCGGCGATCGGATGCCCGGTTCCACGCAAGGAACGGGGCAAGAGGTTCGAGACTGCGAACCGGCCGGCGCGGCCCGAAGGCCGAAAACCCGATGAACTGCGGCCGACGCGGAGAACCGCCCCGGACGCGGCGTCGCTATACCAGTCGCGGGCCGGGCCGGCAAGCCGTTCTCACGGATGCGCCGGCCGTGGCGCCACGAATGACAGGCTTACTCCTCGAACACGCCTTCCAGCGCGTAATGCGTCACCGTCTTGCGGTTGGCGATGAGTTCGTCCGCCGTCGGCCGACCGGTCAGCGCCCGGGAGATCGCGAGCTTCGTCGCCTCGTAATTGGTGCGGTAGAGGTCTTTCTGGTCGAGATTCTCATCCGTGGCGCAGCGCGGATCGAGCCAGACCATGATGATCATACACAGCTCGTTGACCTGATCCTTCGGGATGATCCCCTCGGCGAGGCAGTCGACGATGGCGTCGCCGGTGGCCGCCTGCACGATGCCGCCGAGCAGCTCGACATAGGCGCCGGACTTCACCGTCATCTTGGTGGTCATCATCGTCGCCGGACGGACCTGCTGATTGAGATCGCGAATGACGAACATGCGCGGATGGCCGGCGACCTGCCCGGTCATCGAGGCGAAGGCGTGCCCGACGGGTCCCTTCACATTGCCGATCAGCACTTCCGGCATGGCGTCGGTATATTGTCCATCCGCCGCCAGCACCGTCGCCTCGCCCGTGGCCAGCCAGATATGTTCGCTCATGATCGTTCCTTTATGTTTGGGGATGATGTTTGTTGTATTTGCGCGCCAGTAACATCAGGCGCCATTTTGTGAAAGCGCCGCATGGTGCGCCGCGCGTTGGCCGACCAGATCTTTCAGCGCTGCGCCTTCGCGACGAGGATGATCGATTAGTCCCCGCTTGATCCGCGCCACTAATCCCGGTCCCTCATAAACCAGCGCCGAATAAAGCTGCACGAGCGTCGCGCCGGCCTCGATCTTCGCGAGAGCTTTTTCGGCGCTGTCGATCCCGCCGACGCCGATCAGCGGAAACTGACCTTCCACGCGCAGAAAAGTCTGCGCCAGCATACGAGTCGAGAGATCGAACAAGGGCGCGCCGGAAAGCCCGCCGCTCTCCTTCGCCAGCGGCGAACGAAGGGTTTCGGGACGCGAGATCGTGGTGTTGGAAACGATCATGCCGTCGATGCCGCTGTCGCGCGCCACGCGAACAATGCCGTCAAGCTGCGCAAGATCGAGATCGGGCGCAATCTTCAGCAGCAACGGACGGCGCATGGCCGCCCCGTCGCGCGCCTCGATCACGCGCGCCAGCAGATCGGCGAGCGCCGACGGCTCCTGCAAATCGCGCAGGCCCGGCGTGTTGGGCGAACTCACATTGATGGTGAAATAGCTGGCGACCTCGGCGAAGGCGCGAACGCCGGCGACGTAATCGGCGATGCGGTCGTCCGCGTCCTTGTTGGCGCCGACATTGACGCCGACGACTCCCGGGCGCCCGCGCGCGCGCATCCGCGCCAGCGCAGACGCGTGGCCGTAATTGTTGAAGCCGTAACGGTTGACGACGCCGCGATCCTCGCTCAGGCGAAAGGCGCGCGGCCGCGCATTGCCGGATTGCGGGCGCGGCGTCAGCGTGCCGACTTCGACGAAGCCGAAGCCGAAACCGAGCATCGCGTCGGCGACCTCGGCGTCCTTGTCGAAACCGGCGGCAAGACCGACAGGGTTGGGAAAATCAAGTCCGAAGGCCGAAACCGCCAGGCGTGGATCGTCGGGCGCAGGCGCGCGCACCGGCATGAATTTCAACGCCGCGATGGTGGCGCGATGCGCGTCTTCGGGATCGAGGCGTCGCAGCCCGGCGGCGGCGAGGCCGTAGAGATCGATCATTCCAGCAGGCCGGCGAAGTCATGCGCGCCATCGGCGGCGAGCGGCAGGGAGTCGACCTTCGTCACGACGTCGAGCGACAGCGGCGCGTAAAGATGCGGGAACAATGCGCCGCCACGCGAGACCTCCCATTTCAGGGCGTCGCCGAGACGTGCGGCGTCGACGGCGACAAGCAGCAAATCGTCCTGCCCGGCGAAATGTTTCGTCGCCGTTTCGCGCGCCTGTTCAGCGGTTGAGAAATGAATAAAGCCATCGAGAAGATCGACTGCGGCGCCGCGAAAAACGCCTGCCGCCGCCGCCGCGCGCCATTCCGGCGCCGTGACGATTTTGTAGATTAAACTCATTCGGCCGCCTGTGCGTCGCCGCCGGCTCTCGCCTCGGCGGCTATGTCGGATTTGCGCGGCAGACGCGCGATCATGCCGATCAGCGCGCGATCCGACAGCGCCACCAGACGTTCGCCGCGATTGAGCCATTTCACCGCGTCTTCAATCGTCTCGGCGTCGGCGATCTTGGCTTCGGCCATGGCGCGGTCGGTGGATATCGCGCCGCGCTGGCGCGGTTTGCGCGCCGGCAACCATTCTTCATGCAGCATTCGGAGTTCAGGATCGCCGTGCAGGGCGAGAAGGCCGTTGATTTCATCCTCCCCGACGCGGGCAAGGGCCTTCGAGAGCGCCTTGCCGCGCTTGGCGATGGGCGGGGTCGTCGTTTCCTCCGGAGTCGTCAGCACGCCGGCGCGACGAAACGCCAATCCGAGCCAACGCTGGCTGGTCAGCCATGAAATCGGGATCGCCAGAATGAGGCCGGCGATGGTCGGCGACATCCACGCCACCAGCGATGGCGAAATCAGCAAGCCGGCGAACAGGGTCAGCATGCCCAGCGCCATGTGCCAGCGATGACGTCGGATGATGTCGACAAGCGGCACCGAACCGTCGTCGCGCCTCTGCGGGTCCCAGCCGGTGTCAAACCCGAACACGATGTGAACGACATGCCCTGTCTGGATCAGCATCATGATCGGCGCCAGCAAGGCCGAGAGCACGATCTCAAAGAGCGTCGAGATCAACAGCATGATCGCGCCGCCGGAGCCGCGCCGCGTATCGGTTTCGTAGATCGCGACCAGCAGACCAAAGAATTTGGGCGCCAGCAGAATGCCCATTGTCAGAGCGAAAAGCTGCAGCGAACGTTCGGCGTCGAAGCGGGGAAAAGTCGGAAACAGGGCAAAGTCGCCGGTAAAATACTCGGGCTTGAGGTAGCTCGCCTGAATGACGATGATGATGCCGACCAGAAGCTGCATCAGCCACAGCGGCGACGTCAAATAACCGAATATTCCGGTTAGAAAATGCTGTCGCGACGCCCAGTGAAGGCCACGCGCGAACAGGACGCGCGAATGTTGCAAATTGCCCTGACACCAGCGACGATCGCGGATCGACACATCGATGAGCGATGGCGGGCTCTCCTCATAGGAGCCGCCAAGCGTCGGAATCATATACACCCCATAGCCGGCGCGACGGATCAGCGCCGCTTCGACGAAATCGTGACTGAGGATATGGCCGCCAAAAGGGGGCTTGCCGGGCAGGTCCGGCAGTCCGCAATGCCGCGCAAAGGCTTCGGTGCGGATAATCGCGTTATGGCCCCAATAATTGCCGTCGCGCCCCATCCACGCCGACAGCCCCATGGCGATGACCGGACCGTAGATGCGCGCCGCAAATTGCTGGACGCGGGCGAACAGCGTGTTTCGATTGATGATTAGCGGCAAAGTCTGGATGATGCCGCTGTCGGGGTCCGCCTCCATGGCCGCCGCAAGTTTGACGATGGTTGGGCCGGTCATCAGACTATCGGCGTCGAGCACCACCATATGCGCATAGGCCCCGCCCCAGCGGGAAACGAAATCCTCAATGTTGCCCGCCTTGCGGCTGGTGTTTTTTTCCCGCCGCCGATAGAAGACGCGCGCCTGCGGGCCAAGCCGGCGCCTCAGAGCGATAAAGGCGCGCTCTTCGGCGATCCAGACATCTGGATTGGTGGTGTCGGAAAGGAAGAACCAGTCGAAATTGTCGCCCAGTCCCGTCGCCTGAACATCCTCGAAAATGGTCTGCAAAGCGGCGAAGACCCGGCTCGGCGCCTCATTGTAGATCGGCATGACGACGGCGGTTTTTTGACCCAGCGTCGTCGGCAGGCCGGGCGTCGGCGGTTTGTTAAGCAAAAGAACGAATCCGACGACGGCGCTGCAAAAACTCAGTGCGATCCAGGAAAAGTTCAGCAGGAACAGGGCCAGCAGCGTCCATTTCAACGTCGTGACGCCGCCGACGTCGATGACGCGATACATCTGCCAGCCGCCATAGACGGTCAGCGCGAGGCCGCCGCCATAGGCGGCCAGTCGCGCCAGCCACGGCGTGCGCCACAGCCATGGGGCTGCGGGCGAACGGATTTTTCCCGTGTCGTATTTGAAGAAATTTTGCGCCGGCATGGATAACCTGGTTTCGACAGGCGTCGGCGGCAATTCGGATTGAAGGGAAGTGATGGAGGCGGCGGGCGGCGCGTGCGGTTCGGTTAGGGTGTCCATCTATATAGCCAGGTCTCGCTGAGCGCCTGCTCGCCCGATTTCAGGACAAGCCGCATTTCGCAAAAATTCTCCGCCGCCGGATCGATATCGAAGGTGACGCGACAATTCTTCGCCGCCGGATTGAGAAAGGTCCTGACGTTCGTCGCCGCGCCGGGCGACGTGACCAGGGCGGCGGTCAGGTTTGTCGTACGGCTTGCGTCGGCTAGGACATCGCCGGAAAAAACGACAAGAAAACGGCGATGCTTGCCATCAGGAGCGCGACCCGAGCGCGACTCGACCGCAATCGCCAGCGGCGGTCGCGTCGGCGGCTCCCAGCACCAGAATTGTCGATAGGCGAAAGTGGTCGCCAAACCGGCGACAAGCGGGACTTTGGGTCTCCAGTAAGCAACGATATTTTCGTTGTTTTCCGACCCGGACGGAATTTCGACAAGCTGGATGGCGCCTGGTCCCCATTCGCCCAGCGGTTCGATCCACAGCGAGGGTCGATGCTCGAAATGCTGATCGTCGTCCTGATAGGCGGCGATGTCGCGGTCACGCACGAGGGCGCCAAAACCCCTGGGGTTGCTGTCGACAAATGAGGAAAATTGCAGGCTTTCGCGATTCGAGACCGGCCGCCAGAGCCATTCGCCTGCGCCCGTCAGCATTTGCAGTCCATTGGCGGCGGCGACCATCGGTCGCAACGCGTCGACGCGTCGACGGTCGAGCGGCGTGTACAGGGACATCGCGGCAAAACCGGCGAGACCGTAGTGGTCGATATTGGTGCGCGGGAATAACGTCAGCTCGACGTCGACAATTGTCGCCTCCGCAGGCCGCAGCGTGAAGCGGTAGGCGCCCGCCACGCTGGGCGCATCCAGAAGCGCATGAATCACCAGCGCGTTATCGCCAAGGGCCGGTTTCTCGATCCAGAAAATCCGAAAGAAGGGAAACTCCTCGCCGCGCGGATCAGCTGTGCGGATCGACAGGCCGCGCGCCGTTACCCCAAGATTTTGCCCCGCCGCCACCGCCCGGTAGAAACTCGCTCCCTGAAAGATGGCGAGCTCCGCTTCCGCGCCGCTGGCGTCCCTGCGCAAAACGCGAAAGCCGGAATAACTCAAATCCGGCAATTTCTCAGGGACTTTCAGGCCGCCATAATCGAACCGCGTCTGATCATAGGGCAGACGCGTCGCCGCGCCATTGTCGACAAGATACAGGTCGACGGCGGCGGAGAAAATATGGCCGCGATGGAGCGGCTCGATCGCAAACCCCTTGTTCTCGCCGGCCCAGATCGCCTCCCCGGGTTTAGTCTTGATGCCGACGAATTGCTCATAGCTGAGACCGGCGAAGGGTTCGCGTAGATCGCCGGGCGGCGGCGCGTAGGGTTTCGCAGCGATGGTTCGGGCGAGATCGACGACCGTGTCCCGGGTGAACGCCGGCGGCGCCGGCGACGCAGGCGGCGCGCTCTCGGCCCTGGTCTGACCGGAGTTCAGACCGGCGGCCATTGCTCCCAGGGCGGCCTTCAGGACGTCTCGACGTTCAAACATGGGAAACCGGGTAAGAGGGCGGCGGAGGCGGGGTTTCGAAATCGCCAGATCATCATCTATACATTAAAAAACCGAAGCAAAAGCGTTTCTTGGCGGTTCCCGCGGTTGGAAAAAGTCCTGCTGCGGCTTGCTCACGCCCCCTCGAATCTGCAAAAAACATTTCATGGCAAACGAGATGCGGCCTGGCCGCATGCTTTCGCCTTTTCCCGCCTTACACGGATAATCCCGCGACATGCCCCCCACCTTCCGAAAAGCGTTGGCCGTCGTTCTTGCCGCCGGCGAGGGAACGCGGATGAAATCAGACAAGGCCAAGGTTCTGCACGCTGTCGCCGGTCGTTCGATGCTGGCGCATGTGCTGGCGAGCGTCGCTGCAGCCGATGTGACCGACGTCGCCGTCGTCATCGGCCCCGGTCGAGAAGATGTTCGCGCCGAGGCGCAAAAGCTGGCCCCGCACTCCCGGGTTTTTGTCCAGACCGACCGGCTCGGCACCGCCCATGCGGTGCTGGCGGCGGCCGAGGCTATCGGCGCCGGCTACGACGATTTGATTGTGCTCTTCGCCGACACGCCGTTGGTCACCGCAGAGACGATCCGCGCGTTGCGGGACGCGCTGACGGTCGGCGCCGGCGTCGCGGCGCTTGGCTTCATGGCGGAAAACCCCTTTGGCTACGGACGCCTCTTGCAGGACGACGCCGGCCGTCTGATCGCCATCCGGGAGGAAAAAGACGCGAGCGACGCCGAGCGGGCGATTCGTCTTTGCAATGCAGGATTGATGGCGATCGATGGTCATCGCGCGCTTGAACTTCTCGGCCGAATCGAAGCGCAAAACGCCAAGGGCGAATATTATCTGACCGACATCGTCGAGATCGCCCGCGGAGAGAGCCTTGAGACCCGTGTCGTCGTCGCGACCGAGTCTGAAGTTCTTGGCGTCAACGATCGTATTCAGCTGGCGCAAGCGGAAGCCGTATTGCAAACGCGTCTGCGACTCGCGGCGATGATGGGCGGCGTCACCATGGTTGCGCCGGAAACGGTTTTTCTGTCCCACGACACCATCCTGGGACGGGACGTGCTGATCGAGCCGCATGTCGTCTTCGGCCCCGGCGTCGCGGTCGGCGATGGCGCGACGATCCACGCCTTTTCCCACCTGGAAGGCGCGCAAATCGGAGCGATGGCGACCGTCGGGCCATATGTGCGGCTGCGTACCGGCGCCAACGTTGGCGAAAAGGCCAAGATCGGCAATTTCGTCGAACTCAAAAACGCCGAGATCGCGCCCGGGGCGAAGGTCAATCATCTGAGTTATGTTGGCGACGCTGACGTCGGCGCCAACGCTAACATCGGCGCCGGCACGATCACCTGCAATTACGACGGATTTTTCAAATACCGCACCGTGATCGGCGCAAACGCCTTCATCGGCTCCAATACCGCCCTCGTTGCGCCGGTGACGATCGGAGAGGGGGCCTATGTCGGCTCAGGCTCGGTGGTGACCAAGAACGTCGCCGCTGATGCGCTCGCCGTGGCGCGGGGCCGACAGATGGAAAAGACCGGTTGGGCGAACGCCTTCCGCGCCGTGCAGACGGCCAGAAAAGAAAAAGCCAGAAAGCAGGACTAATCGTCCGTCACGACGCCGGCGATTCCGGCGATAACTTCCGGAGATCGGGATGTGCGGCATTGTTGGCGTATTGGGTAAGGGACCTGTCGCGAGCGACATCATCGAGGCGCTGAAGCGTCTTGAGTATCGTGGCTATGACTCCGCCGGCGTCGCGACGCTGGAAAACGGTCGAATCGTCCGCGTTCGGGCCAGCGGCAAACTGAAGAACCTCGAGGAAAAACTCGCTGGCGAAAAATTGTCCGGCGCCGCCGGCATCGGCCACACGCGCTGGGCGACTCACGGCAAGCCGACAGAGACAAACGCGCATCCGCACGCCAGCGACAAGGTCGCTGTCGTGCATAACGGCATCATCGAGAATTTCCGTGAGTTGCGCGAGGAGCTGGAGGGCCGCGGCCACCGATTCGCCTCCGAGACAGACTCGGAAGTCGTGGCGCATCTCGTCAGTGAGGGCCTCAATCGCGGCGCGACGCCGCAAGACGCCGTCGCCGCGGCGCTCAAGCGGCTTAGAGGCGCCTTCGCGCTGGCGTTTCTGTTCGAGGGCGAGGAGGATTTGCTCATCGGCGCCCGCCGGGGTTCGCCTCTGGCCGTCGGCTGGGGCGAGGAGGGCGTTTATCTGGGTTCGGACGCGCTGGCGCTGGCCCCCTTCGCCACCTCGATCGCCTACCTGGACGAGGGCGACTGGGTCGTGCTGCGGCGCGGATCGAGCGAGTTCCACAACGCCGAGGATACGATCGTCGAGCGCCGTCGCCTGCCGTTGCAGGCCAGTTCATTTCTGGTGGAGAAAGGCAATTTCCGTCACTTCATGGCCAAGGAGATCTTCGAACAGCCGGAGGTCATCGGCCGGACGCTGGCGCATTATCTTGATCTTTCCGAGGGCGTCGTGCGTCTGCCCTTCGACTTCCCCTTCGATCCGGCGCGTTTGTCGCGCGTCACCATCTCGGCCTGCGGCACGGCGTTCTATGCCGGGCTTGCGGCGCGCTACTGGCTTGAGCGATTTGCGCGACTGTCGGTCGATATCGATATCGCCTCTGAATTCCGCTATCGCGATCCGCCGCTCGCCGACAACGGACTGATGATCGTCGTATCCCAGTCCGGCGAAACCGCTGACACCCTCGCCGCTCTGCGTTACGCCAAAGAGCATGGGCAGCATACGCTTGCGATCGTCAACGTGGACACCTCGACCATCGCCCGCGAGAGCGACATTGTCGCCAAGACCCTGGCCGGCCCCGAGATCGGCGTCGCTTCGACCAAGGCCTTCACCTGTCAGCTCGCGGTCTTCGCCTGTCTGGCGCTGGCGCTGGGGCGGGCGCGCGGCGTTCTGACCCTCGAGGAGGAGCGCAATCTGGTCGCCGAACTCATCGCCACCCCGGGACAAATGGCCGAGGAACTGAACCGCGAGGCGCAGATTGAGCCCGTGGCGCGCGATGTGGCGCGCGCCACAAGCGCGCTTTATCTTGGACGCGGCCCCTCCTATCCGCTGGCGATGGAAGGCGCGCTCAAGCTCAAGGAGCTGTCCTACATCCATGCCGAGGGCTATGCCGCCGGCGAGTTGAAACACGGACCGATCGCGCTGATTGACTTCACCACCCCTGTCATAGTCATCGCGCCGCATGACGCGAGTCTTGAGAAGACCGTCTCCAACCTTCAGGAGGTCGCGGCGCGGGGCGGCCATCTGATCCTGATCGGCGCGCCCTCAGCCCGAACAGCCGCAGCCGCCAGTCTGGCGGGTTATATCGAGGTGGCGGAAAGCGTCTCGGGTCCTTTCGCCGTGATCGTTTACGCCGCGCCGGTGCAGCTGCTCGCCTATCATGTAGCTGTCTTCATGGGCAAAGATGTCGATCAGCCGCGCAATCTCGCCAAAAGCGTCACGGTCGAATAAGCCGCTCCGATGGAGGCGGCGGGAGTCAGACGACGGACGCCGCCTCGACGCCCTCCCCGCCCGACTCTGCCGGAAGCCTGAGGGGAAGTGGAGGGTCGTTGCGGTTGAGCCTGCCGATCATCCAGATGGACAGACCGGTTTCGAGCAGCGCGATCGCGGCCAGGAGAAAAGCGTACCGCCAGTTTAGCCGCATGAGCGACTCAAGCCCGACAAGAAACACGATGTGCGCCGTCGGCGCCGCCATAACCATCAAACCGCCGCCGGCGCCGCGGCGGCCGGTGATATTGCCGTAGGTCAGACCCAGCGCTAGCGCCAGCAAGGTGTGCGACAGGGCGAGAATCGGCACGCCAAAGCGTTTCGCCGCCTCCGCCGACCACTCTCCAAGCTGTCGCGGATCGTTCAGCGCCTGCTGAAAATTAAGCCAGAACGCCGATGGCGACATTTCATAGACGCCATGCCAGCCGCGCTCAGGCAAGGCGCCGCTGCCCTGCATGGGCAAGGCCATGGCGTATTCGTCGAAATTCGAGATTTTCACCTCGCCGGCTCCCATCAGCGAGCGGGTCTGGATACTGCCCTTGGACAAGGCGACGACAACGCCGGCTTCATTACGTCGAAAGTCAGCCCGAGCCGCCGTGATCGTCTGCTCCTGCATCTTCTCGATAGAGATTTGTCGAACGTAGAGATTGGCCGCGAGATCTGGCGTCAGCCAGCGTTCGATGTAAAGCGTCTTCAGACCGTTGTCGAAGGTATAGAAATGAGCCGCATCCAGCATGCGGTGGTTCAACGAATTGCGCACGACATTGAGAACGTCCTGCATGTTGCTGGAGTAGTAGGGCGCAATCAAATTTCCCAATACATAACACAAAACGACGATCCCGGCGGCCAGCGTCAACGCCGGACGACATATCGCCCACGCGGAGAGCCGCAGCGCATAAAACACCGCGATCATGCCCTCGCTCGCCATGCGCGACAATTCGAGCGCCGAACCAAGGCCAACCGCCATCGGCAGCGTGAGAAAGGCGACGGTCGGCGAGATGCCGATCAGCGCGGGCATGACGAGCCCCCCGCGCACCGCCGCCGGAGGCAATTGATACAGGAGATAGGAAAGAACGACCGGCGCCGAAAGCGCCAGTTGAACGACAAGCATGCTCAGGCCGATGCGTTTGAACAAATAAACGAACAACAGGCGCGGCATGATCTGTGGCTCTGCTAGCGCGTGTTTTTGAAACGCGCCCAGGCGGCTTTCGAATAGGCGGTCCAGGCGGGATCAAAGACGCCTCGGGACGGCAGCGACGTCGCACCGGCCCAATGGGCGAAATATATCTCCTTGCCCTCGTAATCGACCGGCTTGCCGTCGAGGAAACTCACGCCGGCCGCCTTGTAGAAGCTCTCGTGGGAAGCGTTGTTCACGACATTGGGCAACAACTCGATTTTCAGGCCGCGGCGGTGCGTGACGAAATTGACCAGCGGTTGCGCAAAAAGCTGGCCGCGCTTGCGCACATCGTGAAAAATCGCAGCATCGGCGCGGATGGTTTCGATAAAGTCCGACAATGTTAGATAGGCGTTGGACGTAACCCAAAAACCATCGTTGAACAATAAAACGTCTTTCAGGAAGGGATAGTTGGCCCGACGTTCGTTGTAGACGTACTCGAAGCTTGGCGAAGCCACGATGAACTCCCGTTTTCCGGCCTCCAGACGTCCAAACAGTGGACGGAAATCCCGGAAAACGATGACATCGACATCAACATAAATGACCTCGTCGAGCGGCAGGGCCAGCGCCTGGAGTTTGCGTAGCCGGCGACGATTCGCGTTAAAAATGCCGGGGTAAAGCTCATGCGAGAGCCGGTCGATATCCACCGGCTCTTCCTCGATGAAAGCGGCTCCATAGATCTCGGCCGCGCGACGCGTCTGCAAGACATTATCGTCGTAGGGAATGAGATAGAGCGGCAAGCCGGGGTTGGTGTCGCGGTAGCTTTCCAGGAACGGCAACAGCCAGTCGATGATCTTGTCGTTTCCGACAATGGCGACGCCATAGCGTTTGGCGGGAGGCGCGGCCGCAGCGCCCGTCTCCGGCGCGCGCGGGGGTAGATTTGGTCGTCGAAGGCTCATATAGGGGATGTACTTTTAAAAATCGGGCAAAAGCAAGGGGGCGCAGATCGATCCTCTTCCTCTGGCGGGCAAGACTGTCGCTGTGGTCCACGCCGCCTGGCACTCCTGCGGCAGCTATCAGGTCAATGTCAGCCAGATCGCCGCCTACCGGGCGCTGGGGGCCCGCGTCCTTTCGGTCGCCCTCATGGACGACCTGGGACCCGCGCCGCCAAGCGGGCGACGATGGCGCGAATATATTGACGCAACCGGCGATATCGGCGCGGATCGCCGCTATTTCTCCGGTCCCCCCTACGCAGCGATCGCGTCCCGTCTCGTTATCGACGGCTGGTGGCGGCTGATCCATGGCGATCAGGCGGCCTGGCTGCTGGAGCTCTCGGCCCGCGCGCCGATCCCTGAAGGTTTCGCCGCCGAAAAAATAGACCTTTTTCACGCCAATCATTACTTCACCCTGCCCTTCGTCGAAAGGCTGAAAAAGGGCGAGACCATTCCGGTCGTTCTGGAAACCCAGGATATTCAGGCGCGACAATACGTCTTGCGCAATCGTGGCGGCTTTTTCATTCCGCCGCACGCAAGCTACGATGACATGCTGAAACAGGAGTCGCAGTGGATGCGACGCGCTGATTTATGCGTCCATCTCAACAGTGAGGAAGACGCCGATTTTCGTCGTCTGTTGCCGCAGTCGCGTCACGCCCTGGTGTTTCCCGCCGTATCAGCCGTTCCCAGAGCGCGGGGTCGAAAAATCATCATTGTCGCCAGCGACAATTACGCGAATTATGCAAGCTTGCGCTGGTTTCTGCAGGAAGTCGTCCCGCTCGCCGGCGACGCGCGGGTGGAGATTTACGGCAATATCGATGGGGGCGTGAAAAGACGAGACGCAACATTATACGAGACGCATCGGGACCTGTTTCGTGGTCGAGTCGAGAACATCGGCGCCGTTTACGCTGACGCCGGATGCGTGCTCCTGCCGACAATCGAGGGCCACGGTCTGTCGATCAAGGCTGTCGAGGCCTTGTCCTGCGGCGCGCCGCTGGTGGCGACGCCGCACGCCTTCCGGGGCATGCAGATCGATCCAGCCAAGCTGGAAAATGTCGCTTGCGCCGCCGATGCGGCGGATTTCGCCCGCTGCTGGCGAGAAGCGCAGTTGCGCGCCGATACGGGGCCGCCGCCCACGGAAGCGAGCGCGACTCGGCGTTTATATGAAGAGACGTTTAGCCCGAAATCATACGCCTCGAAACTGGCGGAGGCGCTCGCTGCGCTGAAACCGCCGTCCGTTGACCGGACGCAACCGCTCTCCGGACGCAAGATCGCCCTGTTGCATCCCGCCTGGCACAGCTGCGGCACCTATCAGGTCGTGTTGGGACAGATCGCCGCCTATCGCGCGCTGGGCGCCGACGTCTGGCCGATCGCCATCAGCTCGGATCCGGGGTTCGTTCCCGGACGCAACTGGCTCTGGCGCGCCTTCACAGGCGCAACGCCGGAACTCGACATGGGAGAGCGCTACTATGGCGGCGTGCCGTTCCATGTCTATCTGCATCCTAAATTTTTGCGCGACGTGGTCTGGCCCTATCTCCATGGCGATCAGGCGCGCATGCGACTTGGCAGCGCCGCCATGTCCACTCTGCCACAAGTCGTTGAGGCGCAGGGCTTCGATCTCGTTCATTGCAACCATTTTTTCCTGGCGCCGCTGGCAAAGCGGCTGGCGCGCAACCGGGCGCCCATCCTTCTCGACACACACGATTTACAGGCGCGCCAATTCACACTGATCAACAAGCGGATGCCCTGGCTGCACCCGCGCGTCGGCTACGAGGAGATGCTTGCGCAAGAGCTCGACGCCATGCGCGACTCAGATTTGCTCCTTCACCTCAATGCGCAAGAGGCGGCCGAATTCGAGCGCCTGCTGCCAGAAAAGCGACATGCGCTGCTTTATCCCGCAACGCCGCCGGCCCCGACCGGCCCCGGCGGCCCCAATATCATCCTCGTCGCAAGCAACAACGCCGCAAATGTCGAAAGCGTCGCCTGGTTCCTGCGCGAGGTGGCGCCGCTGGCGCCAGACGTGAGCGTGCAAATTGTCGGCAACGTCGACGCCGGGGTAAAATCTCGGGCGCCGCAGGATTACCGAAAATACGCGCATTGCTTCGCCGGCCAGGTCGAGAATCTCGCCGAGGTTTACGCTAACGCCAAACTCGCGTTGTTGCCGACGATCAGCGGGCATGGTTTGTCGATCAAGAGCGTCGAGGCATTGTCCAGCGGCCTGCCGCTCATCGCCACCCCGCAGGCGATGCGCGGCATGGATGAAACTGCGCTGACGCTTCCGGGCATTGAATTCGCCGGGAGCGCCGAAGCTTTTGCGGCGCTCTTGCGTCTTGCCGACGGACGTCCCATCCCCGACGCTGCGATGCGCGCGGCCAGCGCCACGCGCGCATTCTACGATAGACATTTCTCGCAGGAGGCCTATCGGCGCAATCTCGCCGATCTCGTCGCCTCCAACCTCGATTTCAGGTGAAAACGCCCGTCTTGCTTTCAAGTCCGCAATGCGGCCAGAGGCGCCTCTTCAGGACTTGAGGCGTCGTCACCTCTCGATCATTCCGGAGGATCGAGCGGGGTCAAGCCTTTCAGCGCGCCATTTTCGTCGAGCGTGATTTTTTCGACCCGGGCCTCGGCCAGCGCCAGCAATTTCTCGCAACGGTCCTGAAGAGCGCGGCCGCGCGCATACAGCGCCACCGAGTCGTCCAGCGACACCTGGCCTTTCTCAAGTTCGCCGACGATCTGTTCAAGCTCCTGCATGGCCTGTTCGAACGGCAAATCAGCGACAGCGGCTTTGGCGGGTTCCCTGCTCATGATTACAGAATAATCCAATCGCGCCCGAATGGCCATGGTGCGACGACCCAGGAGGGCTCGCTCCCCTACCCATGATCTTCCGGCTCGGCGTGGCCGACGATACGCAAAATCTCGGGAAACTGAACCAGCATGAGCCGCTCGACCTGATCCACCGCCTGATGCACGGTCTCAACGGCTACTGCCGGATCGACGCGGCAATGGAAATTGACGACCCAGCCGCCCGATGTCTCGCGGGCGCGCACGTCGTGAATGTCGCCGAGCCAGCCGACTTCCAGCGCATGACGATTAAGCGCCACGACAATCTCCTCCAGCGCCGCCGGATCGATATCGATCCCCGCCATCACATGCGGCGCCATGGGATCTATATGAGTCTCGATCTCGACATCGGCGCCAAATTCGTCGCGGATAGCGCGTTCGAAATCCGTCGCGATGGCGTGAGCGCGCCCCATCGGCATGGCCCCGTCAAGTTCGATATCAACGCCGATCGACAGACGGTCGCCGATCTGCTGCGCAATGATGTGATGGGCCGTCAGATGACGCCGCCCTGCGACCAGCATCGTTCGCTCGACAACCGTCTCGTCGTCCAGCGCGCGCGGCTCGATCACAACAGTGATCAGCGCGCGCGGCTCGACAGCCGCGACTGCCTCGGCGACCCCCAGCCTGATATGCGCGGCCTGCTCCATCCGCAGGCTGCGCGAGACGCTGATCACCGCCTCGCCGATCACCTCCGGTCCAACGCTGCGCAAACGTAAATCGTCCAGCGCGATAACGCCCGGCACCTCGGCGATGGCCTGTCGGATTTGCGGGGTCAGGTCGCCCGGCGCGGCGTCGAGCAAGGTGCTGATCGTGCGTTTGCCGAGCCGATAGCCGGCGATGGCGATGAAGACGGCGACGCCGAAAGAGGCGAGCGCATCCCCCTTGAGGAAGCCGAAATGAGTGGCGGCGACGCCCGCCAGCGCCAGAATGGAGGAGACCAGATCGCTGGCGAAATGCAGGGCGTCCGCCGCCAGCGCGTCGCTATGCTCTTCCTGGGCGATCGCTCCCAGCTGTCGCGAGCGGACAAAATCGATGGCGATGGAGACGCCGAGCACCGCGTAGACGGGCCAGCCGGCGTCGATCCTGACATCAGCCTCCATCAGCCGCCGGATCGCCTCGCCGACAACAAGCAGGGCAAGTCCGAAGAGGAAGCCGGTCTCGACGAGCGCGGCCAGAGCCTCGAATTTACCGTGACCATAATGATGCTCGGCGTCGGCGGGTTTCTCCGCTTCCCGCACTGCATAATATGTCAGAATTGTCGCCCCGGTGTCGACAAAGGCATGGCCGGCCTCCGAGAGCACCGCCAGCGACCCGGACCAAAGGCCTACGGCAAGCTTGGCGACCGCCAGAAGCGCACTCGCGGCGATGGAGGCGCGGGCGGCGGCGAGTTTGCGGCTTTGTCCCGTAAGATCGGCGGCGTCGAGGGCGGTCATGCTGGCCGTTGTAAGCGCGGAGGGATGAAAATGATATAAGAGCGGAGGAGACAGGAGGCAAAAATGAATTATCTGCATACGATGATCCGGGTCGGCGACCTCGACGCTGCGATTGCGTTCTTCGCGTTGCTTGGCTTGAGCGAAATTCGACGCATGGAGAATGACAAAGGCCGCTTCACCCTTGTTTATCTGGCGGCGACCGACGATGTCACGCAAGCGAAGCAAACCGGCGCGCCAATGATCGAGCTCACCTTTAACTGGGATGAGCACAACTACGCAGGCGGACGCAATTTCGGACATCTCGCATTCGCAGTCGAGAATATCTATGAGGTTTGCGATCGACTGAAAGCCGGCGGCGTTACGATCAACCGGCCGCCGCGCGATGGTCACATGGCTTTCGTGCGCACGCCGGACGCAATCTCCATTGAACTCCTGCAAAAGGGCGAGGCGCTGCCGCCAAGAGAACCCTGGGCCTCGGCGCCGAACATCGGCGAATGGTGACATTTGAAGCGCCGCGCACGAGCTCGTAAGACGCTGCGCAAAATCTTGCAACGCACTATCGAGTGAGCACCTGCAGCGACGAAATATTGTAAAAATTCAAAAACCGCAGGCGACAATATGACATTTGCAGAATAAGCTAAACCTGTAAGCGTGACTGGTTCGGTAAGACGAGTCGATGTTCGCCTTCGTTTCCGAGGGCCAAAAAACAGTAATTGACGAGAGTCCGGCAAGAGAGACGGAAGCAGTCGAAGCCCCGATCGATCACTTCGGTTCTGCGTTCAATTCATAAATGTTTCATGTGATCGCCATAGTAAGGGCGACATGAAAGGCCGTTACAATAGCAATTGGCGCGAGAGACGGAGGGAGGTCATGTTGATAGCTGATTTGATCCATTCCTGCTCGAACGAGAAGGTCGCAGAGGCGGCGCTTTGCTGCCTCGGCGGACGCTTCGCCGAAAATGTTAATGTCGCAGCGCGTGAAAAGGGGATGAGCCCCGGCGCCTTCGTCGTCTCCGTCATTCACGATTTCTCTCGCCAGGCCGACACGGCGACCCGCGAATCCTTGCGGGAAAAAATCGTCAGCGACGATCAGCCCCTGCTGGAGGGGCTGCGCACCCTCCTCGAGAGCGCCATGCGCGAGAGCCTGATGCCCGACGAGGCCGCCCTCGCATTGGCGCAGCTTGTCCGGACCAACGTCGCTTGCAGCGGCCAGCATTTGTATTGATCCCTCATTCGCTTTGATGCAAATCGCAGAGGCGGCGCCGTCGGCGCCGCTTTTTCTTTATGCGCCGCTGTGCGACAAGCTTTCCTGCAACATTCGCAGGAGTCGGGGCGCGTCATGGCGCAGATTCTCGATCAAAACCAGATTGCCGATCTTCTTTCTGTATGGGGCTATGCCGCCGTCGGCGTTGTCATCGCGCTGGAAAGCGCGGGCCTCCCCTTGCCTGGCGAAACCCTGCTGATCGGGGCGGCGATTTATGCCCGGCTCACCGGGGCCATGGCTATCGGGGGAATTGTCGGAGCCGCCGCCATTGGCGCCATCGTCGGCGACAATCTCGGCTACTGGGTCGGTCGACGATACGGCGTCGGCTTTCTCGAACGCCATGGCGCCCGCATCGGACTGGGTCCGGAAAAATTCCGGCTCAGCCAATATCTCTTTTTCAAATGGGGCGGGATTGTCGTGTTCGTCGGGCGCTTCATCACCCTGCTGCGCATGTTTGCGGCGTTGCTCGCCGGCGCCAATCGTCTGCCTCTGAAACAATTCATGATTTACAATGCGGCAGGCGGGGTGATCTGGGCGTCGGTCTTCGGTTTCGGCGCCTATCACCTCACCGCCAGTTTCGAGAAGGCGGAGGGAGGCGGCGGCCGTTTCGCCTCCGGGCTCTTGTTCGCCTGCCTGTTTATCTTCTGGCGTTATTACCGACGTCATGAAGCGCGATTGATGCAGGAGGCCGACGCTCTTTTCGCCGCCCGCGCCACGAGCGATCAATAAAGCGGCTCATCGAAGCGCGGCCCTTGCCGCGCCGAGGCCAGCGCCTCGCGTAAGTCGCGCGCCAGCTCGGCTTTTTGCTCGGGGCCCAGAAACGCGCCAATTTCAACGCGCTCGCCCCGGGACGCCAGCGCCAGACGCTGCACGCCAAACTCCTCATGGGTCTCCTGCTCCAGTCGGACCCAGCTCGGATTGAACCGCCATTCGCGGCGGTGGCCGCGCACGCCGACCTTGGCGTGAACCAGTTCGATCGGCGTCAGGTCGAGCGTTTCATAGGCCCGCGCCGAACGGAAGCTGATCTTGAAGGCGACATACAGCGCCAGTGCGTCAAGCCCCATGAAACCGGCGACCGGCCATGCGCCCATCACCAGAAAAGGCAGCGCCAGAATCGCCTGCGCCAGACAGAAGCCGACAATAAAAATGGTGAAGGCGCGCGGCGTCAGCGAGCGATGGGGCTGGAGCCGCGCCGCGTAAATCTTGCGCTCGAAGGCTTCGGACATGCGAACGACCCGACGCTATCGCCTAACCGGACGTCACGTTATAACGCCGTTTATGGCCGGAAAACACTCCCCCGCGAAAACCGCCGCGCCACGCCGGCGCCCCAGCGCGGCCGAGGCCAGGCGCATCGAAGAGATTTTCGCGCGCTTCTCCGCCGAAAACCCCGAGCCCAAAGGCGAACTTTATTACACCAATCCCTTCACCTTGCTTGTCGCCGTCGTCCTCTCCGCGCAGGCGACGGACGCCGGCGTTAACAAGGCGACGCCCGCCCTGTTCGCGCAAGCCGACACGCCCGCCAAAATGGCGGCGCTGGGTGAGGATAATGTGCGCGAAGCGATCAAGACCATCGGACTGTTCCGCTCGAAAGCGAAGCATGTCGTGGCGTTGTCGCGTCTGCTGATCGAACGCCATAACGGCAAGGTGCCGCAGACCCGCGATGAGTTGACGGCGTTGCCGGGCGTAGGCCGCAAGACGGCGAATGTCGTGCTCAATATCGCCTTTCATCAGCCGACCATGGCCGTCGACACCCATATCTTCCGCCTGTCGAACCGATTGCCGCTGGCCAAAGGCAAAACTCCTGAGGCTGTGGAGGCCGGGCTGGAGGTTGTTGTGCCGCAGGCTTACCGCCTTCATGCTCATCATTGGCTGATCCTGCACGGGCGCTATGTCTGCAAGGCGCGCAGTCCATCCTGCAGACGCTGTATAATCAATGATTTATGCCGCTATCCAGACAAGGTCGCGGAAGACTAGCCGCGCCGGAGGGCGGCGCTGGTGAACACAGAGAGGAGAGAATATGAAAAAACTTGCAAGGCTCTCCGGCGCGCTCCCGCTCTTTTTGGTCAGCGCTGCGCTTGCGGATGGCGCAGTGGATGTGAAAGGCTTCCACGGCAAGACGCGCGCGCAGATCGTCGATTTCGGTCATCTTCCGGAGTTGAACGGCAAATATCAATTGCGCGTCACTGAAGTAACCATCGATCCGGACGGCTATATGAGGCCGCATCATCACCTGGGGCCGGGCGTACGCTGCATCCTCACGGGTGAACTCACTTATGTGTTTCGCGGCCAAACCACGCTCTACAAGCCGGGCGACTGCTTCACCGAGACCGGCGACGAGGCGCACGAGGCGCGCAACGCCGGCAAGATTCCGGTGGTGCTGCATAATTCGGAATTGCTGCCTGCGTCTCTGCCCGAGGGCAAAACCTCGCTGATCCCGCTGCCGGCGGACGCGAAGAAATAGACGATGACTCCCGGGGCTTTACAGTTTCCTCCCCAGGCGCCCGGCGAGATCGCAGATATATTGCCAGGCGACGCGTCCCGAACGCCCGCCGCGGGTGATCGACCATTCCAGCGCCTCGGCGCGAATGGTCTCCGCCGGCGCCGCCAGGTCGTAATGACGGACATAGCCGAAGATCATCGTAAGATAGTCGTCCTGGCTGCAATTGTGGAAACCGATCCACAGACCGAAACGATCCGAAAGCGACACCTTCTCCTCAATCACTTCGCCCGGATCGATGGCGCTGGCGCTTTCATTCTCCATCATGTCGCGCGGCACGAGGTGACGGCGGTTTGATGTGGCGTAGAAAATAACATTCTCGGGCCGTCCCTCTACGCCGCCCTCCAGCGCGGTTTTCAGCGCCTTGTAGCTGGTCTCGGGACCATCGAAGGAGAGATCGTCGCAAAAGACGATGAAGCGGTAATTTGTCTCCGCCAGAACCCCGAGCAAACCCGGCAAGGCCTCAATATCCTCGCGGTGGATTTCGACCAGCTTCAATCGTCCCTCCCCGGCGAGGGCGCCGTGCACGCTCTTGACCAGCGAGGATTTGCCCATCCCCCGCGCGCCCCAGAGCAGCGCATTATTGGCGGGGAAGCCCTGCGCGAAGCGGCTGGTGTTGCCGAACAGGATATCGCGCTGGCGATCGACGCCGGCGAGCAGGGCCAGCGGAGTGCGATTGACGCGCGCGATCGGCTGGAAGGTTTCGCCCGACGCGCGCCAGACAAAGGCCTCGGCGACGGCGAAATCCGGCGCGGGCGGGGCCGGGGGGGCCAACCGCTCCAGCGCCTCGGCGATACGGATCAGATGGGTGGCGAGATCATGTTGCGACATTTGGTTTCCGGCCATCAGGCTGATTTGCGGGTCGCGGCGCATTATAGGGGAAGGACAGCCCGCTCCGAACGCTCGCCGAAGGAAAAACTCTCTTGACCCCGGACGCCGACGCCCTCATCAACCGCGCCCGCGTATTTATCGACCCCGCCCATCGCGAACAGGCCGAGCGAGCGCTGGCTCGGGCGCTCGAAAAGGATGCGGCGGCAGACGGCGCGCTGGCCGCCCTTTTTTCCGCGCGCCCGAGAGCGCGGGATCTCATCTTCGGCGTTTTCGGCTCCTCGACCTATCTCGCCGATCTCGGCGCCCGCGATCCAGCCCGCCTCGTCCGCGCGCTCGCCAGCAACCCGGAGACGCGAATCGAACAACTCATCGCGGCGACAAAAGAAGTCGCTACCGACGACGAAGCCGAGTTGATGCGCCAGTTACGGCGCGTCAAACAGGAGGCGGCGCTGGTGATCGCGCTCTCCGACCTGTCGAAAGTCTGGGACACGCTCAATGCGACCGCCGCGCTGACGCGTATCGCCGACGCGACGCTTTCGGCGGCGATCCGTTTCACGCTGCGCGAGGCGGCGGCGCGCGGAAAGATCGAACTCGCCGACCAGCGCAATCCCGAGCGCGGCTCGGGCTGGATTTTCCTTGGCATGGGCAAGGGCGGGGCCGGTGAGCTGAATTATTCCTCCGACATCGATCTGATCGTCTTCTTCGATCGTGATCGCGCGCGTCTCGCCGATCCGCAGGAGTCTGTTGATTTTTTTGTGCGGATGACCAAACGCGTCGTCAAGATCATGAGCGAACATACCGGCGAAGGTTATGTGTTTCGCACCGATCTGCGTCTGCGGCCCGATCCGGGCGCAACCCCAATCGCCATCCCGCTCACCGCCGCGCTGAGCTATTACGAAAGCATGGGCCAGAACTGGGAGCGCGCCGCCTACATCAAGGCGCGCCCCGTGGCCGGAGACATTTACGCCGGCGAACAATTCCTCAAGGAGTTATCGCCCTTCGTCTGGCGCAAATATTTCGATTTCGCCGCCATCGCAGACGTGCATTCCATCAAGCGGCAAATCCATGCGCACAAGGGTCACGGCAAGATCGCCGTGCTCGGTCATAACATCAAACTCGGCCGCGGCGGCATCCGCGAAATCGAATTCTTCACCCAGACCCAGCAACTCATCACTGGCGGACGCGACCCGCGCCTGCGCGGCCGCGAGACGCTGCCGATGCTCGACCAGCTGGTCAATAGCGGGTGGGTGGCGGCGTCGGCGCGCGACGAATTGCGCGAGGCCTACCTTTTTCTGCGCGATGTCGAACATCGCATCCAGATGGTCGCTGACGAACAAAAACACACCTTGCCGGAGACGCAAGAAGACGTCGCCAATATCGGGCGCATGATGGGTTTCGCCGGTTACGAGGATTTCGCCGAAGCGCTTACCCGGCGCCTGGAGATCGTGCAGGGTCATTATGCGCGATTGTTCGAGGCTGCGCCGGAACTGACGACGGCGACCGGCAATCTGGTCTTCACCGGCGACGACGACGACCCCGGGACCCTCGAGACCCTATCACGCATGGGTTACGCCAGCCCCAAAACTGTAACCGAGACCATTCGCGGCTGGCATTTCGGGCGCTACGCCGCAACCCGTTCGACCGTAGCCCGCGAGCGCCTCACGGAACTGACCCCGGCGCTGCTCGAAACCCTGGCGCGCACCGAGAGCGCCGATAAAGCGTTTCTGGCGTTCGACAAGCTTCTCGGTCGTCTGCCGGCGGGAGTGCAGCTCTTTTCCCTGCTGGTGTCGCAACCGCGCCTGCTCGATTTGCTGGCTTCAATCATGGGCGCCGCACCGAAGCTTGCGGAAACCATCTCGCGGCGTCCGCGCGTCTTGGGCGCCTTGCTGGAGCCGGGCTTTTTTGAAACTGCGCCCGGCGCCGAAGATTTGCGTCAGCGGCTCTGCGCGCAGCTGGCGGAGTCGGACTCCTATGAAGACGCGCTGGATCGCGCGCGGATCTTCGGGCAGGAGCAGAAATTTCTGATCGGCGTACGAGTGTTGACCGGTTCGCTGTCGGTGGCGGAAGTCGGAGCCGCCTATACGCGCCTTGCTGAAACGCTCATCGCCGGCCTATTCGAACGCGTTCTGATCGAATTCGAGCGCGCGCATGGCCGCATCGAAGGCGGCGCGGCGGCAATTGTCGCCATGGGCAAGCTGGGCGGCCGCGAGATGACCGCAGCCTCCGATCTCGATCTTATGCTGCTTTACGACGCCGATCCGCTGGCGGAGTCGACCGGCGGCGAGCGTTCGCTCTCTGCGGCTCAATACTATGCGCGCCTGACCCAACGGCTAATCACAGCCCTCTCGGCGCCCACGTCCGAAGGTTTGCTCTACGAAACCGATTTCCGCTTACGGCCATCGGGCAACAAGGGACCCATCGCAGTTAGTCTGGCGAGCTTCATCGATTACCAGGCGACCGAGGCCTGGACCTGGGAGCGCATGGCGCTGACCCGCGCCAGAGTCATCTCGGCGACGGCTGCGCTTGGCGAGCGCGTCGAGAGCGCGATCCGAGACGCGCTGACACACCCCCGCGATCCGCATAAGTTGAGAGACGACGCGCTGTCGATGCGACGACGTCTGGAGCAGGAAAAAGGTTCGACCAATCCCTGGGAGGTGAAGCACGTCGCCGGCGGTCTCGTCGACATCGAATTTCTGGCGCAATATCTGATGCTGCGCGAAGGCCCTTCGCGACCGGAGATTTTCTCGGCCACGACGCCGATAGCGCTGACAAGGCTGCGCGACGCCGGCGCGCTTGATCCCGGAGCGGCGGAAACTCTGATCGCCGCCTCGGCGCTTTATCAGGGACTGACGCAACTGATGCGCCTCGCCTTTGACGACGCGTTCCGCCCGGCCGATGCGACGCGCGGCGTCGTCGACCTTCTGCGACGCGCCGGCGACACCCCGGATTTATCGAGTCTTGAGGCGCTGTTGCGCGAAACCCAGAAAAACACCCGCGAAGTCTTCGTCCGCGTCGTTGGCCCGCTGCCTGCAGGAGTCCAGGGCGATGGCGGGGAGTTGTCAGCCGGCGCGCGGCCAGCTTAAAAACATCATGACCTTCCGGCGACGTCGCCTTGTGACAGCGACGTTCCCCGCCTATCTGGGGGTCTTCCGCCCCGCTTTCTGGAGCCTGTTCATGTTGAAGATTCAAAACAATGCGCATTCAGCGACTCGTGCGGCGCTGGGCGTAATCGGTTTCGTCGCCCTGCTTGCGGCCAGTGCGGCGCCCGCGCAGGCCAAAGTTCTCGCCAAGGTCAATGGCGTTGAAATCACCGAGGAGGACGTCAAACTGGCGACGGACGATCTTGGTCCCGGCATACCGCGCCAGCTTGAGGGCAAGGCGCGCGACGCCTATGTCCTCGATTTTCTGATCGACGAGCAACTGGTCGTGCAAAAGGCGCAGGCCGACAAGCTTGCCGAAACCCCGGAATTCGCAAAAAAGCTCGCCTATCTGCGCGACAAGGCGTTGATGGAGACGCTGCTGGGCAATGTCGCCAAGTCGGCCACGACCGACGCGGCGATCAAGCAGACCTATGACGAAGCGGCGAAAAACCAGAAGCCGGAGACGGAATATCACGCGCATCACCTTCTTGTTCCCACCGAGGAGGAAGCCAAAAAAGCGCTGGCCCGAATCAAGAGCGGCGAAGATTTCGGCAAGGTCGCCGACGAAGTCTCGAAGGACCCCGGCTCAAAGGGCGGCGATCTCGGCTGGTTCACCAAGGACCGCATGGTGCCGGAGTTTGGCGAAGCGGCGGCGAAGCTGCAACCCGGTCAGCTCTCAGAACCGGTGAAATCCCAGTTCGGCTGGCACATCATCAAACTCGACGAGACGCGAACAAAAACTTTCCCGCCGCTCGATCAGATCAAGGATCAAGTAGCTCGCTACGTCGTACAGAAGGCGCAGAGCGATCTGGTGATCAAATTGCGCGATAGCGCAAAAGTCGAGCGCACCGATGCGCCGCCGGCCGCCGCTGGCGCCGCGAAACCGGACGACAAAAAGAAGTAAGCGCTGTCGTCGGCGCCCCCACTGGCGCCGGCGTCATCTCTCCGTAACAGTCTTTACTAAAAACTGGCGAAGAACGATGGAGGCGCGGATCTCCGTCCCGCCGTACGTAGACGCCGGCAAATTACGACAGCAAGGTTTCGCCGATGGCTCATAACGCCCCGCTTTCCCCGCTCGCGCCGAAAACGACGCCCGATGTCCCCCCGCTGGACGGAGTTCGCTTCGCCGCCGGGATGGCCGGCGTGCGTTACGCTGGCCGCACAGATGTGATGCTGGCGTTGATGGACGAAGGCGCTACAGTCGCTGGCGTTTTCACGAAATCGAAATGCCCTTCGGCGCCGGTTGACTGGTGCCGCGCCAAACTCAAGAGCGGCAAGGCGCGCGTGCTGCTGGTCAATTCCGGCAACGCCAACGCTTTCACTGGCAAGATCGGCGCTCAGGCGGTTAAACTGTCGGCTCAACTGGCGGCCAAAGCGGCGCAGGTCAGCGAAAAACAGGTGTTTCTCGCCTCCACTGGTGTGATCGGCGAACCGCTGGACGCTACGAAATTCGATGGCGTGCTCGACACCCTCGTCCGCAACGCGCGACCCGACGCCTGGCGGGACGCGGCGCAGGCGATCATGACCACCGACACTTTTCCAAAACTCGCTACCCGCAAGACCTCGATCGACGGCGTCGAAGTGACGATCAGCGGCATCGCCAAGGGCGCCGGGATGATTGCGCCCGATATGGCGACCATGCTGTCCTTTGTCTTCACAGACGCGGCAATTGGCGCCGATGCGTTGCAGGCGATGCTGTCGAAGGCGGTTCAGGTTTCGTTCAACGCCATCACGGTCGATAGCGACACCTCCACCTCAGATACATTAATGCTATTCGCAACCGGCGCTGCAAGGAAGCGCGGAGCGCCAAAAATCGACAAGGCCGCCGACCGTCGCCTTCTTGATTTCAAACGCGCCCTTTCGGAAGTTCTGCTCGATCTGGCCCAACAAGTGGTGAAAGACGGCGAAGGCGCGCGCAAATTTGTCGAAGTGACGGTGACTGGCGCAGAAAACGCCAAAGCGGCGAAACGTATCGCGCTCTCCATCGCCAATTCACCGTTGGTGAAAACAGCGATCGCCGGCGAGGACGCAAATTGGGGACGCGTCGTAATGGCGGTTGGCAAGTCGGGCGAGAAAGCCGATCGCGACAAACTCTCGATCTGGTTTGGCGGCGTCCGCGTTGCGCATCAGGGCCGGCGCGACCCCGCCTATAATGAACCGGAGGTTTCGCAGATCATGAAGCGCGAGGAGATCGTCATCAACGCAGACATCGGCATCGGGTCTGGCGCAGCGACGGTATGGACCTGCGACCTGACGAAGGAATATGTTGCGATCAATGGCGACTATCGAAGTTAGTTACATTGTAGCGATGATATGCTTTATCGACGCAAGTTGATCGCCCGACAGGTCGAAGAACGAAGCCCGCCCTAAGGCTTGCCCCCGATCCCGCGATGAATGACGTGATGTTTGACAAGATAGGTCATGCCTCTCGTCCAGGATAAATCTGTATTCCCTCTTATATCGACGCTTTGAGTAAGCAAAATTTTCCGTTCAGGAACATCAACCATGTATAAATTAATATTAAGAATGAGATTGGAGACCTTTTGAACGACGATCCATGCGCTGATGTCGGCGCCAGATGTGACTCCGTAATCGATTTCGCATCCTCCACAATCGCCAACTGTCTGTCCTTCGCTGATTTTTGATTGGATTTCAGCCGATGCGGGGATGAAACGAAATTCGCCGGTCGACTCCAGTTGGGATTTGAATACATCTTCCACCGCATGAATGCGTCCCCGCTCCGCATCGGTGGTGGGCTCCTGCGATTCATGATCGTTCTGGAATTTCGTACCGAGGAACAATAATTTTCGTGGCTCAAGATGCGGAGAAGCTCCCGCCGCGACGGCCTGCTTGCTAGGGAGCGAACCAAACAGAAGCATCGCCACGAAGATGCTGAGGCGAACAAGGGAGCGATGTCCCTCAAGGGAATGTATCACGGTTTTTTTGCTCGAAATCCGCGCCCGGGGCGGACGTCGATACTGTGTCTGGGCCCAAAAAACTCTCATGGATTGCCGCCATGGTGGAAAAATCATCTGATGGAGATAGAATGAGCCGCCCTTTAATCAAGTCGGCGCAGGGAGAGAGCGAGCAATATGAAAAAACCCGGCGAAAGGCCGGGTTTTCCATTTATCGAGCGTTTTTCTGAATTGCGTCCATCAACTTCGATTTCGGCAGCTTCTTGCAGTAACGCGCGATCTTTTCAGAGTTCCGCTTGACATATTTTGAGTCGATCACCGTCAGGTTCTTCGTGGACATCCAGAAGCCGCGCATCCAGTTGCCAATGAAATCCTGGGTCTCGGCGTCGTAACCTGCGAAATCCTTGCAGGTGATGTCGGACATCTCAATGGTGACCTGAGCGGCGGCGGGCGACGCCATGGGGAGGGCGAGGGCGAGCGCAACGGCGAAGCCGGCGAGTGTGATTTTATTTGTCATGATCCACATGCCTCCAGCTTACTTCTGCCCGACAGCGCGATCGACCGCCGCCATGATCGAGGCGGACGGATTGAACTTGCACCAGCTCATCACGCTCACCGTATTCTTGCGAAACAACCCAAGATCGATGAAGGTGCGGCCCGCTTTCTGGGCGAACCAGCCGCTCAAAAAGGCGCCAAAATCCGTTTGATCCTCTGGCGGCATCGCCATCACTTCGCCGCAGGTGACCTTGCTCATGTCGATCTTGACCTGCGCCTGCGACAGCGATGGCAGGCACACGCTGGCAAGCGCCAGCGCAACGAGTAATTTCTTCATGCGTTTTCCTCCCAATCCATCGCCCGCCGTCCGGACCCGTTTGCCGCAAGCCCCCGCGATGAGCAGGTTCATGCAACGATCATCGAGGCTGGCGGAACGCTTGCGACATGCAACGACGATGATGTCTGGACGCTCATGTCATGGCGTCTATGCCTCGAAGGCCGTGCGTTGGCGATCCCGGCTCCTGTGACACGGCTTGCCTCGAATGGCAACTTTCCCGGCGTTCTGGAAACGTCGCTTTTTGCCGATCAAACGCCCCTCGCCCCTGAGCGCCGGCGAAAAAAGCTTAAAATTATAGCAAAACACATGTCGAGATCGATGAAAACTGGTAAGACCATCGCATGAAACTGCTTCTGGTAGTCGCCGCCGCGCTGATCGACGCGGATCGTCGCGTGCTCATCGCCCAACGCCCGGAAGGCAAGCAACTTGCAGGTCTATGGGAATTTCCCGGCGGCAAGCTCGATCCCGGCGAACGCCCCGAGCGAGCGCTGGCGCGTGAACTGAAAGAGGAGCTCGGCGTCGAGGTTTGCGAACCCTGCCTCGCGCCACTGACGTTCGCCAGTCACGCCTATGAGGATTTTCATCTGCTGATGCCGCTTTACGCCTGCCGCAAATGGGAGGGACTTGTCGTTCCGGCGGAAGGGCAAAACATCAAATGGGTGCGCGCGCGGGATTTACGACAATACGACATGCCGCCCGCAGATGCGCCGCTGATTGGACCTTTGATCGATTTCCTGCGCTGAAAGAGCTGTGTCTGCTGATGGAGCTATGTCTAAAGCGGCGCCGACTCCACCTTCGCCATGGCGAAGCTCGCCGGGATCGATAGCGTCCACACCAGTCCATCGGGCGGGAAGTTCAAGGTCGCCTCGCCATCCAGCGCCAGAGCGACCAAACGTTTGACGACCTTGTGTCCAAAGCCCTCGCGCGGCGGCGTCGCCACCGAGGGGCCGCCGCTCTCCCGCCACTCGATCTCCAGCCGACCATCCTCAAGGCCCCATTTCAACGAAACCGCGCCATCGGGCCGCGACAGCGCGCCATAGGCGAGGGCGTTGGTGGCGAGTTCGTGGAGAGCGAGGCCGATATTTTGCGCGGCTTCGGGCTTCAGCATCAGCTTCGGCCCTTCGATCACCGCATGTTGCGCCAGTTCGTCCCGGGAGACGTCGAGGCAGTAAGCCATCTGCGCACGCACCAGATCGTGCATCGCGGCGCCGCGCCAATCCTGCGAAATCAGCAAATCATGCGCCATGGAGAGGGCCTGCAACCGCGCGCCGAACTTGCGTTGAAACTCCTCGACCGAGGGTGAGCCCGCCGCTGTCTGGCGCGACATCGCCTGAACGACGGCGAGCAGATTTTTCGAGCGATGCACCAGTTCGCGCAATAGCACGCGCACATGCTGTTCGCGTTGCTTGCGTCCGGTGATGTCGCGGGCTGTGCCGAGGATGCGCACCGGGCGTCCGTTTTCAAAAAAAGTGCGCCCACGGATCGAGACCCAGCGCTCGATCCTGTCATTCAGGCCAATTACACGGTATTCGATTTCGTAATCGCCGTCGTGTTCGGGATCGAGCGCCGTCTCTACAGCTTCACGCGACCGCTTGCGATCCTGCGGATGCAGGGCGTTGCGAAAAACTTCGAGGCTCGCAGGCGTATCCGCGTCAAAGCCCCATAATTGCCGCACCCGTGCGTCGAGATGCACTTCGCCGGTGACAAGGTTCCAGTCCCATACGCCGGTGCGACCAGCGTCGAGCGCCAGTTGCATGCGCTCAAGAGCATAGGCCTGGTCTTTCTCGCCGTCCGAACCCGAAGCGGCAAGAACCGATTTCGCTGCAACCGCGTCTATATCCCTTGCGCGCCCATCGTCCGACATCAGATATCGACCAGTTCGGCGGCGAAAGCCGCCTTTTCCTGTATGAAGGCGAAACGCGCTTCGGGCTTGTTGCCCATCAACCGCTCGACGCAATCGGCGGTCTCCTCGCGCTCCTCGCCGGCAAGAACGACCTTGAGCAAGGTGCGTTTGGTGGGGTCCATCGTGGTTTCCTTCAGTTGGGCGGCGCTCATTTCGCCCAGCCCCTTGAAGCGATTGACCTCGATCTTGCCCTTTCCGGTGAGTTCGGTGCGCTCAAGCTCCTCGCGATGCGCATTGTCGCGCGCGTAGACAGTTTTGGCGCCCTGCGTCAGCTTGAAAAGCGGCGGTTGCGCCAAATAGAGATGGCCGCCTTCGATCAGGCGCGGCATCTGCCGGTAAAAAAAGGTGATTAACAGCGAGGCGATATGCGCGCCGTCGACATCGGCGTCGGTCATCACAATCACCTTGCCGTATCGCAAATCCTCCTCGCGATAATGCGCGCCGAGACCGCAGCCGAGCGCCTGCGTCAGATCGGCGAGTTGCTGATTGGCGTGCAGCTTGTCCTTTGTCGCGGAAGCGACGTTGAGGATCTTGCCGCGCAGCGGCAGCACCGCCTGCGTCGCGCGATTGCGCGCCTCCTTGGCCGAGCCGCCGGCGGAGTCGCCTTCGACGATGAAAAGCTCCGAACCCTCTGTGGAACTGTTGGTGCAATCAACCAGCTTGCCAGGCAGACGCAATTTGCGCGTCGCGGTCTTGCGCGCGACGTCCTTCTCGGCGCGACGCCGGAGACGTTCTTCGGCGCGTTCGATGGCGAAATCGAGCAACTTGTTGGCCTGCGACGGCGCACCCGCGAGCCAGTGATCGAAGGCGTCGCGCACGACGCTTTCGACAATGCGCGAGGCCTCAAGCGTCATCAGCCGGCTCTTGTTCTGGCCCTGAAACTCCGGCTCGCGAATGAAAACCGAGATCATCGCCGCCGATTGCCCCATCAGATCGTCGGCGCTGACGTCTTTCGCGCGTTTCGCCTGTCCGACGCGTTCGGCGTGATCGCGCAGCGCTTTGGTGAGCGCCGAGCGAAATCCGGCTTCATGGGCGCCGCCATCGGGCGTCGGAATCGTGTTGCAGTAGGAGTGCACAAAGCCGTCGTCGTCGGCGAGCCACGCCACCGCCCATTCGAGCGAGCCATGGCCGCCCTCGCGCGTCACTTTGCCGACGAAGGGCTGATCGGTGACAGACTCCTTGCCGTGAATTTCACGGGCCAGATAATCCTTGAGGCCGCCTGGAAAACGCAAGACGGCTTCGGCGGGAACATCCGAGCCCGCCTCGATCAGTCCGGGATCGCAGCGCCAGCGAATTTCGACGCCGCCGAAGAGATAGGCCTTGGACCGGGACATGCGAAACAGCCGCGCTGGCCGCCAGTGCGCCTGTGCGCCAAAAATCTGCGCATCCGGCCTGAAGCGCACTTTCGTGCCGCGACGGTTGGCGATCCTGCCCAGCTCGACAAGCTTGCCGAGCGGCAGTCCGCGCGAAAACTCCTGCCGGTATAGCTGGCCGCCGGTCGCCACTTCCACCTCGAGCTTTTCCGACAAGGCGTTGACGACCGATACGCCGACGCCATGCAGGCCGCCGGAGGTTTGATAGGCGCCGGAGTCGAATTTGCCGCCGGCGTGGAGCACGGTCATCACCACCTCCAGCGCCGATTTGTTTTTCATCTTGGGATGCGGGCCGACAGGAATGCCGCGACCATTGTCGATAACGCTCAACCAGCCGTCGGGCTCCAGCGTCACCTCAATGAAGGTGGCGTGACCGGCGACCGCCTCATCCATGGCGTTGTCGAGCACCTCGGCGAAGAGATGATGCATCGCGGTTTCGTCGGTGCCGCCGATATACATGCCGGGGCGCCGGCGCACCGGCTCCAGCCCTTCGAGCACTTCGATGGACGCCGCAGAATATTCGGCGGGGGCGGTTTTGGCGGCGGCTTTGGGCGCGGCGGCTTTACGCAGCGCGCCGCCGAAAAGGTCGGATTTGTTGGCCATGACCAGGATATTAGCGCGATTCGACGACGGATGCGCGCAGCTTGGCCAATAACAGGCGGGAGATGACGCCGGCGCCGCCCTGGTTTATGAGCGGGCCCGATCTCATGTGAGAAAAATCGATGAAAAGCCTCCTCGCTCCCCTCTTCTCCGCCGCCCTGCTTGGCCTCGCCACGCCGGCCCTGGCCGCCGACGTCCTGCGCCTCGCGCTGCAAAAAACCGGCACGGCGAGCTGGGAAATCGCCGTGATCAAGGCTTTCGGGCTTGATCGTGAGGCCGGACTGACGCTTGAGACGACCGAACTGGCGACGCCGGAGGCCAGCAAGATCGCGCTCCAGGGCGGCAGCGCCGATCTGATCGTCTCCGACTGGCTGTGGGTGGCGCGCGAGCGCGCCAGCGGCGCCAGGCTAACCCTCTATCCCTATTCCACAGGCGTCGGCGCGGTATTGACCAGAAATCCCGAGGTCAGGGGCGTCGCCGACCTCGCCGGCAAAAAGCTTGGGATCGCTGGCGGACCGCTCGACAAGAGCTGGCTGCTGCTTAAGGCCTATGGCCTCAAAAACGGCGTCGATCTCGAAAAAACCGCCACGCTGGTTTACGCCGCGCCGCCGCTTGTCGCCGAAAAAGCGCTAGAGGGCGAGATCGATGCGGCGCTGGAGTTTTGGAACTTCGCCGTCGATCTTGAGGGCAAGGGCTTCGCTCGCCCCATCGAGATCGTCGAGGTGGAGAAAGCGTTGGGCGCAATGGGTCCTGTCGTCGTCACCGGCTATGTTTTCGACGAAGGCTTCGCCGCCGGCCACGCCGACGCGCTCAATCGCTTCTTCGCCATCGCCGCGAAAGCGCGAGCGTTGATCGCGACCGAGGACAGGGCCTGGCGCATCGCTGCGCAGCGACTGGCCGGAAAAGACGAAGCGACGCTAAAACTCTATAGACGCCGTTATGTCGCCGCGACGCCCAAGCGCGGCGTCGCCGAGGAGGCGCGCGACGCCGCCGCGCTTTACGCCGTGCTGGCGGAGATCGGCGGCGAAAAACTTGTCGGCGCCGGAAAGACGCTCGCGCCGGGAACATTCTACACAGGCGCGCCTTGATCCGGGCGCTGTCGCTCGCGACGATCCTCGCGTTCTGGCAGGCGGCGGCGCTCGTCGCCGATCCGCGCCGCCTGCCCGGACCGCTGCCGGTATTCGAGACCATGCTCGCAGAGGCGCAATCCGGGGCGTTGCTCGCCAATCTGACGATCACGCTGGCGCGTGTGCTCGCCGCCTTCGCCCTCGCCATGAGTTTCGGCGCGGCGATCGGCTATGCGATGGGCCGCCACCGCACGCTCGACCGCCTGCTCGATCCCTGGCTGGTCATCTTGCTCAACCTGCCGGCGCTGGTCGTGATCGTGCTCGCCTACATCTGGGCAGGACTCACTGAAGTCGCGGCGATTGGCGCTGTGGCGCTCAACAAATTGCCCAACGCGGTCGTGACGATGCGTGAGGGCGCGCGCGCCCTCGACCCGCAGCTCGAGGAGGTGGCGCAGGCGTTTCGTCTCTCGCCGCTGGCGCGATTTCAGCATGTCGTCGCGCCGCAGCTCGCGCCCTATGTCGCCGCCGCCACGCGCGCCGGCCTGTCCCTGGTCTGGAAGATTGTGCTGATCGTCGAATTGCTCGGCCGGCCGAACGGCGTGGGCTTCGAAATCAACATGGCCTTTCAGCTTTTTGACATGCGGTTGCTGCTCGCCTACGCCCTGCCTTTCGTGGCGCTGATGCTCGCCCTAGAAACCCTGCTGGTGCAGCCCTTTGAACGTTCCGTCTCCCGCTGGCGCGTCGGCGCTTGATCTGTCGATCCGTCGCAAGGATCACACGACCCCCGACGGCGTAACCCATCATGTGCTGGCGGATTTGCGGCTAAGCCTGCCCGCCGGCGCCGTCGGGGCGCTGGTTGGTCCCTCCGGCTGCGGCAAGACGACCCTGCTACGCCTTGTCGCCGGTCTGGATCGGGACTACGACGGCGAGATTCGCCTGCCGGCCCATGCGCGTCTTGGCATGGTCTTTCAGGAGCCGCGCCTGCTGCCCTGGCGGACGGTGATCGATAATCTCCGCATCGCTGCGCCCGAAGCGCATGACGACGCCATCGCCGCGCTGCTCGACGACCTGGGCCTCGCCGAACACGCTACGCATTTCCCGCGTCAACTGTCGCTTGGACTGGCCCGCCGCGTCGCGCTGGCGCGCGCGCTCGCCGTCGATCCCGATCTGCTGCTGCTGGATGAACCGCTCGTGTCGCTTGATGCGGCGCGGGCGCGCGAACTGCGCGAGAAAATCGCCGCGCTGGTCGAGACGCGCGATATCACGACGCTGCTCGTCACCCACGATCTACGCGAGGCGATTGCGCTGGCCGATAAAATTTTTCTGCTGTCGCTGCGCCCCGCGCATGTCGTCGCGACGCTGGCGATCGAGACGCCGCGCGGCCGTCTGACGCCGACGCGCGCCAATGAACTGGAGCAGGAAGCGCTGGGGATGCTACCCGAGGCCACCCCTCACCACGGCAAATCCTGTCCGCGATAATCGAGAAAGCGGCCCGTGTCGGCCAGCGTCAAGCCGGCGCAGACGGCAATGACTCCGGCGGCGCTGTCCTCGACGCTCAGATCGGCGGCCGCGCCGCCCATATCGGTGCGCACCCATCCAGGATGCAACGCGATCACCGTCACCCCGTCCGGTTTGAGATCGGCTGCAAGGCATTGGGCGACACGATTGAGCCCCGCCTTTGAAGCGCGATAGGCGACGTTGAAGGTTCCGCCAACCGCCATCGAGCCAAGACGGCTCGACATTAGAACGATACGCGGATTGTCGTCGCGGCGCATGAACGGCAGAAAGGCTTGGGCGACGCGCAACGGCCCGAGGGTGTTGATCGACAGCAAATCAAGCGCGCCGTCGAAATCCATCTCGGTCGAGGATTGCCGTATCGGGCCATAGGCGCCGGCGTTGGCGACAAGGACATCGATCGGCGTCTCAATCTTGGCGGCGGCGGCCCTGAGCGCCGCTTCGTCGCGCGTATCGAAGGCGATGATGCGGCCCCGTCCCGCCAGCGGCGCGAGGGCGGCGGCGACACGATCATGCGCCGACGAATCGCGCAGGCTCGCCGTAACGGTTTCACCGCGCAGCGCGAGCTGGCGCGCCATCTCCAATCCAATGCCCCGGCTCGCGCCGGCAATCAGCCAATGCGCCATGCGCCCCTCCTTTTCATACGGCGGGATATAGCGCGGCGCCTTGAAAAAGATCGTCCCGGCCGCGCGGAAGCGGGTCGGGACGAAAAGCTTATTGGACGCTTCTAAAATTTACATTGCGTGGGCGTGCGCCGGCGCTGTCTCCATGCGGGCCATGCCGCTTCGCGCCGCCGCCTGAACCTTCTCAAAGGCGCGCACCTCGATCTGGCGCACGCGCTCGCGCGACACGCCAAACTCCTCGGAGAGCTGCTCCAGCGTCACCGGATCGTCGGCGAGACGCCGCGCTTCGAAGATGCGCCGCTCGCGCGGATTGAGCACGTCGAGCGCGCCATAGAGCGCCTTGTGACGATTGTCAGTTTCCTCCTGCGCCAGCAGCAGGTGCTCCTGATCGTCGCTGTCGTCGACAAGCCAGTCCTGCCACTCGCCCTCGCCTTCCTCGCGCAGCGGCGAATTCAGCGAGGCGTCGCCGCCCATGCGGCGGTTCATGTCGATCACGTCCTGCTTCGAAACGCCCAGACGCGTGGCGATCTTCTCGACGTTTTCCGGCCTGAGATCGCCTTCCTCATAGGCGGAGATTCGGCTTTTCGCCTTGCGCAGATTGAAGAACAGCTTCTTCTGGCTGGCGGTGGTGCCCATTTTGACAAGCGACCAGGAGCGCAGGATGTATTCCTGGATCGCCGCGCGGATCCACCACATCGCATAGGTGGCGAGACGAAAGCCGCGATCCGGCTCGAAGCGCTTCACGGCCTGCATCAGGCCGACGTTGCCTTCGGAGATGATCTCCCCGATCGGCAGGCCGTAGCCGCGATAGCCCATCGCGATCTTGGCGACGAGACGCAAATGCGACGTGATCAGCTCCTGAGCGGCCTTGGGGTCTTCGTGCTCGCGCCAGCGTTTGGCGAGCATATATTCCTGCTGGGGCTCCAGCATGGGGAAGCGACGAATTTCCGCAAGATAATGCGCAAGACCGCCTTCGGCGACGACGGGCAAGGAATTCGCCATAATTTTCAACCTCCTGGCGAGCGTCCGGAGGACCGGGGCCCGCAATGGGCGGCAAGCGAAATCGCCAACCGCAACGAGGAGCACTATACGCCCAGGGCCGGAACGAGAGAATACGTCAGCCTGTCCCCTGACTTAAACCTGGATTAAGCTTTGGTAATGAATCCAGAAACCTAAGTAATTGTTTTATATTAATATTTATATTAAAATTGACATTCATGCGCAAACGCGCCGGCCTCAGCCGCCCGACCGCATCGGCCAGAGCGAGAACCGCAGCCTCGGCTGGGGATTCGTCCATATCTGAATCGACGACGTCTCGCGCAGGGCGTTCAGGCGCATCAAGCAAGACGAAAAAGCCGTCAGCGCAGTCGACGATGTTTTACCCGCAGTGGCTTAATTATCGAGGAAGCTTCTCAGCTTGCGGCTGCGGCTCGGGTGCTTCAGCTTGCGAAGCGCCTTGGCCTCGATTTGGCGAATGCGCTCGCGCGTCACCGAAAACTGCTGGCCGACTTCCTCCAGCGTATGATCGGTGTTCATGCCGATGCCGAAGCGCATGCGCAGCACGCGCTCCTCGCGCGGCGTCAGCGAGGCGAGCACGCGCGTCGTCGTTTCGCGCAAATTCGACTGGATCGCCGCCTCAATGGGGAGCACGGCGTTCTTGTCCTCGATGAAATCGCCGAGATGCGAATCTTCCTCATCGCCAATGGGCGTCTCAAGCGAGATCGGCTCCTTGGCGATCTTGAGCACCTTACGCACTTTTTCCAGCGGCATGGCGAGCTTTTCGGAAAGCTCCTCTGGAGTCGGCTCGCGGCCGATCTCATGCAACATCTGACGTGAGGTCCGCACGATCTTGTTGATCGTTTCGATCATATGCACCGGAATGCGGATAGTGCGGGCCTGATCGGCGATGGAGCGGGTGATCGCCTGACGAATCCACCAGGTGGCGTAGGTCGAGAATTTATAGCCTCGCCGATATTCGAATTTATCGACCGCTTTCATCAGGCCGATATTGCCTTCCTGAATGAGGTCGAGAAATTGCAATCCGCGGTTGGTGTATTTCTTGGCGATAGAGATCACGAGGCGCAGATTGGCCTCGACCATTTCCTTCTTCGCCTGACGGGCTTCGCGCTCGCCCTTCTGCACCATATGAACAATCTTGCGGAACTCGGAGATTTCGAGGCCCGTTTCGGTCGCCAGCGCGTGAATTTCGGTGCGCAGATCCTTGATGCGGTCTTTTTCTTCGGAGATGAATTCCTTCCAGCCCTTCGAGCCAAGTTTCGCGACCCGCATCACCCATTTTGGATCAAGCTCGGAGCCGTGAAACTTATCGATGAAATCCTCTCGGGCCACGCCATGGCTGTCGGCGAGACGGAACAATTTCCCTTCGTAGCCGATAAGACGCTTGTTGATGTCGTAGAGCTGTTCGACCAACGCCTCGATGCGATTCTGGTTCAGGGAAA
>JBBARD010000007.1:17649-58023 GCA_040399965.1 Methylocystis sp. | reverse complement strand
ACCCTGCGGAGTGCTCAGGTCCGCCGCATCTCCTGGGTCCGTGGGGTTGGTCGGCTGGCGATGGTTGGAGTGGCCTCCTTGAAGCCATCGTCAGTCGGCCGCCATTTGCACGGAAATTTCTGGCGATGTAAAACCAGAAATAATATTGCCCAAAATTGTGTAAATCATGCGACGACAAGCCGATTTCATTCGGCGGGTGATCGGCGAGATATACGTGCCGCAAGAATAACTTGCCGAGCGCTTCTTACTTGATTTTGGTTTCCTTGAACTCGACATGTTTACGCACGACCGGATCGTATTTTTTAAAGACGAATTTCTCAGTCTTTGTGCGCGCATTCTTCTTGGTCACGTAGAAATAGCCCGTATCCGCCGTGGACAGGAGCTTGATCTTGATCATGGCGGATTTGGCCATCGTTCTTTTTCCGGTTAGTTATTGAACAAAAAATCATCCCCGCCGCAGAATCCGCGACGGGGCTTAATTGCCGCGCAAGATACGGATGCGTGGCAGGATGTCAAGCCGATGAATACGAACATTGACGCCGCTTTGCCTGATGGTTTAGCGCCGTCCCCTGGGTTTCTTGCTGGAGGCGCTGGTGCGGCTGAACTCGCCCTTTCGGGAAGTGGGCGGCGGTCGCCTTGAGTTCCCGCCTACCACTTCAAAACGCAGCGCGCCGGCAATCGGGGCCGCCTCGATCAGTCTGACCTCGATCATGTCGGCAAGACGATAGCTGACACCCGAACGCGACGTCAGCGCATGGGCGGCCTCATCATAGGCAAAATATTCCCGACCCAGCGTCGCTGCCGGCACGAAACCATCGGCGCCGGTGCCGCTCAACCGTACAAATAGCCCGGATTTTGTCACCCCGGAAATGCGCGCCTCGAACCGGGCGCCGATTTGGTCGGCCAGGTGATGAGCAATCAGCCGGTCGACGGTCTCGCGTTCGGCGGCCATGGCCCGGCGTTCGGCGGCGGAAATCCGCGCGGCGATTTCCGCCAATTCGCCGGCTGGCGTCTCGGGTAGCGCGCCCTCGCCGAGTTTCAGCGCCCGGATCAGCGCCCGGTGGACAATCAGGTCGGCGTAGCGCCGGATTGGCGAGGTGAAATGCGCATAGCGTCGCAGATTCAGGCCGAAATGGCCGTAGTTCTCATGTGTGTATTCCGCCTGCGCTTGCGTGCGCAGTATGATTTCATTGACGATGTTTTCGTGCTCATGCCCTTTCATCTGGCCCAGGATCGCGTTGAAATTCGCTGGTCGCAGAACCTGCCCTTTGGCGAGCTTGACGCCAATTGTTCCCAGAAATTCGGAGAGCGCCGTTACCTTTTCGCGCGAAGGCTCGTCATGGGCGCGGTAAATCAGTTGCTGACGATTCTCTTCGAGCGTTTCCGCCGCCGCGACATTGGCGAGAATCATAAATTCCTCGATCAGCCGATGCGCTTCAAGGCGCGGCGGGAACACGACGCGATCGAAGGAGCCGTCCGGTTTCAGTAAAATTTTGCGTTCCGGCAAGTCGAGTTCAAGCGGCGCGCGCAGGTTGCGGGCGTGTTGCAACGCTTCATGCGCTGCATAGAGCGGCCGCAACACGCTATCAAGCAAGGGACCAGTCGTCTCATCCGGCTCGCCGTCGATGGCGGCCTGCGCCTGTTGATAGGAGAGTTTGGCGCAGGAGCGCATCATGACGCGATGAAAACTTTGATCGAGTTTTTTGCCTTTTGCCGTAATGCGCATGCGCACGGCGAGCGCCGGTCGATCTTCCTTGGCCCGCAGCGAGCAGAGATCGTTGGAAATTCTTTCCGGCAACATCGGCACCACGCGATCCGGAAAATACACCGAATTGCCGCGCTCCAGCGCATCGCGGTCGAGGGGCGCATGTGGTTTTACGTAATGGGAGACATCGGCGATCGCGACGGTGAGAATAAACCCATCGGTATTATCCGGCGCGACGTCGGGCGCCGCATGAACGGCGTCGTCATGATCCTTGGCGTCCGGCGGATCGATCGTGACGAGGGGCAGGTCGCGCCAGTCCTCGCGACCTCGTAGCGAGGCGGGTTTGGCGCGCTCCGCCTCTTCAACAGCCTCGGGACGAAACGCCTCCGGGATATCATGCGCGCGTAAGGCGATGAGGCTGATCGCCTTTTCATTGGTGACGGAGCCGAGCGTTTCGCGAATCCGGGCGCGCGGAGCGCCAAAGCGAGTTTTGCCGACAAGATCGAGGCTGACCAGATCTCCATGCCGCGCCTCACCGATATCGGCCGCAGCGACGGCGAGTTCGCGTCCAGCCTGTTTTTTGTCGATTGGGGCAATGCGTCCGGCGCCATTTGATTCGATGTGCAAAACGCCCAGAATGCGATGGCGGGCGCGTGAAAGAAGTTTGACGACGCGTCCGGCGTAGGGCGGGTCGTTTGGACCGGCGTCTCGGTCGGGTTCGGCGCGGACCAGCGCCCTGTCGCCGACTCCGGGCAGAGGCTCGCCCGGCCGGGCTCGACGCGGCGCGCGGACATGGATGCGAGGCGGCGGACCAGACTCGGCTTCATTCCACTCGACCGGGATGGCGACCAGTTCGCCGTCGCGGTCTCTCCCGACGATATCGACAAGCGCAACTGGCGGCAGGGCGCCCTTGCGCGTCAGACGTTTGCCCCGTTTCTCAAGCACGCCCTCCGCAGCGAGTTCTGCAAGTCTTTGTTTAAGCGCCAGGCGATGTTCGCCCCTGAGGCCGAAAGCGCGAGCGATTTCCCGCACGCCGATTTTCCCGTCCGATCGCGCTTCGCGTTCGCGGGCAAGAAAAGCGAGTAGAGCATCACGATCAGGCAGTTCGGCGTTTTTTTTGGAAGACAAATTCACTCTCTGTCGCCGACGTTTCTCGCGGCCCTTTGCAATATAGGAATGGGTTGCGATCTACGCCAATGGTCGCGTCCATCCTGGAGCGATTTTCGCCATATTGGAAACCGGTTCGGCGCAAGAAAGCCCGCCAAAACTAAATAGCCCGGAGCCCCCAGCCAGATTCAAGCCGACCGGGAAATGCTCTGGCGGACGTAGCGGATCGTTTGAAGGCCACTCGAAACGAGGATTCGACCGCTTATCACCCGGCGGTTTTTGCGATCTTCGTCTTTTTTGCAGTCGCCTTTTTCGTTGCAGCCTTTTTTGTCGCGGCCTTTTTCGTCGGCGACTTTTGGGCTGTAGCCTTCTTTATGGGCGTCCCGTCGGCGAAAGGCGTTTCGTCGCTATCCACGACCGCCTTTTTTGTTATTGACGGCGATTTCCCGGCAGGAGATTTTTTCGCGGGCGCTTTCTTCGCCGCCGTTTTCTTTTTTGGAGGGCCCCCTTTATCGTCGATCAACTTGATCGCGTCCTCAAGCGTCACATCGTCGGCGCCCATGCTTTTCGGCAGGGTGGCGTTGATTTTTCCAAGATTGACGTAGGGACCGTAGCGTCCTGCTCGCACGGTGATGACCCCGCCATCGGGATGCTCGCCCAGCACTTTGCCGCCGCCGCCTCCTCCGCCTCCGCCAGAGGCCTTGGCGGCGATCATCTCCAGCGCCTGTTGCATCGTCAGACTTGCCGGATCGACCGTGCGGGGAATGGTGGCGTTGACCTTGCCCCAGCTGACATAGGGGCCGAAGCGTCCGGATTTCACCGTCACGGTCCCGCCATCGGGGTGATCGCCGAGCGCCCGACCGGGATCGGCGGCGCGGCCGAAGCGCGATCCACCGCCGCCAGACTCTTTCTGAACGATGAGATCGATGGCGCGATTGGCGCCTATGGTTAGCACATCGTCGTCAGTTCCAACGTTTGCATAGGTTTTGCCGTGCTGAACATAGGGGCCGTAACGGCCGATGTTGGCGAGGATAGGCTCGCCGGTGGTCGGATGTTTCGCCACCTCGCGCGGCAAGGAAAGCAGGGCAAGCGCCTGCTCGAGGGTCAGTTCGTCGGCCCTGATGGTTTTGGGCAGGGAGGCGCGTTTGGGTTTCTCGCCGCCTTCCTCCTGTTCGCCTGCCTGGACATAAGCGCCGAAACGGCCATCGCGCAGGGTGATTTGCGCGCCTGTATCGGGGTCCTGGCCCAGAACCCGAACGCCCGGCTGCGCGCCTTCCGCCGCATCGCCGGTCGGCGGCGACAACGTGCGCGTGAATCGGCATTCGGGATAATTCGAACAGCCGATAAAGGCGCCGAACTTGCCGACCTTCAGCGATAATTGCCCGGCGCTGCAAGCCGGACATGCGCGCGGATCGGAGCCATCTTCCTTCGGCGGAAAGATGTGCGGACCAAGTAGTTCGTTGAGGCTGTCGAGGACCTGAGTGGTGCGCAGATCCTTCGTTTCGCTCACAGCGGCTGAAAAATCCCGCCAGAAATCACGAAGCACCTGTTTCCAGTCGATCTCGTTGTTGGAGACCAGATCGAGCTTTTCTTCAAGGCTGGCGGTAAAGTCGAATTCGACATAGCGCGAGAAGAAGCTTTCGAGAAACGCGACGACGAGACGTCCCTTATCCTCCGGCACGAGCCGCTTTTTATCCAGGCGCACATAATCGCGATCGCGCAGAACGGCGAGAGTCGAGGCGTAGGTCGAGGGACGTCCTATGCCCAGTTCCTCCATTCGCTTGACCAGCGTCGCTTCCGAGAAGCGTGGCGGCGGCTGGGTGAAATGTTGCGTGGCGTCGATCTTGTCGCGCGCCAGAGCTTCTCCCTCTTTCATTGACGGGAGGCGGCCGCCGTCTTCGTCCTCTTCGTCGTCGCGGCCTTCCTGATAGAGTTCGAGGAAGCCCGAAAAGCGCATGACCTGCCCATTGGCGCGTAACTCGAGGTGGCGTGCGCCAACCCTCGCGTCAATGTCAACCGTGGTGCGCTCGAACTCCGCGGACTCCATCTGACTGGCCACCGTGCGATTCCAGATGAGTTCGTAAAGCTTCGCCTGTTCCGGCTCCAGATATTTGGCCATCTGACGGGGCAATCGGGACGCATCGGTCGGGCGGATCGCCTCATGCGCCTCCTGGGCGTTTTTGGCTTTCGCCGTGTATTTACGCGGAGCCTTGGGAACAAAGCGGTCGCCATATTCCTTGCCAATTACGCGGCGCACGCTGGCGACGGCTTCGGGAGCCATGTCGACGCCGTCGGTTCGCATATAAGTGATCAGACCGGCGGTCTCGCCGCCAATATCCACCCCCTCGTAGAGACGTTGCGCGATCCGCATGGTGATGGCGGGCGCCAGACCCAGCTTGCGCGAAGCCTCCTGCTGCAAGGTCGAGGTGGTGAAGGGCGCGTAGGGATGGCGCCTAGCGGGTTTCGCCTCGACCGAGCGCACCGAGAAAGCTGCGGAGTCGAGCGCTTTCTTGAAAGCCTCAGCTTCTGCGCCCGCGCCAATATCGAGCTGGGCGATCTTCTTGCCGTCGGCGCCTACCAGTCGCGCCGTGAAAGCTTCGCCAGCCTTGGTTTTCAGGTGCGCGACCAGCGACCAGTATTCGCGTGCGACGAATTTCTCGATTTCGAGTTCTCGGTCGCACACCAACCGCAACGCGACCGACTGAACGCGTCCGGCGGATCGAGCGCCGGGCAGCTTTCGCCACAACACCGGCGAGAGCGTGAAGCCGACAAGATAGTCGAGCGCGCGACGGGCGAGATAGGCGTCGACCAGCGCCTGATCGATCTGGCGCGGATGCGCCATCGCCTCCCGGATGGCGTCCTTTGTGACGGCGTTGAAAACAACGCGCTCGATTTTCTTGTCCTTGAGCACCCGCTTCTTGCTGAGAATGTCGAGAAGATGCCATGAGATGGCCTCGCCTTCGCGATCCGGGTCGGTGGCGAGGATGACCTTGTCAGCGCCTCTCACGGCGTCGGCGATCGCGGAGACGCGTTTTGCGCCCTTGGCGTCCATCTCCCAGATCATGGCGAAGTCGTTGTCGGGGTCGACCGAACCGTCCTTGGGCGGCAGGTCGCGCACGTGGCCGTAGCACGCGATGACATTGAAATCACGGCCCAAATACTTATTGATCGTTTGCGCTTTAGCCGCCGACTCGACGATAACGACATTCATTGCATGCTATATCCCAAATGCGCCGCCCGGACCCGCCGGCGGCGGCTAGATGGGCGAAACCGGCCACGACTGTCAAATCGGCGCTTTCCCGGCCGGGGGCTCTAGAGGTCCGCGTCCCGCTTTCGATCTCTACGAGTTCACATTGACAAGGCTTTGATAAATGATGATTTTTGATAAGCTTGCCGCGACCCAACAATTTTCGGAAATTGAATTTCTGAACACGCTGGTCTCCCTGACCGTAGCGCTGGTTTTGGGGACCGTCATCGGTGCAGAGCGCCAGTATCGTCAGCGCACCGCTGGGTTGCGCACCAATGCGCTGGTGTCCCTTGGCGCGGCGGCCTTTGTCGATCTGGCGATGCAACTGGCCGGCAATGACGGCGCTACCCGCGTCCTGGCCTATATTGCCTCCGGCGTCGGATTTCTGGGCGCTGGCGTCATTATGAAGGATGGGGCGAATGTGCGCGGACTGAATACCGCCGCCACCATCTGGTGCTCCGCCGTCACGGGCGCCTACGCCGGCGCCGACCATCCGCTCGGCGCGCTGGCGATGTGCTGTTTTGTTCTGATCGGAAACACATTTTTGCGGCCCTTGGTGAATTATATTGAACGCGCTCCGATTGACGAGAGCGTGACCGAACTGACCATTGAGGTGCGCGTCTGGACGACGGAGACGCGCCGCATCGACGTGCGGGAGACCCTCCTGGAAGCGCTGGAAACCGCCAACTATCCGCTTCGCGACATTAGCGAAGTCAATCGCGAAAATCAGGTCGAGATCAGCGCGACGCTGGCGACCACCAGTGTAAGCGCTCATGATCTCGATCTGTTAACTTCGGCGCTGACGCGATCGCCCGGAGTCATGCATGCGACATGGACCTCACGGGCCGAGGAGTAGAGTCTTTGCTCAGACTTGCCGGGCGAGCCCCCCTCCTGTAAGAGCATGGCTAGCCGAACGCGTTGCGTTATGCGCTGATATGGCCTCGTGGCGGAGTGGCTACGCAGAGGACTGCAAATCCTTGTACTCCGGTTCGAATCCGGACGAGGCCTCCACCGGCCTGTCGACCAGCCCGGCGTGGCGACAGGCGTCAACGGACGAAGGATATTGAAAATCTTTCGTCGCCACTAACTCCACCTCGGGAGACAATTATGTTGCATGCCCAGATCGCCGAGGCCCAGAAAACACTCGACACCGCGCGACGCGAACTCAAAAACGCGGCGATCAATTTCGAGGTGTCGGATGAGGAACTCCTGGAAGCGCGCGCCAACGTGCGTCGTATCTACGATGAGTTGAAGGCGCTGGACGCCAAAAAACTAAACCGACAGGGCTTGTTAGGGTTTCTCAAATTCTGGTGAGGCCGTGCGGGCGTACGCGCCCGCAGCCTTGCGCCCGGGACATCCGAATGATTTCTCCCGATACGCCTCCAGGAACTGAGATTATCTGTATCGACGCCTCAGCAGGTCCCTATGGCTCCGGCGGCTTGGCGCAGGGAGAGATTTATACCGTCCGCCGCATCGAGAAGGCGCTGGAAAACCGGTATGTCGTTTTGCTGGATGAGCTGCCGCCCGTTCAGGTTTGTAGGCCGCCCTGGGGAATGGTGACGATCGGCTTCGAATTGAAGCGTTTTCGCTATCTCGACATTCCCGATTCGCTTATCGAACTGTTAGAGCAAACAAAGGCTTCTGCGGAATGTGTCTGAAGTCGGGGCGCAGCCGCGCCTAATCATGGGGAGGGCGGGGTGGACGTCTCGGCCTGCGGCAATAACTTTGCAGCCGCGCCCGAACGAAGAATGAAACTTTGCGGGTCAGGCCGCCAACTCGGATCGTCCCATGCTCCTGTAAAATCGAAAACGATGCGGCGGCTCGCAGCGTCAGCAGCGCCCGGCGTGGATTGAGTTTCAGACGCAATTGTTTTCAGGGACAAACCGCGTTCTGGGACATTGATGTCGCCCGTCAGAGACAGCTTGTAGTCCTCGCCTTTTCCGAGTCCCGTTGCGACGACGCCGAGACCTTTTTCAATATTTATGAATGCGCTGGCCGTCGTCAGTCGTGAGCGTCCTGTCCGTGCGGCGTGGGCGCTGGCGAGTGGATTTGTCGCAAGCAATTTTAACGCACGCGGGAAATCCACGCCTTCAATTTCTCCGCCGGCCAAAGAGAAACGCGCCTGACCGGCCAGACTGCGCATCAGCGTGTCGGCATTCTCGCCTTGCGCGTCAAGAGTGATGTCGACGTCGAGGGCGCCGCCGACCCTATGCTGGCCGAAGGCGTCCCATAACAATGCGCCGGCGTCGACGCTTTCCGCCCGGGCGAGGCTATGTATCGCGACCGCGCCCGAGGCCTGTGGTTTGATGTGGGCTTGCGCAGTCATTCGACCTCCGTAGGCCGAGACATTCGTCAGAGCCAGATCAAGAGCGCCATCGTGCGCCAAAACAGAATAGGAGCCATGATCCACGCTCAGCCGCCCCAATCGCGCATTTTCCGCTTCAAGGCGGAGGTCGATGTCGAGGCCTGTCAGTTCTGGCATATCAAGCGGTTCATTGCTCCACTGGCCATCGGAGGTCACCATCGCCGGCACGTCGGCGAGTATGGGCTCAAGCGATACGAAGGCGCTGGATAGGGCGGCTGAAACCTCCAGTTTACCGGGCGAACGCCGGAGCGTAGCCGCGCCATCGAGAACGTTGCCGTCGACCCGCAATCTCAGATTGCCGAGGCGCGCTTCGTTTTCATCCAGGATCGCCTCGGCGGAGAATTCCGCATCCCGCAAGGGACCAGGCATATGGGGATGGATGTCGAATAATTGCAGCGCTTCGCGCGCCGCCGCCGCCCGACCGGCAAGACGACCGGAAAAATGCGGAAGATCGCCAAGGGCAGCGGAACCTTGCGCCTCGAAATTGAGATTTTTTCCATCGATCCGCATCGCCACAAAGGATTGTTCGTTGCGCAGAAGCAGACCAGGACGGGCAATCCATATCATCGCCTCGTGCCGCTCACCGCGCCAGTCTACGCCGCCCGCGATCAGCGCCGGCTGGCCAATCCGCGGCCAATCGAGAGAGACCGTTATCCTTTCGAAGGTTTGGTTTCCGCTCCGGCGCTTGATGGTGAGCGCTCCGTCGAGAATATTGACGACGCCCAGCCGCGCGGCGTCAGCCTGTTGCGCCTCGGGCGTCTCTGATCGCGTCAGCGAAGCGCGCATGGCGGCGCCAGGAGCGACGATAGGCCCCTTATCCACATCAATGATCGCCCGTGGCCTTAAAAGCGTCAGCGTCGTAACCTGAACGCGGCCGGCGAGAAGGCGCCCGAGGTTAAGCGCGCAGTTCAACTCCGGGGTTTCGATCACGAGAGCGCCATTCAGGTCGGCAAAGGCCACATCACTCATAACGATGTGGGGCCGGGGCGTCAGCGCCAGCCGCGCGGGGCCGCGCGCAACGACATAGAACCCTGAGGAAGATTGTAACTGTCCGGTGGCCGAACGGCTCAGGGCGTCGGCTGAAAAGAGCCAGGGGGCGATCGCCGCGCCGCTAGAAACAATAATGAAAACAGAGATGATTAAGATCAGGAGAAGATTCTTCGCCCTGCCGCGCCTGGCCTCACGCGCGAAACGATGCGGCGCTGCCGGCGAGGCCTCTGGCGGCCGATGATCTGTGAACGGCGTCACACGCTTTACTCCTAACCCCATCATCTTCCGGGGAAAGCGCGGCGATAAAGAGGCGATAAGCAAGTTTCTGGGCATGAGGGCGGGAAAAGGCGTTATCTGGCTGGCTTCTTCGGCCAAGTTCGCCATCGTCACCCTCTGGATGACGCCCGTTCTGCTGATTTAATCAAGTTGGGCGACAGCAGGAGGTCCCTCAGATCAACAGCCAAACTTGTGGGTGAGGTCTAGAAACCCCGTTGAATTTGAGTTCACCGCAAGTCAATGAGCGCTCGACTCACAAGTTTTCGTTGCAGGACTGATGCTGCAACGCCTGGAGCGCCTGTTGACCGCCAATTGCTCGATCCGGCGGCCAGACATAAAAATTCGCTTCTTTCATCAACGCTCGCTTCAGGGCCGAATGATAGGCTTTGCGGGATATCTCGATTGCGCCCATAGAGGCGAGGTGAGTTGTCATGAACTGGGTGTCGAGAAGACAAAATCCTCCGGCGCTCAGACGTGCGACCAGATGCGTCAGCGCGACCTTGGAGGCGTCGCGCTCGCGATGAAACATGCTCTCGCCAAAAAAGGCTCCGCCCATCGCGACTCCGTAGAGCCCTCCAACCAGAAGCCCTTCGCGTCGACACTCGACCGTGTGAACAAAACCTTGGTCGAATAATTCGCGATACAGTCGGTGAATTTCCTTATTGATCCAGGTTTTTTCACGTTCCGGGGCCGGCGCGGCGCAACCGGCGATGACGGCGTCGAAATCGTGATCGATCGTTACCTCGAAGCGCTCGCTGCGAACCGTCTTCGCGAGCGAGCGCGAGACAACAAAAGAGTCCAGCGGAAAAACCGCGCGTTGTTCTGGGTCGACCCAGAACAACTCCTTGTCCCCGGCGCTCTCGGCCATGGGAAAAAGGCCGAGGGAATAGGCGCGCAGGACGTGATTGGGGGTGATGGTCCTTAGTTCGCGTCGCGACATAACATCATCCTAAGCGCGGTGTCACTCCATGCGCGGTTTTCTGCCCGGATCGGGAATCAGAAACCCGGTTCGATGCCGCCGGTCGCCAGAAAATGCTCCAGCCAGTGAATATCGTAAACGCCGTTTTGAACGTCGGCGTTCCGAACCAGCGTCCGGAAGAGCGGCAGGGTTGTGTCGATGCCGTCGACGATAAATTCGTCGAGCGCCCGCCGCAGGCGCATCAGGGCTTCCGTTCGGTTGCGGCCGTGCACGATCAGCTTGCCAATCAGCGAGTCGTAATTGGGCGGGATGGCGTAGCCTTGATAGACGGCGGAGTCGACGCGCACGCCAACGCCGCCGGGCGGGTGATAATAAGAAATGCGTCCCGGCGAGGGACGGAATGTCGAGGGGTGCTCGGCATTGACGCGACATTCGATCGCGTGGCCATAAAACAGGATGTCTTCCTGCCTGAGCGATAGCGGCGAACCGGCGGCGACGCGGATCTGCTCGCAGACCAGATCGACTCCCGTGATAGATTCCGTTACCGGATGCTCAACCTGAATGCGCGTATTCATTTCGATGAAATAAAATTCGCCGTTCTCATAGAGGAATTCGATGGTGCCGGCCCCGGCATATTGAAGATCGCGCATCGCTTTGGCGCAGACTTCACCGATCTCCTTGCGTTGCGTGTCGTTCAGGGCGGGCGAGGGGCTTTCTTCGAAAACCTTCTGATGACGTCGTTGTAAGGAACAATCGCGCTCGCCCAAATGCACAGCTTGTCCCTTGCCATCGCCAAAAATCTGGATTTCGATATGGCGCGGCTTGCCGAGATATTTTTCGATATAGACCGTATCGTCGCCAAACGCGGCTTTAGCTTCCGTGCGCGCCGTGGCGATGGCGTTGGCGAGTTCGTTACGGTCATGCGCGACCTTCATGCCGCGTCCGCCGCCGCCGGATGCGGCTTTCACCAATACAGGAAAGCCAATTTTTTCCGCGACTTTAAGGGCTTCCTTTTCGCTCAGAATCGGCCCGTCCGATCCGGGCACGCAAGGAATGCCAAGGCGTTTGGCCGTTGTCTTGGCTTCGATTTTGTCGCCCATCAAACGGATATGTTCCGATTTCGGGCCAATGAAAGTGATATTGTGTTCTTCCAGAATTTCGGCGAAACGCGCGTTTTCGGAGAGAAATCCATAGCCCGGATGCACCGCGTCGGCGCCTGTGATTTCGCAGGCCGAGAGCAGGGATGGGATATTGAGATAGGAGTCGCGCGCCGAGGGGGGGCCGATGCAAACAGACTCATCAGCGAGTTTCACATGCATGGCCTCGGCGTCCGCGGTGGAGTGAACCGCGACAGTTGCGATTCCCAACTCCTTGGCGGCGCGAAGAATACGAAGCGCGATTTCGCCGCGATTGGCGATGAGAATCTTGTCGAACATCCAGCGCCCTATTCGATCACGAGAAGCGGTTCGCCGTATTCCACGGGTTGACCGTCATCGACCATGATGTCGGTGACAACTCCCGCCTTTGGCGCGATGATGTCGTTGAAGGTTTTCATCGCCTCGATCAACAGCAGCTTGTCGCCAACCGAGACGCGGGCCCCGATTTCTATAAAAGGCTTGGAGTCGGGATTAGGTCTAAGATAGGCCGTTCCGACCATTGGCGATTTAACGGCATTGGCGTCGGCGTAATCCGGCTTGGCCGGCTCGGGGGCGGGACGCGGCGTCGCTGGCGCCGATACGGGCGCAGCGGCGTATATGTTAGCAGTCGCCGGGCTGGCGACAGGGACAGCGGCCGGGGCGGAGGGCGCGCGGACGGCGCGGATACGCAAATCGCCCTTCTCAACCTCGAATTCGGTCAGCTCGCTATCGGCGACAAGAGCCGCGATGGTTTTCAGGAGGCCAAAGTCTATGACCGATGGGCTTTGTCCCGCCGCCGGACGGAGCGGAGCTTTTGGAGGCGTTTGAGTTTTGCGCGCCATGGATGTGTTCCGGTCTTTCTCAAAGTTTCTCGAAAATTGCGTCGAGTGCGAGAAGGTAGGAGGATGGTCCAAATCCAGCGATGACTCCCCGCGCAGACGGAGAGACATAGGAATGGCGTCGGAAGCTTTCCCGCGCGTGAACGTTGGACAAATGCACTTCAATCACCTCGGCGTTTGATCCCTTGATCGCGTCGTAGAGGGCAATCGAGGTGTGAGTCAGCGCGCCCGGGTTCAGAATAACGGGCGCCTTTGCCTCGCCTGCCTCCTGAATCCATGTCACGAGGTCGCCCTCGTGGTTGGATTGTTTGAACACAAGCGTCGCCCCTCGGGACGCGCAGCGGGCCTGCAATAGCTGATGAATGTCTTCGAGGCTTGAAGAACCGTAAATCTCCGGCTCGCGTTTGCCGAGAAGGTTCAGGTTAGGGCCGTTGAGCACATGAATGGCGGTCATTGCGGTGTTGAACAATCCTATTAGACCGGATGACGCATGCGCGCCATTTGATGGTTGTTTTTACGTTTTCTCAGTAAGATCGCAAACGTCAACCGCTGATTGTTCCGGCTTCAACAGACTGTTTTGCCGCACTGATGAATATTGTCGATTTTCTTTTTGAGTTCGTCGAAGGGCACGCCGCCCACCAAAGCTTCGCCGCCGACAACCCAGGCAGGCGTTCCGTCGAAATGCAAGGCGTCGGCAAGACCGCTGACCTCCTGAAGGGCCGCTTTTGTCTCGGGCTTGTCGAAATCTTTATCCAGACGGGTCATGTCTGCGCCGACATCCCTGGCGACGGCCATGGCTTGCTGCTTGCCAATGTGGCCCTTGGTTTCGAGGAGTTTGCGATGGAACTCCCAGAATTTATCAGGAGACAACTGCATGCGGGCCGCGTTGGCGACCAGCGCCGCCTCGACGGAGTCCGGACCCAGAATAGCGAAGTCCTTCAAAACGACCCGCAGTTTGGGATCGCCCTCGATCAGTTTGGCGACGGTGTTTACCGAGCGCTTGCAGTAGCCGCAATTGTAGTCGAAGAACTCGACCAGCGTCACGTCGCCTTTCGGATTGCCGACGACCGCCTGATTGACAGAGTTAAAAAGCGTCGATGCCTTGTCGGCGACCACCTTGCCGCGCTGATTGGCTTCCTCGGCCTTCTGACGCTTCTCCAGCTCCTCGATTGCTTCCCTGACGACTTCCGGATTGGCGATGAGATAATCGTGAACGATCTTCTCGACCGCCGTTTTCTGGCCGGCGGAGAATTCACCAGCAGCCAGGGCGCGTTCGGATCGGGCTACGCCGGCAATCGAGCCGGTGAGTATGATTCCGGCGGCGAGCCAAATCGGAAGACGCATAATTTTCTCCATGGTTGCGGCGCGAAAAGCGACACGCCGCTCAAACGGGCCGAATGCAGACTTGGCTATCCATCCTCTTGGTAAAGCAGGATGAGCGCACCGATCATGACGCCGACGATCGCGGGCGACCAAGCGGCGACCACGGGGCTTATCAGACCCGCGCCGCCAAGATCCGACAGGACTTTTGTGCCGATATAAAGCACGAAGCCCGCCGCCACGCCATAGGAAAGGGTTACGCCGACGCCACCCATGCGTGAAAATCGCAGAGAGAATGACGCTGCCAGCAGGACCATCGCTACGAGCAGGACCGGGCGAGACAAAAGCCCTTGATATTGAAGGCGATAGGCGGTGGCGTCCAGGCCGGCCTCGGCAGTGTGGTCGGCAACTTCCGGCAGACTCCAGAATGGCGTTGATTGTGGCGGGGTGTTGACCGCCGCCGCCTGATCGGGAGTCAGGCTGGTCGCCAGCATATAGCTTGTGATGTTTCTGGTCGGCTGTCCGGGCGCGCTGATCACGCCGTCGTTCAATACCCAGACGCCCGGCTCGAGATGCCCCCGCGCCGCCTCGACGCGTTCGATAAAGCCGCCCTGGGGCGAGTAGACGTTGACGCTGACCTCGAATAACTCCGTGCCCTTGCGCGCCGAGCCCGTCGCGTGGATGACGGCCAGTCCGTCGACGCCATGCTGCCGCAACCACACGCCGTGATCGATGCGAACGCTGCCCTGCACGCCAAACATTTCGACCTCCATCTGATCGGCTTGCTGCTTCAGATTGGCGGCCAGAGGATTGTAGACGGCGATCGAGATAACGCCAATCACAAAAGCGGTCATGACCGGGGCGAGCAGGAACTGCCAGACCGACATTCCTGCGGCGCGCGCCACGATCAGTTCGAGTTTTCGGGTGAGATCGACGAAGGCGGCCATGGAGCCGAACAGGACCGCGAAAGGCAGAATCGCCTCGGCGGCGGCCGGAACTTTCATTATGGTGATCAGAGCTACGATTTTTGCGCTGGCGTCCGGGCTGTCGCTGGCCCGCCGAAGCATTTCAACAAATACGACGACGAACATCAGGCAGAAGATTGTAAAGAAGATCGACAGGATCATCTTTGCAAAGCGCGCCGCCAGGTAGCGGGTGATCGTGACGCCGATCATGAGAGCGCCACAGGCCTCACGCGTCGGCTGAACGACGGGCCGGCAAATCGGAAATTGGGCTTTGGCGCGGTCACGCCCGGCTTTTGGGAGTCGATCACGGCCTTTTCGCGGCGCGATTGACCCCGCGACACGAGCGGGATATTGCGCCCCTTTGATCCATCCAACCGACGCCCGGCGCGTCGACTCCCCGAATGAGGCGGATATGACGCTCAATGTGAAATTCGACGCTGTCGCTTTTGACGCTGTCGCCGCCCGCCTTGGGGTCGCCGAGGATGCGGGTCGGTCACGCACTCTTGTGGTTTTCGCCGGCAAGGATCTGGCTATGGCCGAAGCCGCCAAATCCCTGTTTTCCGGAGCACAGGAGCAAATCTCTCGCGCCGCCGAAGCCGCCAAATTCAAGGGTAAGGCCGGTTCTGCGCTGGAAGTCCTTGCCCCTGGGGGGCTGGGGGTTAGTCGTCTGCTAATCGTCGGGGCCGGCGCCGCAGAAAGCGTCGATTCCGAGGGCTGCAACCCCGAAACGGAAACGAAATGCAATGATTTTCTGAGCCTTGGCGGACAAACGGCGGCGCGGCTGACGCCGGGCGGGGAGATGATCGTGGTCCTGGATATCCCAGACCGCTCGGTCGATCCGGCGGCCGCAGCTCAGTTCGCTTTAGGCGCCTGGCTGCGGAGTTACAAATTCGATCACTACAAGACGAGGAAAAAAGACGACAGCGAGAAGCAGGAGCCGATCGACGTCCTGCTCGGCGTTGCAGACCCGGCGGCTGCTGGCGCGGCCATCGCCGGGAGCGCCTCTCTCGCCGAGGGGGTGGTCCTCGCTCGGACGCTCGTCAATGAGCCGGCGAATGTCCTCTCGCCCGCTGAATTTGCCCGCCGCGCCTCGGAGTTGATGAAACTGGGCGTCGAGGTCGAGATTCTCGACGAAAAAGCCATGGCGGAGCTCGGCATGAGGGCGCTGCTCGGGGTCGGTCAGGGCTCTGAGGCGGAGAGCAAGCTAGCCGTTCTGCGCTGGAACGGCGGCGGCGATACCGCCCCTGTCGCCTTCGTCGGGAAAGGCGTCGTTTTCGATTCTGGCGGCGTCTCAATCAAGCCTGCCGCTTCAATGGAAGATATGAAGGGCGATATGGCCGGCGCCGCCGCCGTGACCGGCGCGCTGCACGCCATCGCCGCACGTAAGGCCAAGGCTAATGTTATTGGCGTGCTCGGGCTCGTCGAGAACATGCCGGACGGTAAGGCACAGCGTCCCGGAGACATTGTGAAATCCATGTCCGGCCAGACCATCGAGATTATCAACACTGATGCGGAAGGCCGGCTCGTGCTGGCCGACGCTCTGACCTACGTCGTCGATAAATATAAACCTGCGGCTATCGTCGATCTGGCGACGCTGACCGGCGCAATTCTGGTCGCTCTGGGCCAGGAATATGGCGGGCTGTTCTCGAACAATGACGAGCTTGCTGAACGTCTGACCAGGGCCGGCGTCGCAACAGGCGAAAAATTGTGGCGACTCCCGATGGGTCCGGCGTACGACAAACTCATCGACTCCAAATTCGCCGACATGAAAAACACCGGAGGTCGTCACGCCGGCTCGATCACTGCAGCGCAATTCTTGCAACGCTTTGTCGGTAAAACGCCGTGGGCGCATCTCGACATCGCCGGGACGGGCATGGGGTCTCCGTCGAGCGACATCAACCAAAGCTGGGGGTCTGGCTGGGGCGTGCGTCTACTAGACCGGCTGGTGCGCGACTATTACGAGTCCTGATTTCTTATCGCCGGCGTCAACGCCCCTTCGTCCTTTGGCGCGCGCAGCCAAAAAGAGTCCTCCCCGGGACGATTTCGAAGCCAGTGTCCGCGACTTCGACGCTTTCGGCTCCCCGACGATTGTTCAGGAAGAAAATGGTCTTCGCTACTTCGTCAATGAATTCTGGACGGCCGGACAGCGTCAGGCGCATGCGCTACACGAGGTCAGCTACCGCGCCTGCTTCAAGCCGCAATTGCCCGAATTTTTTATTGATCGCCTGACATGCAAGGGCGAGAGCGTTTACGATCCATTCATGGGTCGCGGCACAACCCCAGTGCAGGCGGCGTTGCAGGCGCGCCGGCCTATGGGTAACGATGTCAGTCCGCTCAGTCTTTTATTGACCCGTCCGCGACTGAATCCCCCAGCTCTTGATGCAATCGAAGATCGACTGGCTGACGTCGACTGGTCGACGGGCGTGATCGAGCGCGACGATCTGCTGGCGTTTTATCACCCCGAAACCCTCCGACAGATTTGCGCATTACGACGTCATCTATTACGCCACGCGCCCCCGAACGCCGCTGAGGATCCTGCTCTCGACTGGGTCAGGATGATTGCGCTAAACCGACTCACAGGACATTCGCCAGGATTTTTTTCGGTCTATTCCTTGCCGCCTAATCAGGCGGTCAGCGTCGAGGCGCAGCGCAAGATCAACGATAAGCGTGGGCAGCGCCCGCCGTTGCGTGACGTGGCGAGTCTGATTGTAAAAAAATCGCGCACCCTTTTGTCCCAGGGCGCGCCGCCGGCGCATCCCGCGCCGTTGCTCTCCACAGCCCCAGCCTGGCGGACGCCGTTGATTGCGGACTCAGCTGTCGATCTGATTGTCACGTCGCCGCCCTTTCTTGATGTTGTGGACTACGCTCAGGATAATTGGCTGCGAAACTGGTTCGCCGGGGTTGATGCCAGAACAGTTGAGATTTCCGCGCATCGCAGCGTTGAAGCATGGACGCAAATGGTTCGCGACTGTTTCTGCGCCTTCGCCCGCATTGTGCGGCCAGGAGGACATGTCGCCTTTGAAGTCGGTGAGGTGCGTCGGGGAGCCGTGCTGCTCGAACGACAGGTCTGGAAGGCGGTCGAGGGACTTCCGTTTGAGCGTTTGTTCGTTTTGGTCAACCAACAGCAATTCACCAAAACCAGCAATTGCTGGGGCGTCGACAATAATCGCAAAGGAACCAACTCTAACAGGATTGTTGTTTTTCGGCGGCATTGATCCAACCCGCAAACTTGCGCGCCGTCGACGAATTGGCCATCAAGGGCATGGTCACATTCCCCGGCGCCGTCATGATCGAAGTGTTCTTCTACCATCTATCTGAAAGAAAGGTGGATTCCGCCCTTCAGCTTTTGCTGGAGCGCGCGCGCGGACGGGGCTGGCGGGCGGTGGTGCAGGCGGCGAGCGCCGCACGCCTTAAAAAAATCGATGCTTATCTGTGGTCTTACAGCCGCGACAGTTTTTTGCCGCATGGCGGTTCTGCCGATCCCGATCCGAAATCGCAGCCCATCTATCTCACATGCGACGATGACGAAAACCCCAACAGCGCCGAGATCCGTTTTTTTATAGAGGGCGTTGCGATTGCGCCAGTGCTCGACGGCATGTCGGCGCCGTCGATGCGCGCTGCGCTTCTTTTCGATGGAGCCGATGAGGCCGAACTTGAGGACGCCCGTGCGCAATGGCGCGAATTACGCGATGCCGGCTATCCGCTTGTCTACTACCAACAAACCGACGACGGCAAATGGATCGAAAAAGCACGGGAGCCGAAGTCATGAGTCTTACTACAGCGACTGGCTCCGAGAGCGCTCCGCTGCTCTCCATTCGTCGCGTCTCCAGGCGCTATGGACCGGTAATCGCGCTCGACGACGTCTCTCTGCATATCGCGCGTGGAGAATTCTTTGCATTGCTCGGTCCATCTGGCTGTGGAAAGACAACGCTGATGCGCTGCGTCGCCGGTTTCGAAACTCCCGATAGCGGTGACCTTCTTCTTGATGGAGAGGATCTGGGTGGCATGCCGCCTTATCGGCGTCCTGTGAACATGATGTTCCAATCCTATGCGCTTTTTCCTCATCTCGATGTTTTCGAGAATGTTGCTTTCGGCCTTCGGCGCCAGGGTTTAAACAAGGATACAATCGCTGGCCGCGTTCGCGCCTTGTTGCAGCTCACGCAACTTGATTCTTATGGTTTAAGAAAGATCAACGAATTATCGGGCGGCCAGCGCCAGCGAGTGGCATTGGCTCGCGCCCTCGCTCCGGGTCCGCGATTGTTGCTTCTTGATGAACCATTGGGGGCTCTCGACAGAAAACTGCGTGAGGAGACGCAATTTCATCTCAAGAAAATACAGCGAGAGACAGGCACAAGCTTCATGATTGTCACCCATGATCAAGATGAGGCGCTGGCGTTAGCCGATCGCGTCGCCGTTATGCGCGCTGGACGGATCGAACAGGTGGCGAGCCCAAATGACATTTACGAACGTCCTGCGACACGGTTCGTAGCGGGTTTCGTTGGAGATACAAATTTTATCGATGGCGTCGTTGTTCTTGACAGCGGTCCTTATCTGTTGACCGATTTCGGACGGATTGCCCTTTCATCATGTTGTTTGCCAGACGGCGCGCGCGCAACGCTCAGCGTTCGGCCTGAGGATATCCATGCGCGTCGGGACGGCCCCGGTATATCCGGTATTATAGAGGAATTCGTTTTTCGCGGCGACAATACGCTCCTGCGCGTCAGCGTCGGAAACGACGTTATATTACGCGTTGCGACATGGGATATGCGCTTTTCAGTTGGCGAGAGCGTCAGGTTGCAATTTCCGCTGGATACGCCCGCTCTCTTTGCGGAGACGACATGAAAAAAAACCCAACTCTGACACGCGGTCAGCGCCTTGTTCTGCTGGCGCCATATCTCTGGATCTTTGCCTTTTTGCTGGCGCCCTTGATCCTTGTCCTGAAAATTTCGGTCTCGCATACTATATTGGCGCGCCCTCCCTACCGGCCAATTTTCGAACTTTCCGATGGCGTTGATGGATTTTGGACCAAAGCGCAGACTTTCACTTTTGACGCCTACAGAATATTGTTCACGGACAGTCTTTACATTAACGCCTATGTTTCCTCGCTAACCATTGCCGCAGTTGCGACGCTAGTAACCTTGCTGGTCGCCTATCCTTTCGCCCTTGCGATGGCGCGAGCTCCTGAAAGCTGGCGACCATTTCTAATTGGACTCGCCGCGGCGCCTTTTTGGACGAGTTTTCTGATCCGGGTCTATGCCTGGATTGCGCTTCTCAAGGATGAGGGGTTGATCAATAACAGCCTGATCGCTCTGGGTCTCATCGATGCGCCGATCCAGATGTTCGCGACACGTTTCGCCGTGGTGGTCGGGATCGTTTATTCCTACCTTCCCTTCATGCTGTTGCCGCTTTTCGCGGCGCTGGAGCGCCAGGACCCGGCGCTCCGGGAGGCTTCAGCCGATCTGGGAGCAACTCCAGCGCAAACATTTCTGCGTGTGACATTGCCGTTGTCCCGCGAAGGGATAATCGCCGGAGTGCTGCTGGTGTTTATTCCGGCGGTCGGCGAATTCGTGATCCCGGATCTGCTCGGCGGCTCTGATACTTTGATGATCGGTCGCACGCTGTGGAATGATTTCTTCGCCAATCATGATTGGCCCACGGCCTCAGCCGCCGCCGTTTTGCTGCTGGTCTTGCTAATCGCTCCGCTGGCGGCGCTGGAGCGTATGCGCTTTGGCCAAAAAGATTTGCGGCCATGAACAGACAATTTCGTATCCTGCAGGCATTGATGCTGATGTCAGGTTTTATTTTTCTTTATGCGCCAATCGTCATTCTGGCCGCGATGAGCTTTAACGCATCCCGTCTGGTTTCGGTATGGGGCGGGTTTTCCACACGATGGTATGCGGCTCTCATTGAAAACGAGCAGTTGATGCATTCCGCGTGGATCAGTCTTGCCGATGCAACACTCTCTGCCTTGCTCGCTACATTTCTGGGCTTGCTCGCTGCCGTCTCCCTCGCGCGCTTCGGGGCTTTTCCTTCACGTCTGCTGTTTTTTGGCGCTATTCATGCGCCTCTAGTTTTGCCTGAGGTTGTGATGGGGTTGGCCTTGTTAAGTTGCTTTGTCGCCCTGGGGGTCGGTCGCGGCTTCACGACCCTTGTGATCGGGCACGTCACCTTCACGATGTGTTTTACCACTGTCGCAATGCTGGCCTCATTGAGGGAATGCGATCCGGCGCTTGAGGAGGCGGCCATGGACCTCGGGGCGACGCCTTTTAAGGCCTTCTTGTTAGTGGCTTTACCCCAGATCGCCCCCGCCATGGCGAGCGCCTTCCTGCTCGCCTTCACCCTGGCGCTCGACGATCTGGTGATCGCCAGCTTCGCCACCGGACCGGGCGCCACGACCCTGCCGATGCGAATCTACTCGCAGGTGCGCCTTGGCGTCTCGCCTCAGATCAACGCCATGTCGACTCTCCTGCTCGGCATGGTCGCCGTGGCGATGGGCGCTGGCGCGCTGATCCTGCGACGCAGCGCCCGGCGCGGTCGAGGCGCATCCACAACATAATGTAAATTAAATGTTTTCATTAATCATTGACCCTGGCTCGCCAGCCCGTCTATCACAAGCTTCGATGGGGATTGACAACGCATGGCGAAACAAGCGCGAACAACGAGACGAAAGACTGGCGGCCCCAATTCGTCAGCTGTCGCCGCCATAGCTCCTGCGCCCCCGGCGCAGCCGAAGACCCTTGTCATTTCAACATCGGCCGAGTCCTTTGGCCACGCGCCACGCGGCGTCAAATGGGCCGGGCTCAGTCTCGAACGTCAGCTTATATTGTGGGGGTTCTCGCTGCTAGTGTTGGCGGCGATCCTCTATCTGCTCAGTCCGGTGCTGGCGCCCTTCGTCGCCGGAACGGCGCTGGGATATTTGCTCGATCCTGTAGCCGACAGGCTGCAGCGTATAGGTATGTCGCGATTGGGCGCGGCGCTCGTGCTGCTGGTTTTTTTTATTGCATTTGTCGCGACAGCTCTGATTGTTCTGCTTCCGATCCTGTCGAGACAATTCGCTGGATTGATCACAGCCATGCCCGGCTATCTGCAAACCCTCAGCGGTTTGATCGCAGCATGGCAAGCGCGCTTCACCAGTGAGTATTTTAATGAATGGTTGCAGAGTTTGGGGCTGGGTCCGGCTGGGCCCATCGACACGCAGAAGTATATCGACGATCTCACCAACCAGGGAGCTGCGCTAATCGGAGACTTTCTGAAATCTCTGGTCTGGCGTGGTTATGCGCTGATCAACGTAGCGGCGCTGGTTGTCATCACCCCAGTCGTCGCTTTTTATATGATGCTTGATTGGGATCACATGATCCACATTCTCGATAGTCTGGTGCCGCCCCGCCACCGTGAAGACGTTCGTTTTCTGGCAGGAGAAATCGATCGGGCGCTCGCAGGCTTCGTGCGGGGGCAATCGCTGGTTTGCATATTTTTGGGCGTTTGGTATGCGGTCGGGCTTTCTGCGATTGGATTAAATTTCGGCTTTCTGATCGGCGTCATTGCGGGCGTGCTGAGTTTCATTCCCTATGTCGGCTCCATCACGGCGTTCGTATTTTCGATCATAATCGCGATTGTCCAGGGATGGCCGCATGTCAGTCTGCCCGTTGAGGCGATCGCGATCGTCAGTTTTGGGCTGATCATGGACGGGTATGTATTGTCGCCCCGATTGGTCGGGGCTTCGGTGGGCTTGCATCCGGTCTGGATCATGTTCGCCCTTCTGGCTTTTGGAGCGCTTTTTGGTTTTACGGGAATGATTATCGCCGTGCCGACGGCAGCCGCGCTGGGCGCGGTCATGCGGTTTCTGGCGGCGCGATACCGCCGCAGCGCGCTGTTTCGCGAGAGCGGCCCAGCGTCTCATAGGGCCTGATCCCGGTGGCGACGAACATGCACGCCGAAGACGAAGCGCAGCTTACACTCGATTTTCCAATCAAAACCCGGCTTGGTCTGGATGACTTTCTGCCGGCTCCCGCGAATGAAGCGGCCCTGGCCCTTATTCGCCGCTGGCCACATTGGCCAGACCGGATCGTTACGCTGGTCGGCCCGGCCGGTTGCGGGAAAAGCCATCTCGCGGCGATTTGGGCGGCGCAGGCGGGCGCGCGAAAGTTCGATCCACGAGCCTTGCCCTCCATCGCTGTGTTGACGGAGACGACCCCGGGCGCTTTGCTGATCGACGATGTGGATCGGGTCGTCGACGAGACGGCCCTTTTCCATCTCCTGAATTTCGTGATCGAGCATCGATTGTCGCTGTTAATGACCCGCCAGCGCGCGCCTCTGCCTGCAGATGTGACGCTCCCGGACCTTTTGTCACGCCTGCGTCGTGCGCCGTCGATAGAGATCGGATCGCCGGATGAAGCGCTGGTTCATGCCGTGCTGGAAAAGCTTTGCCGAGATCGTCAATTGAGCGTGGATGCGCAAACCCTGGCCTTTGTCGCTCTGCGTCTAGAACGCTCGCTCGATGCAGCTCGAGCCTTTGTAGCGGCCCTCGATCACGCCGCGCTGGCGCAGGGCAGGGCGGCGACGCGGGCGCTGGCGGCCGACGTTCTTGCCCGGCTTTACGACGACGCGAACGAAGTGGAGAATTAATCTATGGTTATCGTCGCCTGCCGCCGGGGAAAGTGATATGAGTCAATCTTCAGGCGCCGAGAACAGGAAAACGGCTGTGACGGAAAACGTGGTTGCCACAGGCGATGCGAACAGCCCGGCTGCTGGCATTGAGGTGATGGACCCCGCGGGAGAGCTTCTGGCGCATCCAGACGCCCTCATTGACTCCCCCAAGCGATTTATCAATCGTGAATTATCGTGGCTGGAGTTTAACCGGCGGGTGTTGCAGGAGGCATCCAATCGCAACCATCCGTTGCTCGAGCAATTACGTTTCTTGTCGATATCAGCGAATAACCTCGACGAATTTTTTATGGTCCGGGTCGCGGGTCTGCGCGGACAGATGCGCTCGGGTATGACTGCGCTCTCTCAGGATGGACTGACGCCGGCCGAACAGCTTGTCAAAATCACCGAGCGCTCAACCCGTCTGACGAATGAGCAGTTAAGGCGCTGGCGCGATCTGCGTCGCGAACTCGACGAGGCGGGAATCAGCATTATTGAACCCGCCGATCTCTCGAAGCCCGAATTGCACTGGCTTGAAGAGCACTTCCTCAATCGTATTTTTCCGGTGTTAACCCCGCTCGCCGTCGATCCGGCGCATCCCTTTCCCTTCATTCCAAATCTTGGATCGACGCTGGCGCTGGAGCTGGTGCGACCCGGCGATCGCAAATCGCTACAGGCGCTTGTACGCCTGCCTGCGAAAATCGAGCGTTTCGTCAAATTACCCGAGAGTGGCGACGGGCGCGAACGTTTCATCTTGCTGGAGACGCTGATCGCGATTAACTCGCAGCGACTTTTTCCCGGCTACCTCTTGCGGGGGCAGGGGTTATTTCGAGTTATTCGCGACAGCGATCTTGAGGTCGAGGAAGAGGCTGAAGATCTCGTTTTGTTGTTCGAAACCGCGCTCAAGCGTCGCCGACGCGGGTCGGTGATCCGTCTTGAAGTCGCCGCAGACATGCCGGAAAGTCTACGCGCCTTGGTCGCAGATGAACTCGATGTGGCGCCGACGGAAACCTTCGAGATCGACGGCATGCTTGCCTTAATCGATCTATCGGAACTTGTGGCGCGGGATCGTCCCGATCTCAAATTCAAACCCTACAATCCCCGTTTTCCTGAGCGCGTCCGTGACAATGGCGGCGATTGCTTTCCGGCTATCAAACAGAAAGACCTCGCGGTTCACCACCCCTATGAGTCCTTCGACGTGGTGGTGCAGTTTCTTCAACAGGCGGCGCGAGATCCCAATGTCATTGCCATCAAACAGACACTCTATCGAACTTCTAATAACAGCCCGATCGTGCGTGCGCTGGTAGAGGCGGCGGAGGCTGGCAAGTCTGTCACCGCTCTTGTCGAACTGAAGGCGCGCTTTGACGAGGAAGCCAATATCCGGTGGGCGCGTGATCTCGAACGCGCCGGCGCGCAAGTCGTCTTTGGCTTTATCGAACTCAAGACCCATGCAAAACTCTCGCTGGTGGTGCGGCGTGAAGGCGCCGGTCTTGTTACCTATTGCCATGTCGGCACCGGAAATTATCACCCCGTCACGGCGCGCGTTTATACCGATATTTCGGTTTTCACCGCCGATCCAGTGATTGGCCGCGATGTGTCGCGAATTTTTAATTACATTACGGGTTACGCCGAGCCCGCCGGCCTGGAGCGGATGGCGGTGTCGCCAATATCACTCAAGAAAAAATTGCTGGAGCATATCGAACAGGAGATCGCGCACGTTAAAGCCGGCAAAACTGGTTCGATCTGGGCGAAGTGTAATGCGCTCGTCGATCCGGAAATTATCGATGCTTTTTATACGGCGTCGCGGGCCGGAGTCTCTATCGATCTGGTTGTGCGCGGCATCTGCTGCCTGAGACCCGGGGTGCCGGGCTTGTCGGAGAATATTCGCGTAAAGTCGATTGTCGGACGGTTTCTTGAACATGCGCGCGTTTACGCCTTTGGCGGCGGTCACCCGTTGCCGCACACACGGGCGCATGTCTATATCTCTTCCGCCGATCTGATGACGCGGAATCTTGACCGGCGCGTCGAATCACTCCTCCCGATCGTCAACCCCACTGTGCATCAGCAATTACTTGACCAGATCATGGTCGCTAATCTGATGGATAACCAGCAAAGCTACCGGGTCATGCCGGACGGCTCCTCGCAGCGCATAGCTCCTGCGGAAGGCGAGGAGCCCTTTAACGCACATCAGTATTTTATGACGCATCCCAGCCTTTCGGGCCGAGGCAAATCCCTGAAGGATTGGCGACCGCGCTCTCTCGTGAAGAAATCCAAAAATGCTTAAATCATTTTTGCGCACGCGTCCGACGCCAACCTCAACGGAAGCGCTATCGATCAGGCCGGTCGCTATTGTCGATATTGGCTCCAACTCTGTGCGCCTTGTTGTTTACCAATCCCTGTCTCGCGCGCCGACGCCGATTTTCAACGAGAAAGCAATGTGTGGTCTCGGCCGGGGGGTGTTGACCACGGGTCGCTTACCGGAGGAGGGCGTCGACAAGGCGATGAAGGCCCTGCGACGTTATCGGGCGTTGTGCGACATGATGAACGTAAGCCGCGTCGAAGCTATCGCCACCGCCGCTGCGCGCGACGCCGAAAATGGCGCCGCCTTTCTCGAGGCGGCGAGCAAGGTGATCGGCTGCGATATTCAGCTTTTGTCCGGGCGCCGCGAGGCGGAACTTTCGGCTCTGGGCGTGGTGTCGGCCATCCACAATCCTGACGGCGTTGTTGGCGATCTCGGCGGAGGTTCGCTGGAATTGATCGATGTGAAGGAAGATCAGATCGGCAAGGGCGTGACCCTGCCGCTCGGCGGTCTCGCCTTGATGGACGCTTCGCGCCGTTCGACCCGTGACGCTATCAAAATCGCCCGAAAGGCTATCGCCACCGCCAAGCCGCTCGAACATCTGAAGGGGCGCACCTTTTATGCGGTCGGCGGCACCTGGCGCTCGCTGGCAAAGCTGCATATGAAACAGCGTCATTATCCGCTTGGCGTGATGCATAACTACCGCATCCAGACCAGCGAGGCGGCTGACTTCGCCGAACTCGTCGAATATATTGATAGCGAGGCGATTGAAGATATTGATGTTGTTTCGGCGGCGCGTCGTCCCTTGCTCGCCTATGGCGCAATCGTGCTCGACGAAATCATCCGCCGCGCCCGGCCGCGTGAGATTGTGATTTCCGCCGCTGGCGTGCGCGAGGGTCTGATTTACGACAGGCTTACGCCTGTTGAACGCGCCGTAGATCCCTTGTTGTTCGCTTCGCGGGAGGTAGAGTCGATCTTCGCGCGTGCTCCCGGCTACGGAGACGAATTGATTGGCTGGGTTGATGACTTCATGCGCTCCGGCTTGATTGACGAAACCGTTGAGGAAAAAAGGTTACGTCATGCCGCCTGCCTGCTCTCTGATATCGCATGGCGGGCGCATCCTGAATATCGCGCGCAGCGCGCGTTGAATGTGGTGACCCAGGGCCCTTTTGTTTCGATCGATCACCCCGGCAGGGCTTTTTTGTCGATGGCCATTGTTTTGCGTCACGAAGGACCAGAAGGCGACGACGCCATTGCAGAATTACGTAGTATACTGACAACGCGACTGTTTCTGCGCGCCCGCGTCCTGGGGGCGGCGATGCGCGTCGCCTATTTGCTCTCGGCGTCGATGCCGGGGGTTTTACCGCGCACCACGATGCGACTGGCTGAAGCCACGTTGAAACTTTCGCTGCCGTCCGAACTCACCGATCTCGCCAGCGACCGGGTGCTTAACCGCCTTAAATCTCTGGGCCGACTGCTCGGCGTCGAAGCGGAGCTGAACATTCAGGGATAGAACTTGCCAATCCGGTTACTGGCGTATTGATTGGCGTGTCCGGCTCTCAAGAGATTTATTCGAAGCGGCAAGCGGCTCACGAGTATCTCTCAAATAAGGTGAACCGATTAAAGCAGCAAGCGCCAGCGCAAGGACCCAAATGGCCGAGGGGATCATTGTTTCCTTGATCGATTTATCTACGCGAGGCATGTTTCTCACCGTCTGTTAAATAACCCTGCATTACAATGCAAAAGGGCGCGATGCCGGGTGTTTCCGACATCGCTCAACTCGCGAATGTCAGAACAGATGGGGTTCCTGATTATAATATTGTTTGAAGTCGAAGGGTTTTAGCTGCGCGCGACACGCCTTGCTGATTTGCGCGCCATGCTGGCGAAGACAATCCTCCATCTCATGCTGCCACATGATGTCGTCATTGCAATATTTGGCGGCGTCATTGGCGCAGGCGTCGATCTCAGCTGCTCCGCCTTCGCCGGCGCTGTAATCTCTTGCCGCAGCATGATCGCCGACTAACGCCAGCGTCATAAGACCGAGGAATACGGCCACAAGCCTTACAAGTCTTGATAGTGTCATTGTCTGTTCCTTCTCTGGTTTTGCGTCAAGAGATTGTTCCTGATTTGCAGGAGATCCCTGCCACCTGGAAATCCGGTGAAACCCGTTCGTTAGTGTGATATTTCCGAAAGTCGGTGTTCTCCATATGAGAACGACATGCCGGCGTTAGATGAGCAATATGGCTTTGCAAGCAATTTTCAAGCTCGAAGAGAAGCGGCGCCCAAGCTCTGCAATATTTGTTAATATCCTTGAGGCAATCGCCAAATTGTTGCCCATCATCATTATCTGTGTTGGGATCGTAGGAATGTTGCTGCGCCAGTGCAGATTCTGGGTTCGAGATAATTAACGTAGAAGAAAGAATTATAATAAAGGAAATGGCCGCGAAACATTTCGACATTTTGGAAAATCCAGATGAAGAGGAAAAGTAATTTGGTTTATTGAGCGTCTCTTGAAATAAATGGCATTTGCGTCTCCATTTAAAGGAGATTTTTAATAAATCCAAATAATAACGAGGAATAGAGTTTGTGGATGATGCCATGGGAGAATGCCCATGGTCCGTATTATTATTCGAGGTATTATTATTAAATGTAATTGAAAGATCTAAAATTATTACAGATTTGTCTCTGAAATGACCCAAGAGAGTCGGAGACAAACAGTAAAAATATCTGATTGGTTGCGGGATGATCATCATAAGCCTGCTTCTTTAGCAATCTTTGAGATTGCTCTCTCGACATTTCTTTGACATTTCATTGACCTTTGTAAACTCTTCCTTATTTAGAGTTTTAAAAGACAATTCCCGCAAACTTGATTTTTCGGATGGCGAATATGACGGAGAGTCTGTTGCGATAAAGGTCCACATCGCACCTTTTAGCACGTCCCTGTTCGTCCCCTGGCCAAAAGCATACATGGTTCCCAAATTTAGCTGAGCTTCTGGATCACCATTTGACGCAGCGATTTTCATCCATTTGAAAGCTTCCCTGAAATCTTGGGGAACGCCGTTTCCCTCATAAAACATGGCTGCGACACCAGCCTGTGCGGGCGGGACGCCTTGTCCGGCAGCGGATAGCAACCACTTCAATGCTTCATGGTAATTTTGAGTAACAACTTCACCATCCATATACATTGAACCGAGATTGAATTGCGCGGAAGCCAGCCCCTTTTTTGCTGCTTCAGTTGTCCAGTGAACGCCCAGTTTTATATCGCGCGGCGTGCCTCGTCCAAAGAGGTATAACGCTCCGAGTTCGCCCTGTGCCCGGACATCGCCTTTTTCGGCAAGTGGTTTCAATAATTTGAATGCATTTGTGAAATCGTTTTTCTTGGAGGCCTCAAGGGCGGAGATATAGTCGTCACATTTCGCCTCGATGGAGTAGAGGCAAACAAAAATTTGTAATGCAAAAAACCAATATCTGGCGATCATGTAAAGCTCCACAATCGTATTATGAGCCCGTTTAGCTGACGGAACGAAGATTTGTATATAATCGACTCCGGGCAAATCCATGCCCGGAGTCGGTATGTTGGACATTGATCTATCGCGACATTGTCGCTTCAGTATTTGGCGACCACAGCTGCGGGAGCCGAATAAAAGTGATAATTGACGCCGGCTCTAACAAGATTGCCTGTCAAGCGCGGATTGATCGTTGATGAAGTCCAAAGCGCCGTTGAAGTTCCGACCGCGGCGCCTGCCCCCAATGGTCCGGCATAGGAATTGAGGTTCAAATCGGCGCTGCCAAGATCGTAGTAAAGATATTCGACTTTGGCTGACCAATTCTGCATGAACATCCATTCGGCGCCGCCGCCCACGGTCCAGCCAACCTGAACCTCTGAGATATTTGCGTTGGCGAAGGCGGATTGGTTTAGCGCTCCTGCTGCATTAAAGCCAAATTGAGCAAGATCGACGCTATAGGTGACATTGCCATAAGCAAGACCGCCCGTGCCGAAAACGAGCAGAGTTGGCATTGCGAGATAGCCAACGCGCCCACGAACTGTTCCAAGAAAGTTCATGTTGCCATTGCCGCTGAGTGAATTCCAGACTGAGCCGCCCGTAGAGACTGGCCAGATGTTATTGACGACGCGGGTTGTGTTTCCCGTCGGGACAACGCCCTGTATGTCGGCTTCGAAGCCCGCGACAAGATTGCCGTTCAGATATCCCGGTTGCCAATTGTAGCCGAGTTGCAGGCCGCCGATAAAGCCGTTGGTGCTGCCGACGTTCAGCGGACCATTCAAAGAGGACCAGAAAATATCTCTTTCGGGATTGGCAGCTGTGAACCGGGATGAGACCGGGTAAGTTGTCACCTGGGTGGAGCCGCCATTGGACCAGGTTCCGCCTGCGTTGACGCCGACATAAAACCCTTTCCACATGGGCGCCGGCGGCGGTGGCGGCGGCGCTTTTGTTGTGGGCAGGTCGGCGGCGAAGCCGTTGCTCGGTAGCAGCAGCGCCGTTACGCAGAGCACGGATTTGAGTTGCTTGTTCATTGCCATTCTCCAAACTTGTAATTTTTTGTTGTTACGCAGATACGACTTGAGTTGTGCTTCGGGCGCCAGCGCGCTTGACATGCCATGCAGCTTTAGTAGTTCCACTGCAGCTGCCAGCGCAGAGTGTCGGCCTGGAACTGGCGATAGGGCGCAGCAGTGATATTCGTGCGATCCGATTTGTTGTAGCTCGCCGTGATCTCAACCTCGGGCAGCGGTTGGTATTCGAGGCCGATATCCCACTCGTTCACACGATTCTGAGGCGCATTGACCTCATATTTGCTGAAGCCGTTGAAGTATTGATACTGGACATAGGGGAAGAAGGTGCCGAGACCGAAGTCCTTATCCTCATATTTATAGTTGACGAGCACGTAGCCGCCGTTGATCTTTTGTGACGTGATCGCTGTCTGCGTGGCGTTTAGACCCGGGCTGACGCCCCAGTTCCACTCGGCCTGCACGCCGAAGGGTTGGGGGTAAACTACGCCGGTAAGCGCGACGCGAGAGTCCTGAATGCCCTGACAGCCATTGGCGCAGGCCGGCGACCAAGCCGTTGTGCGGGGCCAGTAGCCGAGATTGAAGTTCCCCGGCACATCGTAGCCCGGCGCAACAACAACTGGCAAATAGGAATTGCCGCCCGGCTGGAAGGCTGGCAGCATCACATTGCCAGCCCAGTTCGTTCCCATGCCGAGAGAGGGACGAATCGCGGCGGTTATAGGCGAAACTCGCCCGGTGTAGCCCTGAATGGAGGCTTCAACGACCTGTCCGTTTTCAAAGACGTAGGGGTAGGTCATGCGCGCAACAAGATGGGTGTTCTTGTTCAGCTCGACACGGTTTGCGCCCTGGCCATTGTAGACGCCGAACGCGAACATGCCGTAGTCGCCGGAGCCTTTGAGATTGTTCTTCACAAGATCTCGGAAGAGATGACGCATATCTTTCGGCGTATAGTAGAAGAACAGACCCAGATCGCGCTCATCGCGTGTTGCAGTATTCAACGCATCCGGACGATCGAGAGTCAGACGGTTCTGAGACGACTGCATGTTGGTGAAGCCGTAGGGAACCTTCGACTGACCGGCGCGAACGCGGAATTCCTTATCATGATCGAAATAAATATCGGCATAGGCGTCGCGAAGTTGAGCAAAATTGCCGCCAGTAGCAGCGGCGTTGGTTCCGATCATTCCCTGATAATAGGCGTTCACTGGCTGATAGGGACCCTGGAAGACACCGTAGTACCCCGGCGCGATACCGCCGGCGCCGATGGGGCCTGAAGCCGGGGAGTTGACGGCCCCGAAAAATGTTGCCGCGTTCGAGTATCCGCCGGGAGGCGTGCTCGCGAAATCCGGCTGGATGTAGAGATAGAGGTGATCAGAGACGTCGCCAGAGAAGATCAGACGCATCCGGCGGATCAGGAAGTTCGATCGGGGCCGCGCCGAGTTATCCGCCCAGTAGACATCGTTATTGGCGAATTCCGAATTCTGCAGGAAATTGGTGTAACGCATCTGGGTATAACCACGAATGCTGATGCGATTATACCACTGCTGCAAGGATGCTGACGGATCAGGCGCCGAACCGCCTGCATAGCGACCGTCGGCGGAGGGGGCCGTCGGGTTACCGCGCGCGGTTCCGACTTCGCCCGGATTGCTGCCCGAGGTGCCCGTGCCAAGCAGGCCCTGACCCGTGCCCCGGGGATTATTCATGATCGGGTTGGCGTGGTGGCTATGGCTTCCGCCGCCCCGGGACTCGAGCTGTTGAATGCGCTTTTGCTGTTGCAGCAGCAGAGCTTTCAACTCCCTCACATCGTCTTCGGTGCTTGCATACGCAAGATTGCTGGCGCCGAAGGCGCAGGCGCTGAACGCCGCCGCCATCAGGGCTCTGTGAGCAACGGAATGTTTCATTGTCCAAACCTTCCTTTTTAATGTGGAGGTTTGTCCTCCACGTTCTCATGGAAGGATTAGTCGATGCGCTCTGTGACGGTAAGATTACAAAACAGTCGGTTGGTCGGAGGTTGGACAAGGCGATCCAGGGGTGTTGTCAGAGGACAACAAAGGTCGCACTAGAAATTCATTTAAGTTATTGTAAATAAATAATTAAAATAGATTGAGAGCGGCGGCGACAAATCTCGTGACAAATAATGTGTGTCACGAATTCCTCTAAAGCATTGTATATTTGATGTTTTTTAAATCCGTTATGTGGAAAATCTTTGTCGAAGAGATGGATTGGGCATGTTTGACGGACAATTGTCGCCCACAGCGACAACGCAGGGAGTCAGCGGGAGCAGATAACTTTCGCTAAAGACGGGAAATTTTCGTTAGCGGCAGGAAAAAGAATCAGTTCCGCGACTCGCTCAAACGTCTAATCGAATAAATTATCCGCCTCATCATGGTATTTGCGGAAGTCAGTTGGCGCAATTTGATCCTTGCAGGCGGGGGTAAGCTGTCGCGTGTGCCTGGAAAGGCATAGCTCCATTTCAAAAATCGCCATGACATTGCCGCCGCAAAAACGCGCGGCGTCACTGGCGCAGGCTTCCTGCTCCTCGGCAATATTCTCGGCAATGACGCCAGAATAGGAATGTTGTTGAGCCTGGACAGGAGAGGTCGCAAGAACAAGGCCAAGAGCCAGACTGAACATATTAAACCTACGCATCATCAAGGCCCCCCGGGATGCCCCACGCAGTCCAAAACTTAACATCCGCTCGTTACATTATCGCACGATTTTCCGGCCCCGGAGCCTTGGGCGGCGCTGCCGGACGTCGGCCTTTTCTCCTGGCGATCAACGGATCGTCTATGCTCAGGCCATAACCAATTCCTCTTACGGCGCGAACGGCGTCCGTTCTGTTGGGAATAGTCAGAGCTTTCCGCAGTCTTCCCATCATTACATCGATGGTGCGATAATCGATTTTGTCCGGCTGTTCCCACAAATGATTGATCAGTTCCTGGCGCGTAAAAATCTTCTTCGGTTCCCTAAGTAAAATAGCCAGCAGCCGGAATTCGGCGTCGCGCAATTTTATAGACGCACCATGTCTGCGGACATCCCTCGCTTCTATAAGCATTTCGATGCCATTGTGTTTCAGAGTATTTTTTATCTCCTGATCGTTGAGCACAAAATCGACCGGGGCGGCCCTTCTTATCGTTTTCCTGCCTCCCGAAAAAAAGCTTTTCGCCCGCAGGAAACGCAGCTGCGCCCAAGCGCGCGTTACAAGTTCGACATCGGAAATCGGACGGCCCAGGTAATCGTCTGCGCCAACAGTAAGGACACGGATAGCATCGATTTCGTTATAAATATCGGAAATCACGATCACCCTGGTTTCGGTTAAGGATGCGTCCGACCTGATACGCAGACACAAATCCAGGCCGCTCAGGCCAACCGTGCCCCAACTAACGATTATGATGTTGGGAACGAATTGTTCGATCATGGAATACGCTTCAGTGCTGTCCGCAGACCATTTGACCAGATAGCCCTCATTTTCGAAACGCCGCAGAAGGGGTTCGGCGACGACCTGATTGTTTTCGATGAGCATTAATCGTGGCGCAAAACCCTGAAAACTGTCCATAATCAAGAACCTCCGCCAATCCTGATTTAACTGAGGGGCTACGTCTCGGGAACCGTCTGACGATCGTCGTTTCGGTGCGTGGGCTAATTTTTCAGGAAACCCGGAAGCCAACTCGACAATGATGAGGAGTTTTGATGTTCTCCGGGAGCCGAATCGGGTTTACGAATCGAATCGTTAACACCTGCTGTCTGAGCGACCGGATCGCTTTCATTGCCCTCGCCGCCAAACAATTTTCCCAGAAAGCCGTTTCTGGGGGAGGTGTCCTTTACCTCTTTCAGAGGTATCGACGAGTGCCGGTAACCATCCGGCGGTTCGGAAAGCAGTTGGCGTTGCGGCTCGTCAGGTTCAGATTCGGCGGCTCTTTGCTTTCTGGTGATAATCCTTTGCAGCAGACCGGGCTCGTCATCTGTGCCGGGCGCGGCGCCGGTGGAAGGCCCCCGAACCCGCTCCATCAACCCCGGCTTCGGCTTCTCAGCCTCGGCGCCGGGCGCGCGCGCATAACGATCCGTGCGGCGATGTTCTTTCGTAGCGTCCTGAGGCCATCCCTCCGGCTTTGGTTGCGCCTCTCGGGGAGCCGGTAAAACTTTCGAATCGCGCGGCATGACCAATTTGGCGCGTTCGTTGTAGTTGATTTTATCGATGCCCTCATCTCCGGTCAGCCCGACCATGTCGGAAACGGCCTTGACGGTCGATTTATCGTCGCCAGCCCAAGCTGCGCCGGAGGACAGCGTTGCTCCAAACAGCATCACACAAGCGACACCGGAATAGCGGAAAGATTTCATCATGATGACGCACCCTAGTCATGTCATATCCCGATCATCCAGACGTTCGATGACGTCTTAATGACAGTGAAAAAGAACCCAAAAAATAAATATAAATTCATGCTATTGTTAAATAATATTGATAATTTTTATTTTCATAAAAACGTCATATTAAAATAAGCCTTAGAGCGGTGCCTGAGAATCATTACATAGAAATAGACGAAAGCGCCGCGCCAGACAAATTTGCAAGCCATGGGGGAGGCTTCACGGAATAGGCAAATCGCCGTATTTTGTCCTCGCAAGCCTGTTCGAAGGCGATCCAACATAAGCACAAGCTTTACCAGAGGGATTTTCATGCGACAGATTGAATTCACTGTGCGGGGCATGAAGGGAGATCTATATACCTGCACCTTCGAGCGGGACGGGGATAACCTCAACGCCTTCTGCACCTGTCCGGACGGACGCGCCGGCAATTATTGCAAGCACAGATTTGCGCTGATTGATGGCAACCATGATATTGTCGTTAGCAACAATGCGCAGGAGGTAGATCATCTGCTCGAGATGATTTCGGGCACAGACGTGGAAACGGCGTTGGTTGACCTATCGGAGGCGATCGAAAACTACCAACAGGCGGAAGAGCGATTGATCAAGTCCCAGCATGGGCTTGCAATTGCAATGCGCAAGTGAACGCGGCATGTCGGTCAGCATAATCTAACTGATCGATAGCCTTAAATTTTACGAGAGACTTTGGTAAGCATGTTCATCGGGAATATTTCTGCATGCCGCCAATCCAGGTTTCACTAACCTTGATAGCGCCAATCTTGCGCGGATCAGTTTTACGCGGATCGTCTTCGAGAATAACGAAATCGGCTTCTTTTCCCTTCTCCAGCGATCCAATCCTGTCCCCCAACCCGATCTGTCTGGCCGCATCAATTGTGACGGCGCGCAAAGCCTGGTCGACTGTCACTGCCTGATCTTGACCAATAACAGAGCCATCTATCTCACAACGACGGGTCACAGCGGTGCTGATTAAACTTAATGCGCCTACGGGTGAGCATGGCGAATCTGTATGAAGCGTGAATGGTAGTCCTTGTTTGACGCACCATCCTGCTGGATCAGTATTTTCGGCGCGTCCGGGGCCAAAGATATCGTCACGATAAGCAGCGCCGTAAAAACGTACGTGATTCATTAGAAAGCTGGGCTGAACATTCAGTTTCTTCATGCGCTGAATTTGGTCCAGACGGACAATTGTTGAATGTTCAATTCTGTTAATTCCGTATTCGGTGGAACCGGAATATGAAGCCTCAATCGCATCAAGAGCGATATCTATCGTATAATCACCGTTACAATGAATAAGGACTGGAAGCTGCGCTTTATATACATTTTTGACCATTTCTTTCAATTGATTGGCGTCGAAGTTTGTTTTTCCCTTGTTGTCTGTGTTCAGATAAGGCTCGGTTTGAGCCCCCGTCAGAGTTTGATTGGAGCCGTCTCCAACAATTTTTACGCCATAAAGAGAGAAAAGACTATTTGGAAATTGCGCCCCCTTGGCTCCAAGACCAAGATAACGGTAAGCTTCGTATCCTCGCATATCCTCATACATCAAGCTTGCGCTTGTACGGCACATCATCCGCGGCGATAGTTTCGAGAAAGGCTCAATCCATTCGGATTTGAGAGTTCCGGGTTCATGCACAGCAGTGTTACCGGAAGCCGCGGCTGTCTTCAGGTAATCAGAAATGGCTTTTATAGCTAATTGGGGCGTTATTTTAGGCAAAAAAAGACGAACAAATTTTAGGACAGCGCTCTCTTCGTAGACAATTCCGTTAAGAGCCCCCGTATCATTGCGGCCGAAATGCCCTCCACCGGGTAACGGTCCGATATCCTCTGGAATATTCGCCAGCTTGAGCGCCGAGCTATTCACGCATGCGTCATGTCCATTGGTGTACCATACAAAAATCGGATGTTCTGTTGAGATAGAGTCCAGCTCGTCACGGGAGAGATCGCCGCCCTGTAGGAGATTGTCAAAATTGGAGCAGCTAATCCAATGTCCCGGAGGCGTTCGCTCTGCAAGGGCGCGCAACTCTGAAATTAACTTGCCTCGAGTTGGAAATTTTACATATCCTACATCCTCCAGCAATTCCAGAATCAACGCAGATAACACCGTATGGTTATGAGGATCGATAAAGCCCGGCAGCATGATCCTGCCGTCAAGTTCGACAATTCGGGTATTTTTCGATCTATAATGAGCGACAGAGCTTTCGCTTCCGATCGCAATTATTTTTCCTGACGCAACGGCAAGAGATTTTACGGGAGGGGAGCCGGGTAAGGGTATAATTGTACCTCCCCTAAAAATGACTTCGGCGCTCGCATCCTCAGCGAGGACTTCATTACCCGCGCTCCCGGCAACAACTGCGGCCGCCGTGCCGACTGATGTCGCCATGAAGTTTCTTCGGGATGGCGTTAGCGGCTGGTTGTCAAAAAGTCTCCCCCCGGCAGTTAACAGGAGTTCATTATTTAACAAAATTGATGAAAAACAAGATCGACACATTTTCAATCTCCACTTGAATGATATGGGCGTCTACATTTGGGTTAATCTCAATTTCCTTTGCTGTTTGTCTTTGAATTGATACCTCTCGCCGGAGGTCTTGAAAAGATCCATCTGATCAGATAATTTTTTTAAGGTAGCGCTGGAAAACAAGTAATGTCTCGCGATTAGCTTGTCCGGGCGTCTTTTTCACTGTGGTAAATTCAACGTGAGTCTATAAGACCGAACGCCGGCATCAAAACAGGAATAAAGGAATATGGATTTTTGAGTGTAAAGGAATTAATCAGCATTATTTATTGCCTCTTAGCTGTCATGAGCATTAGCCTTGTGCCCATGATGGGAGAGGCTTACGCAAAATCGCATATTAAAAAGTCACATATAAGTAAACACTCCCGTGCGCCGGGTGCTCCACGTCTGGGGCCATGGATTGAGGACGGCTGGCGACGCGAGGATTGGTCTCTTGCGCCCTCGGTGAGAAACTGGGGCTATTCTGCCCCAAACCGCTCAGATCCTGCGAGCGGTCAACCTTCAATTACAACTGAATACCCTTGGGGTTATGTCTCGCCCTATATTCGCGTTCGCGGCAAATGTATTGTTAATGAGCTTAATGAAAGTCCCGGAGGCCTTGTGGTTCGCTATCAGCGGATTCTACCTTCATATTACTGTCGCTAACATTTTTCTGATCGCAGATGATGATGACATCGTCATTTATATTTTTGCTCTCTGTCTCGTCTCGGAAACAAAACAGATTTTTTCGTATACTTATGGGGACGGCTCCGGGGTCAGGCCTGTTGTGTTACCCTTTTGATCCGTCATGTTGCTGTAAAGCGGCAACACTTTTTTTTGCCCGCCATTTTGAATAACCACTTCTTTTGGAGCGATCGCGGCAATACTCCATGTGTCGACTGTGTCGCCAATCTTTCGCCAGGCTCCCTCTGGCGCGTCGGACGATATGATAAACGCCTGCAGAATTTTCTTGTTAAGCACGATTGCAGTCACAGAAAGTGCGCCAGTGTCGGTCGCTGCATTTGCCGGAGAGTCCGCGTAGGCGGTTTTTAGCGCTGGCTTACGAGACTTTGAGAAGATTGGTCTGGAGACACTCTCGAGATCGGCATTCGCGGGCTTCGGTGGATCGAGGCTAACAATGGCAAGAGAAGGTGGTTTCCACTCCAGGGCGGCAATGGCTTCTTCACCGCCCGCTCGGCCGAGGATGGATCTTAGCGCAAATATCCCCATCGCAAGCGTTACAATGGAGAGGGTTATCAGCCAGAGAGCCCATAACGGCGATATGCGTAAATACTTCTGCCTTTTCGAAGGTTCCGCGACAGGAATACTCCTCCCCTTGCGATCTAAGCTTTTCATTATCGGCTCATCTTTGGCGCTCCGCCAAATACGTCGAATTGCGCCTCAATTTCATCAGTTTGCTGTCCTTGCGGAGCTCCCCAGAATACTGTCTGACTGCGTAAAGTGGCTGCCGTGATCAGGAGAAGCGGTGGTTCTCCCTCTAGCGCTCGCGCCAGGGCATGGATGTTTTCGTTGGGACCGGCGACCTCAATACGCGCGCCGAAAAGCGTAACGCCCTGAAAGTCCTTATTCGGTAACATTTGGATCGAGCGCACCGTAACCTGGGTTGTCTCGGCGATGGTTTTTAATCGCGCCTGCAAATTGGCGTTAATGACACCGTCGCTATCGCCCTCAAATAGCTCTCCTTGTGCGTTAATGTCGGAGATTTGATGAGCATAATCCTGGATTTGTCCTTCGTGAACCACGACCGACTCGTATCGAGCGAGCGTTTGATTGCGCTCAGCAATCGCACGCGAACCATCAGCGATTATGCGACGTATGGGTTCTATGAACATAAAGTATAGCGCGATCAGCGCAAGTAAATTAAATCCGGCAAAAATCGCGCGACGTGTTTTTCTATTCCGAATAATTGTCAGTCTGGACCTGGAGTTCATTGATTGCTCTCCGGTAGTCGCCGTTCTATTTTTGCCTGAAGCGAAAAACTTTCACGCTTCTCATGAGGATCGGGGGTGATTGGCGCCGTAAGTGTAGCTTCATTAAAAAGTAACGATTTGTTGAATTGCGCGGGTAGTCCTACAGCAGAGTTAGCGAAGCCGATGATGTCTACGATGCGCTCATTAGGCTTATTTTCTGTAACCCGTAACTCGGTTAGAAAAGCGCTGTCAGGTAAAATTCTTGCAATTTCTTCCCATACATCCGCAAAGAGCGGTTCGCGACGCGCAGAGCGCAGAACGGTTAACAGACGGCTTTCGGCCGATGCCTTATCGATAATCTGCCGCAAACGTGCGGCGCGTGTAGACATGTCATGTATTTTTGAGTCCAGTTCCTCATTAAGCGCGGCTTGACGCCAGAGTGTTGCGCCAATGCCTACAATGGCAAACAAAAGGGTCAGCATGCATAGCGCGAGTGTGATCCTGCCAAGAATTTTTGAGCTCTTTTTTCGATCGCCTAGTTCGATAATCGGCTTGGTTTCAGAGGGGTTGCCGCCCACGGGTCGGATGAAAGAGATCTCCTTGAATTTGATCCCCCCCAATTTAGCCGCTTCGGCAGCAATATCTTTTCTTAAAATCCATAGTGATATCTGCGTTTTTTCGGCCGCACTCTCATGGCGCGCAAAGGTGTGCCCATAGATGATATCGTCGAGTGTAAAAGGCGTTTTACGCTCGATGTCCGAGGCCAGCAGTTTGGGTAGACTGGTCAAGGCTATGCTTGGGATATCAAAACGGCGCACAAAGAAAGATCCGGCATCAATCTCGATTCCGATCCGAACGGCGGCTGGAGTGAGACTATGACGGGCGAGAGCCTCATCCAGGGACGATGATGAGATTTCGTCGGCTGAAAGCCGCCAACTTCTTCCGCCGCGCTTGTCTGTGCACCACAGGTCACGTTCACCAGCTCTCAGAATGAGCTGACGGTCTCCCTGGTCTGTGAGCCATTCGAGCAAATCGGGAGAAAAGAGGTTAAAGAACTCCCTGCGATACCAGTTAAAAAAACCGTCAGAGACCGCCGAGAAAGAACCAGGCAGTATTTGGCGCGTCCAGAACTCGCTTGACACGGTCAAGAAACCTCAACTCATTGGCGATGAGCCACGCGTTTATAAGCTTGAGCAAAAATCATAGCTATTTGCCTTAAAAATAGCAATTAACATGTTGAGA
>JBBARD010000007.1:8000-17549 GCA_040399965.1 Methylocystis sp. | reverse complement strand
TAAGACCGACTCTATCCTGAATTGGGCCTCGTCCGCAGGTGCTTCTGGATCGGAGCTAAACGGAGTGAGGGGGAGTGTCGTTATTGTTTTGAACCCAGGGCCATGGGGAAGCCCAGCCATGTTGGTCTCACCTGTGTGGAAGTTACGAGTAACATGGATGAAGATTCGTTACGGCCCAAGCTCTCCAAAAGTTCCCGTCAAAAAGGTTTGTTATTGAAAATTCAAATAGATACATTGATCGCATCATTATGCAAAGTCTGATCCAAGGATCGACAGGCCCCGAAGAGTGGGTGCAATCTAACGCGCGGGTAATATATAAAAATAGAGATATCAACAACGCAAAAAATCAGCAAGGGCATGCATATGAGGACTAACGGCGGATCGCCTGCATTAAGTCCAGGAATTGAGACAATGGCGTGGCCCGACGCCAGAAGCGCGGACTTTGTCGAGAGTTTCGGAGAATTTCTGTTGCAGGAAAAGGCGGCAGATTCTCTTGCCCTGCAACGCTCGCAGCGGGCCGCGACCCAGAGCGGAGAGCGTTTCGACCATGTTTTGACAAAACTCGGTCTTGTCTCCGAGGCAGATCTCTGCGACCATTTGGGAAAATTTCTTAAAATTCCAAAGATCGACTCCAGCGAAACGCCTCTTGAGCCGCTGTTGAGAGATCAAATACCTGAAAAATTTATCCATGCGAACCGCATGTTGCCGCTTTCGGTTGATGGTCGGCGTCTCAAGCTTGCCATCGTCGATCCCCTGGAGATAGAGCCTGTAAGGGCGCTTGCCTACTCAACGGGATATGAAATTGAGCTGAGGCTTCTTTTTCCAGCACAATTCGAGAAATTATGGTCATCTCTTTATGGCGAACGGCAGGTTGGCCTGTCATTTGTTGAGACTGACCAGCGCGCACAAAATGCGAGCGAATTTGATTTGCAACGCCTTCGAGACATTGCCAATGAAGCGCCCGTAGTGCGTCGCGTTAACCAGATTATCGTTGAGGCAATCGAAGCGCGAGCCTCTGACATTCATATAGAACCGTCCCTCGAAGCAGTGCATGTGCGTCACAGGATCGATGGAGCGCTTCGAAATGTTCAATCTATGCCTCCAGGGCTGAAGGCGGCTATAGCGTCACGCATCAAGATCATGGCCCGCCTCGATATTGCTGAGCGCCGTTTGCCACAGGACGGACGTATCAAACTCGCAATTCGTGGAGTGGATATTGACTTCCGTGTCTCAACTCTGCCTACGGCTCATGGTGAAAGCATTGTCTTGCGTATCCTTGATCGCAGCCAAATTGCGCTCGATTTCGAAAAACTCGGCTTCGAACCTGGAACAACCTCCGAGTTCCGTCATGTGATGCGAAATCCAAACGGAATCGTGCTGGTAACTGGCCCGACGGGCAGTGGAAAGACAACAACATTATATACAGCTTTAAAGGAATTAACGACTCCAGACGTTAAGGTATTCACAGTTGAGGACCCGATAGAATATCAGCTTGCCGGTGTTAATCAGGTGCAGGTGCAACCAGCGATTGGGCTGGATTTTCCCAATACGCTTCGCGCTATACTCAGGCAGGATCCGGATATTATCATGATTGGCGAAATCAGGGATTCGGAAACGGCGCGTATCGCGATCCAGTCATCATTGACCGGCCATCTCGTTTTCTCGACCCTTCACACGAATAGCGCCGCAAGTTCTATCACTCGGCTTATCGATATGGGAGTTGAGAATTATCTGATTGCATCCTCGGTAAAGGCCGTGCTGGCGCAACGTCTGGTGCGACGGCTTTGCGCGTATTGCGCCATACCGATGGATAACCGGACAGTTGTTCGCGCACAATTTTCCGGCGAGTCTTTCGCAGCACCTGGTGATTGTCTGTCTTCACCATCCGGCTGTGCGCATTGCAACAATACCGGCTATTCGGGACGCTCCACCATCGCAGAGTTACTGATCATGAACAAGCGCATGCAAAGGCTAGTTTGTGAAAGTGCGTCAGACGACCAGCTTGAGGCTGCTGCGCGCGACAGCGGAATGACATCAATGTATCATTGCGGTATGGCCAAGGCATGGCGCGGCGAGACAACTATAGAAGAAGTTGCCCGCGTCACGCGTATGGACTAAGTCGATGCCAAAATTTAAATACCTAGCCTATAGCGACGCAGGGGATCTTCTTGAGGGAGAGATAGAAGCGCGCAGCAGCATTGAGGCCGAGGATAGCCTCATCAAGCGTGGACTAACGCCTTTTCAGACAAGAGAGGTAAAATCCTCAGGGTCAAACCTCTTTCTATTTCTGGGCAAGCGTGCGCTTACGGCAACACAGATTGCAGGTTTCACACGGGAATTAGCCGCTCTTGAGCTGGCTGACATCCCTCTAGACCAGAGTCTACGAATCCTGGCCACGCAGAGCTCTGCGCCCGCCCTTCAAGAGTTAATTCAAGAAATTATTGGACGTGTCGTTGACGGTGAGTCTCTGTCTGACGCTCTGTCGCGGCGTCAGGAGGTCTTTGGCTCAGAATATGTCAATATGATCCGCGAGGGTGAGACGGTTGGTCGTGTCGGCATAGCTTTATCCAATATTGCAGACATGCTGGAGAGAAGATTGGAATTGCGCTCGAAGGTGCAAAGCGCGCTAATCTATCCAATAATTCTAATTGCTCTGGCGATCGTCTCGACGGGCGTGGTGTTAGGAACACTTCTTCCCAGTATTGCTCCAATCTTCGCTGATAATGGAAAGGTAATGCCAGCGGGTCTTCAGCTCATGCTGGATATAGAGGACTATGCCGGGGTGATAGGATTTTTACTCGTGGCGCTCTGCTTGGCGGCCGTTTTTGTTACCATCATGGCTCGTTCGCGCCCCGCGTGGCAGATCGCCTTCGCCCGTTTCCTCCTGCAAATTCCTGTTGCTGGAAGAATGCTAGCGCAATTCGCTACAGCGCGCTTTTCGCGTACGCTCGGTTCTATGTTGAAAGCCGGTGTTCCGCTTTTGCAAGCTCTCGAAAGCGCACGCGCTGGCGTATCCAATGCATTTTATTTTCAGGCGTTCGCGCAGGTTGTCGATGCAGTTCGAAGTGGTTCAACTCTAAGTAATGCTCTGGCGCTCGTTCCATTCATGCCGCCATTGGCGACGCAGATGATCGCCATCGGCGAGGAGACAGCCCAATTGGGCGATATGCTTCTTCGTGTCGCTGATATGTTTGAACGCCAGACCCAGCGTTTCATCGAACGCTTCATGGGACTGCTGACTCCCGTTCTTACCATTTTAATCTCAATTGTCGTCGGCGGATTGATCATGACGGTAATGGACGCAGTGCTCAGTATCAATGATATTGCAGCGCAATGAGACATTGTTCCAAACTTCATCGGCCTCGGGCAGGCTTTACATTGCTGGAAACTCTTGTTGTGCTCACGCTAGTCGGCCTTATTGCTGGTGTGGCTGCTCCATTATTGCGTGCGCCTGCAGAACGTTTGAGGCTCGAGAGCGCGACACGTTCTTTTTGTGCCGCACTAAGAGCCTCTCGTGCTCTTGCGATCGCGAACAATGCAGAGACAATTGTCGTTATCGATGTTGTTAACAAAACTTATAACTCGCCAGTGATCAGAAATGGCAGATTTCCCCTCGATGCTTCGATCCAGATCGAGGTGGCGAATACCCGCTATTTTGGGGAGAATCTCGGAACGATCGTATTCTTTCCTGACGGCGCCTCGACAGGGGGAGACATTACTTTGAAGCTTCCTAAATCTAATGCCAAGATAAGTGTAAACTGGCTTACTGGCGGGGCAAAATGCGTGTTCGGCTAAAATGGCGTAAAGGATTTACGCTGATTGAGTCTTTGGGGGCTTTTGCCATTCTTGCGATATCATTAGGGCAGCTTTTTAACGGCGTGAGCGGGGGCGTAAGAAATGAGGCGCGCGCAGATTTTCTATTACGCGCATCCCGAAACGGAGGATCACACATCGATGCGCTTGGCGTTGACGGAATAGTTCCATTTGGCGAGACCAGCGGCAAATATCCAGATGGCCTCAATTGGGTTCTTTCGGTTAGCCCGGGACCGGTTGTCCCCCTTGTTGGCGGAGGTATGTCAATATCGAGTTTCCGGTTGCAGCTTCTTATTATTAAGCCCTCAGGCTATGGGGACCGTTTTCTGCTCTCTACAGTGAAGATAAAAGTCGATCAAACCGGGTCTTCACCATGAAATTTCGTCATGCTGACGGATTCACGCTGATTGAGCTCTTGTTGGCGGTGACCCTCCTGGCATTGATTACCGCGTCAATCATGGGGGGCGTTCATCTCGGCCGACGTAGTTGGGAAACGAGTCGCGTCAGCGAGTCACTTGACGAGGTCGAAGCCGTTGTTAATGCCTTGAGAGATCTTCTCGGAAAAAGTTTTATCATCACGCCTGATCAGACGACACTTAGCCTTAAAGAAAAGTCCTTGACGTTTATTGGCGCTCCAAATGGTTGTCGTTTTGTAATCCTGAGCGAGGGCGGCGCGCAATGGGGCGGACTCATTGTAACTGAAATTGGTGTTGAGAATGGCCCCGACGGCGCAGCGCTCCTTGTCTGGACAAAGCCCTATCGTCCGCAGTCAGGGCTAATGATAGATCGCGAAAACATGCAGAAAACTATTCTCGTGGAGGGATTAGTTTCAATCCGGTTTGATTATTTCGGCGCCGTAGAGCCCGTGCCGGGTCAAGAAAGGATATCGCAGCCTGCTTGGATCGGAAATTGGCGTAGCGCCACCAGTCTTCCGGCGCTGGTTTCGGTAACAATCGTTGTGCGGCGACTCGGGCGTGATGTTAGTGCTTACTCTGTCGTGGCTTTACGCCAGCAATAAAAACATCTGTCCTGAGTTTTCAGGATTTGTTAAATGATAGGAGCTCGTGTGTGCTTCGGTGGTGCTGCGTCGAGAGCGACTCTCGCGCAAATCGTGAGATGCAGGTCGGAATATATCAAATATATATCACAGTAGATATGATATTTCTCATGCTCGGAAAAGCGCAGGTCGTTCCCGCTGTGCTCAGCCGAATTGAAGCGGTCCCAGAACATATGAGAGCCAGAGACCCAGCGCCAGATGGGGCCCGAATGGCATAGGTTGCCGTAGATCGGAATGTTCGCCGACTCGTAGCGCGATGACTGACCATACCAGCGCCGAGAGTGTCGCATAGACCAGACAACCGGGAAGGCCGGAGAAGCCCAGCCACAGACCCGCGACGGCATAGAGCCTTGCGTCCCCCGATCCGACGCCAGCCTGCCCGCGAGCCGCTTTAAAGGCATAATCGATCAGTCGCAAAGTTGAATAGCCGATTGCGGCGGCGGCTAGTCGGAATGTTGCTTCCTCCAGATCAAGATTGTTCCAGGAGAGCGGCGCAATAACGCAAAGGAAGATTAGTGGGCCGTCAGGAATGATCAAATAGCGAATGTCGAACAGTGAAATCACGCAAAGGCCGATAAAGAGCCCCACCCCGGAAACGATTAACAGGGCTGGCGCCGCTTCCTGATCCATGAGCATGAAGAGCGCCAGGAGGGCGATCCATGTTGCTGGAGACAGCGCTCTTGATCCTCTTTTGAACAGGATTGCGTCGGACCCCAGATGTGCGAGCGCACGCCATCTCCGGCGGCAGGAAGGCCGCACATACAGGATCCGGATTAGCCGCTGGAGCATTGCAGATCAGCCTTGGCTGCAGCTTGGCTGTTTCAAACTGCTACATAATGATGGAAAAACAGGGTTCTGATTATATGCCGTGGTATAAAACCACTAGATATGTTATTTATCTTTTTGTAGCCAGAGTTCACGGTTGGCCTAGCTGGGTTTGTAGTATTGCGTATCGCCCGTTTATTCAGTGCGCTGGCTTTTGCGGTTATTGCGCTTGCGGCCTGCAACTCGTCCGTTTCAGGCGGGCCTCCCGTCGCCGAGTGGAACGTCGAGCCTGTCAGCCGCGGCTATCGCTCTGGCGGTCAAACCGGGGACAATGGATCGAGGGGGCTGTTAGGGCGCAGAGGCCCGGGCGCCAAGGCCATCGTGTCCACTGGCACCGGTAAAATGATAGGACCGGGTCGAACGCGCCCGGGGCAGGAGCCCGTCGGCGAGGACGGCGTTACACTTAATCTGGTTGGTCTGCCGATTGCCCAAGCGGCCAAGATCGTAATCGGCGACATCATGGGCGCTGACTTCGTCGTCGATCCCAAACTCGACGGCAAGGTGACGGTTCACACCGCCAATCCGGTCAGCAGGAAAACTGCGCTCGATCTTTTTCAATCGGCGTTAAAGGTCTCTGGCGCCACCGTTGTGAAAGCCGGGGAAATTTATAAAATCGTTCCCAACGATCAGGCGTTAGTATCCGGGGAAATCATTTCCGGCGACTCCTTGCCGCCGGATGCGACGCCCCTGGGCGAGACCGCGCGAGTGGTATCTTTGCGATATGTCTCGGCGTCTGAGATGAAACGCGTTCTCGAACCCATTGCCGAGCGTGGCAGCATCGTCCGCGCCGACGACGCGCGCAACACTCTCACCATCAATGGCACAGCTTCAAATCTTTCTACGCTGATCGACGCCATCAGCATGTTCGACGTAGACACGATGAGAGGCATGTCTTTCGCGCTGGTGCCGGTGCGAAGCGGCGACGCCGACGTGATCGCCGATGACCTTAAAAACATCTTCGGGTCAGAAAAGGAAGGCCCGATGGGCGGCATGATCCGCTTTGTTGGCAACAAGCGGCTTGCCTCAATCCTGGTGATTTCCCCGCAGCCACAGTATATCGGACGCGCCAGAGCATGGATTGAGAAGCTCGATGCTCGCGCCGAAAATAATGAAAAACAATTCTTTACCTACCGTGTTCAGAACAGGCCGGCGCGGGAGTTGATGTCCGTGCTCTCCTCGATCTTTGGGGCCAACAAAGGTTCGACGGGAGCGGGCGTATCGCCCCGCTTCGGTCAATCCTCCATGTCATCGTCAGGCGGTATGAACGGCTCCGGGACACCGCCGATCGGCGCATCGTCGACATCGGCGGGAGGCGGTCCCGGTGGTCTCGGAGCTGGCGGCGGCGGAGCTCCGGGATCCACTTCGGCTTCCGGCGGAGGTTTTGGCTCCGCCCTTGGAAGCTCAACGGGTACGCCGAGCGGCATTTCTGGTTTCAGCGTCCCGGGGGGGCCGTCGGGTGGCCCAGAACTCGATCAAACCCCGTCGGTCAGTCTCGATAACGATCGCTACAAAATCGGAGTCGACGACGCCAAAAATGCGCTTATTGTTATGTCAACGCCAGAGGATTACCGACGGGTCCGCCAGGTCATCGAGTCTCTCGACGTTCTGCCTAATCAGATTTATCTCGAAGCGACAATCGCCGAAGTACGCCTGAATGATGCGTTGAGATTCGGTGTAAGATTCTTCTTGCAGAAGAACGCCAGCATCGTCGCCGGCAGTAGCGGTCTTGCCAATCAACCCGCCGTCAATGATTTGCTTGGAAACAATCTTCTGGGCGCGCCGGTCGGCGCATTGTTTCCTGGATTTGCCTACGCCTATCGCGCTCTTAACCAGCAGGCGACCATCAACGCGCTCAACGCAATTTCTGAAGTAAATATTATTTCAACGCCGTCTTTGACCGTCCTCGACAATCGCGAGGCTCTGTTACAGGTCGGCGACCAGATTCCTGTGCAGACCCTGACCAGCGTATCGGCGATCGGGAACACCTTCAATTCAGTCAATTACACCAACACCGGCGTTATCCTCAAGTTGACTCCGCATATCAGCGAGAGTGGACGGGTGATGCTGGAGATCGAGCAGGAGGTATCCAATGTCGATCCCGCCACGCCTGTGGGGAGCACGACGCCCACCATCCAGCAGCGGCGCGTGAAAACTCAGGTCGTTGTCAATGATAGCGAGTCGCTGATGCTTGGCGGTCTGGTAAAGGATCAGACTGGCCGAGCGGCAGCCCAAGTGCCTGTGGTCGGCGACTTCCCGATCTTTGGAAACGCCTTCAAGGACAAGAACGATGTGATCGACAAGCAGGAGCTGATCATCATGATCACGCCGCATGTGGTTCGCTCGTTAAGCGAAGGTCGAGAAATTACTGAGGAATATAAACGAAAATTGCTCAATATTTCTTCGCGAGCGATTGGTCGGCAACATGACATCGAACAATCGGCGCGGCGAACAATACTGGACCCATGGTCGAAGAGCCCATGGCGCGCAGACAAGGAAACGCGATAGGCTCGCAGCGCGTCAACAATCCGATAATCCCTGGACGCCCATCATTCTGCGTTTGCGCATCTGCTCCAGATGAACTTCCTGGCCGCGACGCCATTCCCTGAACGCGAAGGGTTTGCCATTCGTCGGCCGCAAATCGAGCAGAGCGTCGCGTCCAGCTGTCTGCCCGCCGGGCAACAAGGCTTCGGCATGGATCAGAAGAGTGGATCGATCGCTCATCTGGGCAAGGCCTGCCGGGAAACGGGGATCTTTTCTGTTTAGCGTGTTTGGAAAGGGTGCCGTCGTCAAACGGCGAACGATCTCCGCCGGATAGCCGGCGAGCGCAGCAAATAAAGCGGGTGGGGCGGCGCGCGCGTCGATTCCGGGGCTGCGGGAATTGACCGTGACGAAACGCAGTAGCAGTCGATAAAGCTCTGGATCGACGCCATCGACCTGGTCGAGTTCCATTATTGTCTCGAACATCGCCTGTTTGAGCGGAACAGGCTTTTTCTGCGGTGTCGTCGCAAAGGCCGTCCCACCAGAGCCCGTGGCGGATGGCGAGGCGCGGAAAGCCACGATTGAGCGAGAAACCTCCTGCGCCTTCTTGTCGGAGACTCCCAGTCCGAGAAGAAGGGAACGAAGAGTCTCTGGCGACGCAGCATTAAGATCGATTTTGCCGCCTTCATCTTCTATGGTCACAGTGACGATCGCGCCGTCAAAAATACAGAATTGCGGAGCGCCATCATAGGCGACGTTATCGTCGGGAGCGTCAGCGGCGCCTTGCTTGCTGAGGAGAGCCAGCGTCTTGAGATTGATGGCGGCTTCTGCGACATAGCCGGCGGCGGCGGCGTTGGAGATATTGTTCGCCGCCTGCAAACGTTGTCGACCGGATGTCATGAAAGCGACGACCATCGTCGCGATCAGTCCTACGCCCCATACCACAACGACAAGCGCGAATCCTGACCTACGGTTCTGGCGCGGACGACGCCTGCCTGCGCAGACAGTCACTTCGCCTGGGAGCCGCGCGTGAGCCCGCCGGCGCGGCCATCAGGTCCGTTCGATGCGACATCATAGGGACCGCCGTTTTGTCCGGGAGAGCGATAGCTGTAGGGATGTCCCCAGGGATCTTTCGGAACCCCCGTCGATTTCAGATAGGGCCCATTCCAGAACGAAACGCCGGACGGACGCTGTATGAGGGCGACAAGGCCTTCCTCGGTTGAGGGATAGCGACCGGCGTCGAGATAAAAGAGATCAAGCGCACTCGCCAGATTTTCCATTTGTATTTCAGCGGTTTTGACTTTCGAGTCGGACAGGTAGTTCAGAACGCGCGGACCGACGAGACCGACAATCGAGCCAATGATCGCGAGCACGAC
>JBBARD010000007.1:0-7900 GCA_040399965.1 Methylocystis sp. | reverse complement strand
AATGACGATCCGGCGAGCGCCTTAGTCTGACTGATCATTTTACTTTCCCCGTAATCAACGCCTAGAGTTGAACATATATGTCGCATCCGTAAATTGACATGGGATTTCCCTCTGCGTCCTCGATCTTGTTCCAGCATTTTCCAACTCCGGAAATCATGCGGTAGATGAAGACGCCTTCCGCCTCGCTCACGCGCTTTTCCGGAACCCGCTGGCGGCCAAGGTAATTGAAATAGGCCGTCGCGATATCGTCGCCGCAACGATACATCGTTCCCCGATCGAGCAGAAAGACATTGCTGCGATCCTTCGCATGGCTGATGCAATAAGAGTAGTGGGTCAGCCCTTCGGGCTTGACGCTGATCTGCGCCATGGCCGGGTCAGAAGCGAGAAAGAGCCCAAGCAGGAAACAGAAAAAATAAGCCATTCGATCCTCGGATGGCGGAGACTACGCCCGATTTAATTCATTTAGTCGAAGGCGTAGAGGTTTTCTGCATTTCTGTAAACCTGTCGATGTAATCAATAATGTCGGATGCGTCCTGTGGCCTCAAGCCAAGCGGCGGCATCAATACGCCCGGATATTTATCCTGCAGCGCCATGGTTTGCGGATCCTTGCGTTGTCGCATGCTATCCGGGTTCATGATGAATTCTGTAAGCCATTCGCGGGTTCGTCTTTTCGTGACGCCCGCCAGATCGGGGCCGACACGATCGCCGCCGCCGACCGCATGGCATGGGGCGCAGAGCTTAGCGAACATCGCCTTGCCAGGCACGCCGCCGGAGTCATAGGCCTTGTCGACCAAATCCTGATTGTCGGTCGTATCGCTTTTTGCCCTCCAGGCGGGATCCATTCCCCTGATATCCATTTCGACGCTGGCGAGATCGCCCATCAGGGAGTTTCTGGCCCATACGCCGGTCGACTCGTTGCCAATAACGATCTCGTTGCGATGTTCGGTCAGGTTGCGACTGCGATCGCCAAGGGAATGGTTGATCTTTTTGATCGTTTCCGGATCGCCGGTCAGGAAGCGCCAGCCCGTTTTGGCCCCGAAGGCGTCGGCAAATTTCTTGAGTTCGGCGGGCGTATCGCGTTCCGGGTCTACGGTGATGGAGTAGAAAAAGACGTCTTTACCGAGCTTGTCGCCAAGACTCTGCTGGAGTTGGGACATGCGCGCCGTCGTCAGCGGACAGAGATCCGGACAATGCGTGTAGATGAAATTGACAACGACAATCTTGCCCTTGATCAGGTCGTCGTAGAAAGCATAGCGATTACCATCCTGATCAATTACCGGAAGGTTGGGGAAATAGCCGGCGCCATGGGAATTATCCGATAGCGCCGGCAGCAATGATCCCAAAAGAATAAGGAATGACGCAATCGCTCGCTTGAACATTCTCATGGCGATTGCGGCCTCCCCAACTCAAATGGCCTTCAACTCAAATGGCCTTGGCCATGATCTCCGGCGTCGTGAACACCACGCCATCAGGCGTCGGGTTTGGCGTTGGCGTCACCGTCGATTGCGGGGAGCCCGCAATCCCGCTGATGAGTTGGACGCGCGCTGCCATCGCAAAATCTTCGTGGGCGGTGTTATGGCAATGGGTGATGTAAGCCCCCGCGAATTCGCCAAATTGCACCTGGAAGGATACGCTCCCGCCGCCAACCCGCCAGACATCCTTGCGCGCCATGTTTTCGGTGACGCTCATCGGTGTCTTGCCCGTGCGTTTGAAGGTAACGCCCTCCTCGAAATGCAGGTGCATGGGATGCGACCAGCCGCCGCTACTGCTGTTGACTGTCCAATGCTCGACTTCTCCGGGTCTGGGCACAAGCATGGCCACCCGGTTCGCGTTGAGGCTGTGTTCAAGCTGGCCGTTGACCGATATGACCCATGGGAACGGCATGGCGTCCGGACAATCGGGGGTGCATTTTCCATTTGGGCCTCGGGATGTGCCAATGCCGCGCCCGAGGTCGATCACACGCGTGCGAACCGGCGTGACAATCGGGATCTGCTCGGTTAACGCCAGAGGCACGATGCTCGTATCTGGCGTCGTCGATCTATGGATAACGCCGGGAACATCCACGCTCGCCACCTGGCCGACAACGCGAAATTCAAGGATCGGTCCTACCATCGGGTCTGGATCGAGCGGGAGACCGGCAAGCGCCTCGGATATTTTGACAGCCATTTTGGGTTCGCGGCCATCATTATGCCAGTTGAGATTGACGACGCGCAGTTTTTGGCCAATCGCGAATTTTGAGAAATCCACAATGATGTCGAAGCGTTCGCCTGTCGCCTGATCTCCGAGCCCAGTCACCGTGACGGGTCTGGGAAGAAGATTGCCGTCGGTCGCAATGACCTGGATCGGAACGGCGGCGCCTTGCGCATTGACAAGCACAAGGTTTAAAAACCGCGCCTGGCAGCAGTTCAGAATACGGAAGCGGTATTTCCGCGGCAGCACCTCAAAGAAGGGCGCAAAAGCCAGGTTCACCATCGGCACGTCCCCGAGGCAGCCGTCCGTATCGAAGATATCGAAGAAGAGCTGGCCGTCCGCCCTGTAGCACTGGTCGGAGATCATGAGGTTGACGTCAAAATCGAGATTGCCCCAATCGAGCAGGCTTCCGCTGGGCAATCTCAGATTTACGCCATCCGTAATTTTCTCGTTTCCACGATCCGGGCCGCTATACACATTGATAGAGCCGACGTTGCCCTTGTAGACATTTTCGGCGGTGTAAAAGAAACGGTGGTCGTGCGCCCAGAGCGAGCTCTGGATTTCCCTGAAATCTCCCGGCACCCGCGTAAGTCCGCCCGCGCCGTTGGGCGCCGAGGCCCTGTTGTCGGTTGCAGCCGTATTAATCCTGTCGCGGCGCGCCAGCGCCAGGCTCCAACGGTAGTCGTAAAATGTTCCGGGATAATGGTGGACGTTCGCGGCGCCATCGCTCTCCGCGCCATTGTGGGCGTTGTGTAAATGAAACTGCGTTTGGTTGATACCAAAGCCGCCGTTCTCGGACTTGTTGACCGGAAGATTGTTATAGGCGCGCAGGAGGATCGGCTCGCCGTAACGCGCTTTGATCAGAAAGGGCGGCAATCTTCCATTGGCGACGTTGCCGCTCGCCCATGTCCATACGCTCTGCGGCGATTGCGCCGGAAAAAGGGGATGGAATTTTGTGTTGGCGGCGATTTGGGCCAGAGACATCACATAACCGACCCTGGGGAAGAATTCGTTCCATCGTTGATGCGCGAAAAATTCTCCGGGAGGACGACCTTCGATCGGACCGCGGCCGGTCAGAGGATTGATGAATTGCTTGTCCTTGGGATTAGCGGTGAAGTCCGTATGATAGGACAGACGCTTTGCAGGACGCTCCTTCGCCGCGGCGGGAAAAAGCGCGTCGCCGTTTGCCGCGCGCGTGATCGGCATCGGTCTCTGCAACGAAAGACGTGGCATGGGTTGCGAAAATTTGGTCGCGCCAAACAGCGGACTGCGCGGCGTGCCTGTCGGCACAGCGGCGTAGGCGCTCGGGGCAAAGGGACTTAGGCCGTTCTTGAAGGCGAGCGCCCCGGCAAACGTAAACAGGCCCCATTTATACAATTCTCTACGCGAAACTTCTCCGGTCGACAGCGCCTTTACGATTTCAGCACGATTTTCTCTGGCGCGCTCCGCTTCTTTTTTTCGGGCGCCGCTCGCGTCATTTGGTAAAAACATAGAAGTTCACCCTGGGAATCGCATTGGCGATTGTGCTGTGGATGGAGGTCAGTGGCTAAGGCTGGCAAATTTACGCAAAAACTTGAGACCTTTTGGGTCATTCAGCATTGCGATCAAATGCGCCATCAATAGCCTGATTGCGCAATAGCTAGTTTCGAGCAAGTGCTAGTCAAGTCATAGTATTCTTTCAGTCATGAAAGCTGAATGCAACATGAATGGCGGCTGAACAACTCATGTTTGCACGGAACTTTAAGCTCGGAAGAGTCGTCATATTTGCGGCGGAATTCTATCAACCGCATTAAGCGGGACTATGTGGCGCGTGACAGATAAGCTGCAACTCAAGCATTGTGCGCGGACTGATTCAGCAATACCTGGAATTATTGGGACATCATCTTCAAGGATTGAAGACAATCTTTAAAGGTTAAGGAAACGCGCCGTTAATTGTCAGTTCGAGCCGCGTGTTTGAGGCTGTCAGCCAGCAGCCTGGCTTCATACAATTCCTCGCGATCAAGAAATTTATCCAGTTTCTTTCGTTTTTGCGCCGCCTTGGCGTCGCCTTGCGACGCCGCGACAGAAAACCACGCCCATGCCTGGATCATGTCTCTCTCGACGCCAAGTCCATCCTCATAAGCTAAACCAAGGTTAAACATGCTGTCCACGACGCCAAGTTCGGCGGCGCGATGGAACAGATCGCTCGCCCGCGCGTAATCCGGCTTGCGCCCTTCGCCGCCAGTATAGAGCACCGCCAGATTGTGCATGGCGTTTGGATCGCCATTATTGGCGGCGACCTCAAGCCATTTGCGCGCCTGGGTGAGATTGCGGGGGATTTCCCTGCCTTTCATATACAAAACGCCAAGCTGTAACTGCGCCTTCACATAGCCGCGGCTGGCGGATTTCTCGAGCCAGGATAAAGCCTCGTTGGTGTCGCCAGACTGATAGAGCCTCGTGGCGTAATCATATTGATCGGCGGCGTCGCCGATGTCCGTTCTGGCTGCAGGATTGTTTTTCTCCGACTTTGGTTCGGCGTCCGCATTCACAGGGGTCGGACTTACCGCTCCCGGCGTTTTGGAGCTTTCGACCGTCGCCGGCTTTAACTCTCGATGAGTCGCTTTCGCATTTCCCGAGATCGGCTCAGGGCTGAGAAGCGATACTTTTGTTTTCAGGCTGTTGATCTTGAATTCCGGGCGCAGCGCGCCTGGCGACGCTTTTTCCTCTCTTGGGGCTTCTGTGTTGGCGGATCGCCCTTGCCGAAACGCATTGAGCGTCGACTGGGTTTGCGGCTTTTCAATATTTCTTAACCCAATCCATATTGCGAAGCTCCCCACTACGACAAACGCGCCAATTCGAACCAAAGCGCCGATCTGGGTCGAAAGGGTCAGGGGGGCAATAATTTCCTTTGCATGGCCCGTGAAATCATGACGGCGATCGCCAGGCCGCGCATCGATAGGCGCGGCGTCGGCCTGTGCAACAGTCTGCGTCAAAAACGGCGCAGCGCTCTCTGCAAACTGGCGCACGCCCGGCTGCAAGATCGGCCAGAAGCGTCTCACGCGGTCCATCAGCAAATACAGCGTTTCGCGACGCAGCGGCCTGGTCAGCAAAGCCTCGATAACCATCGCTGTCGTTGCGCCGGAGACTTCGCGCATGTCGAGCGCTGGCGCGCCGAGACTGTTACGCGCCGCATCATTCAAACTATGCGCCGCCGTCGTGTCGAGTGCGGGGAAGGGCGCGGTCTGCATTGCGCGCAAAGGCGAGAGCGGCTCGAAAACCGAGGCTTCTCGCGCCCATGTGCGCGCGCGCAGGACGCTTTCCATAATCACGATCTTTTGCGCCGTCGGCACGGTTAGCGCGGCGATCCGCGCGTCGATGTCATCCAGCCGACTCTCTAGCCATCGTAATTCCCGACGAAAATCCTCTGAAACATGACGCGCAGGAGGCTCGACGCCACGATCTGAGACCTGCAAACGTTTTTCCAGGTCCTGTATTGTTGTCAGAATGAGGCCCAGTGACGAATTCAGCGGCGTCTCTGGAGAGGGCAGCGGCCCTCGATCCGTATTCAATTGACGGACAATCGTCGCCTCGAGATCGCTCAAGGCTTCCTGTCTGGTGTTTAAGTGATGCTGCCTGGAGAGGGCGCTTCGCGCCTGCTCGAAGTCGATTAGTTGCCCGCTCTTCGAACCGGCCTGTTTTGCTAGCATACAAACGCCGTTTACAGTTACGCTACAGAGTTGGCCTGCAGCCAATTACGCAGTAGTGATCCAGATAACCTCACATTGTTTCATAATTCAACCATAATGAAATCCGGACCGGCTCCGGCACGAGCGCGCCGAATTTGCCGGGAGCGCTTTGAGTCTTCATTCCAAAGCGTTACATCCTGGCGATTGCCGCGCTCGCGGACAGCTCTGGAGGCTTTTGGTTGAAAGATTAATTGTAGTCGCCCGCCGCAAATGCAGCCCGGCGCGGATGCGGGCGGGGGCGAAGCCCCTGGCCTCACTGATGAAGCCCCGGTCGTGACGCATTGCGGTCATTCGCCCTATGCATCCGGCGGCGGCTCGTCGCTCTGACCTATAATTTTGTCAATGAAGAGCGTTAAAATAGAGATTGGTCGACATTCGTTAGTGATGCGATCTCGCCGCGACAGCAAGGAGATGACATTCTGACACACGCCGCTCCGTCCTCCGACAAAATAAGCTTCCTTGCGCAACTGAGGGATGATCCGCGTCGGATCGGGGCCGCCATTGCTCTCGGCTTCTCGACCGGCATCCCCTTCCTCCTTGTTTACAGCACGCAATCGGCCTGGCTCTACGAGGCGAAGGTGCCGATCGAGACCATCGGCCTGCTCAGCGAGATGACGCTTGCCTATAAATTCAAATGGGTCTGGGCGCCGTTTCTCGACGAATATGACGCGCCTGTTGTCTCCAAGATTCTCGGCCGGCGGCGCGGCTGGATCGTCGTCTCGCAGATAGCCGTCATTCTCGGGCTGATCGGCGTCGCCTTCGGGGATCCGGCGCATTGGTTAGCCTGGACGGTGCTTTTTTCCTTCGCGCTCGGGATCGCTGGCGCGACACAGGACATCACCGTCGACGGCTGGCGTATCACCGTAGCTCCGAGAGAGAAGCTGGCGTTCCTGACCTCCGTGACCGAGATCGGCTATCGCGTCGGCACGCTCGCAGCGGGCGCCGGAGCGCTCTACATCGCCAATTTCTTCGGTTGGAAAGCCGCTTATCTCGCCATGGCGGCGATCATGCTCGTTGGCCTGTTCGCCGCGCTCGTCGCTCCCGAGCCGCCGTCCGATCTTCAGCCGCATCGCGAGCGCCCGGATTTTGTTTTCACCATCACCGAGCCGATCAAGGAGTTGTGGCGGCGGCTTGGGCCACGGGCGCTGGCGATTGTGCTGCTGATCGCCGGCTTCCGCATGCCGGGCTACGTCTCGGGCGCCATGGCCATGCCGCTGTTCAAGAGCCTGCATTTCACGGAAGCCGATATCGCCACAGTGACCAAGGTCTTCGGCTTTTGGATCGCGCTCGGCGGCACGCTGCTCGCCGGCGTTGTGGTTCGTCGGTTCGGCATGATGAAGAGTCTGCTGATTGGCACTGTCGCGGGTTCCGCTTCGCATCTATCGCTGGCCTGGCTTGCGGCGCATGGCCATGATTTCACCGATTTCGCCATCGCCGTCGGCATAGATGGTTTCGCCTACGCCTTTGCGCAGGTGGTGCTGATCATCTATATGTCGTCGCTGGTCTCGACAGAATTCGCGATGAGCCAATATGCGCTGCTGACCTCGCTTTGCTCCCTACCGGGCAGCCTGCTCGCCGGCGCCTCCGGCTTCATCATTAAGGCGACAAGCTTCGAGACTTTTTTTGTGGGCACATCGGTCATGGGGCTGCCGGTCGCCATCCTCGCATGGTGGCTTTGGCGCGATCAGGAGCGGCGTGGCGAGGACAGGCTCGCAGACGCAAGCCCGGAGCGCACCGCTGAAACCGATTAAGTCCGAGCCGCCGGGCAAGCGCTGATGGATCGGAAGCGACGAAGGAGGGCCGTCGTTCGGCGTGAACCGCAAACCCTCCGCAAATGACAAGGTTTTAAGGACTCGCTGAAAGGCCTTGGGTCTACGCTCGGGTTTAACTGGCGGAGGAGGCGGGATTCGAACCCGCGATACGGTTTCCCGTATACACACTTTCCAGGCGTGCGCCTTCAACCACTCGGCCACCCCTCCGGCGAG
>JBBARD010000006.1:54395-63361 GCA_040399965.1 Methylocystis sp. | reverse complement strand
CCTGCCGCCAGCGTTCGTTCTGAGCCAGGATCAAACTCTCAAGTTTGAGAATTTTAACCTGACTGGTCACTATCTCTTGACGAGTCCCAAGCACACTTGTTTTCATCGTCTCACGACGAATCAACAATGGTGTACTTAGAATACGTGACCGTCAGAGTGTCTCATCGACTACCCTTCCGAGGAAGGGCGGTCCGCAAGGACCTCCGCCGTCCACGTTTCTCTTTCTTCCGATTAAATTGTCAAACAGCAGTAACAGCGATGAGAGGCCCGAAAGCCCCATCCAGGGAAGCGTCTTCGCCCGACGAACCAGCCGGGTGGCTGAAACCGTTTTTGAGACGAAGAAGCGACACCGAGCGTTGCGAGACCGCAGCGCCGCCGTCGATGAATGGAGGTATACGGACCCTCCCCGACCCTGTCAACCGGAATTTGGAAATTGTTTTAGAAAAAATTCACACAACGTGATTTATTCCTTCAAAATCATTATGATGCGAGAATAAACCCCACACTTTACGTTAATTCACTCCCGGTGTTCGGCCCCGAATTCAACATCTCTCTGCAAAGTAAATGGGCGTTTTCACTTTTGGCGCGCCACTGACTCATTTTGGATTTTCGCCGGATTTTCGAACGGTTTTGTCGGAGGCGGCGCGCGCGGCGCGATAGGAGTGGGGCGTATTTTTGCCAAGATCGAACCGGTTAACTAAACTATGGGACATCCCTGTCCGCCGGCTAGAGATTGAGGACGTATGGCTTTGAATTTGAGTGGTCGCGCCTTTCCTGTCGGCGCCGGCGCAGCTGACTGGGCCAATGTTGGAACCGAACCGGCGATCGAAATCGATGGACGCCGCCACAGCGCTGACGAACGCCGCCGCGTTTCGGTGCGTTGGTTGCTCGGCACGGTTCTGACGGGCTTGTCCGGCGCTCTCCTGATCAGTTCTGCGGCCTATACGGCTCTGGACCAGCAAACCCGTTTTGCCGAAGCCCCTACCCGCGCCACGCTGATTCGTCCCGAGGAGGCGGACACCGGTCAGGTCGTCAATCCGAAAAAGGGCGATCGGCTGATGCGGGCGGTTGACGTAGTCGCCGCAAAACAGACCTTTAAAACCGCCACCACTTCAAAGTCCGGCGAAAAGGAAGTGGTTCGCACGCGCGCCTTCACAAGGGTGGCGGCGACGCTCACCGTCGCCTCGACCAGCTTCGCCTCCGAGGTGCCTCCCTACAATCCCCTCAAACTCTCGTCCGATCCGCGCGCCCCGGAGAACAGCGGCGAGCCGATCGCAGCGCTGGACGAGGCCGAGGTCTCCTTTGTCACTCATGATCTGGGCGCGGTTGATGTCGAGAATCGAACGGCCCGCCTGTCGGCCGACGAGGCGCAGGCCCAGGTGATCGAGCAGGTCAAATCCACCATTGTACCTGGTTCGCGGGGTCCGCTGCCCCTGCCCGGACAGGCCCTGTTGTCGCGCACAACACGCGCCGCGACCATTGAGCCGCTTGGACTGAACAACTATGTCGCGCCGGGAGCGTCAGTGAACGCCCCCTTCTCCTCGATCGAGGTGCGGATGGTGGCGGAGAACGTCACCATTGCGCCGCGCGACACGCCTCAGCCGACCCAGATGGAGGAAAAGCTAGCGGTTGTCCGGCATGGCGAGGGACTGGAGGAGGTGCTGCTCGCCAATGGCGTGCCAAGGGGCCGCGTGGCGGCGGTAATGGCCGCCTACAAGAGCAAACGCGGGGAGCCCGCGCGCGAGGGCCAGCGCGTCAAGCTGCTCTTCGCCGATTTCGACGGCTCGGGCAAAAACATGCAGCTGGCGCGGGTCTCGGTCTACACCGACGACGAAATCGACTCGATCGTCGCGGCGACCGACAAGGGAACCTTCATGCAGACGCCAACGACGCCGGCGCAAATGGCTTCCGGAAAAACCGGTCGTCGAACCCAAACCGCCGACGAGGGCGAGGAGGACGACGGCGGCATGCGGCTCTATGATTCGATCTACGAGACCGCGCTGAAGCAACAGGTTCCGAAACAGATCATCGGCGAGTTGATCCGCGTTTTCGCCAATGACGCTGATCTGCAGCGCAGCGTCTCGGGCGGCGACTCAATCGATATTTTCTACGACGAGCCGGAAGATGGCTCGACGCCCGGCCGCGACGCCCTGCTTTACGCCTCGCTCACGACGCGCAACGAAACCTATCGCTATTATCGCTTCCAGACCGGCGACGACGGGCTGGTGGATTATTACGACGAGAACGGCAAATCGAGCCGCAAGTTTCTGGTTCGCAAACCCATCTCGATCGGCGAAACGCGTTCGGGCTTCGGCATGCGCAAGCATCCGATTCTCGGCTATTACAAAATGCACACCGGCGTCGATTGGGCGGCGCCGATCGGCACGCCGATTCTCGCCGCCGGTAATGGCACCGTCATCAAGGCGCAGTGGGATTCCGGCTATGGCCGACGCGTCGAGATCCAGCACGCCAACGGCTACATCACCACCTACAATCACATGTCGGGATTTGCGCGCGGCATCACCGAAGGCGTGCGCGTCAAACAGGGGCAGACGGTTGGCTTCCTCGGCTCAACGGGCCTCTCGACCGGCCCGCACCTTCATTACGAGGTCATGGTCAATGGCCATTTCGTCGATCCCATGCGCGTCAAGCTCGCGCGCACGCGCGAGATCGAGGGCCGCATGCTCGGCGAATTCAAGCGCGAACGCGATCGAATCGACGGCCTGATGGCGAAAGCGCCCAACAGCAACGCCGCCAAAATCGCGACGCGCGGGGGGAAATAAAAGGCTGTTTTATCCCAGACTCTCTCGTATTTCGGCGGCCGAGACGCCAGAGGCGCGCATGTCTTGCAAACTCACCGCGCCCCGGCTCTTCGCCAGCTTCTCGCCCGTCGGATCGCAGAGCAGATCGTGATGAAGGTAGCGCGGTTCCGGCAGTTCAAGCAGGCGTTGCAACAGCCGATGAAGGCTCGTCGCATGGTAGAGATCGCGCCCACGAACGACATTGGTGACGCCCTGGATTGCGTCATCGACAACGACCGCAAGGTGATAGCTCGCCGGCGTGTCCTTGCGCGCGAGAATCACATCCCCCCAGCGCGCGGGATCGGCGGAGACGGTCGATTCGCCTTCTCGCCACGTGAGACCCTGCCCCGCCCGTTCGATCGCCCTGCGCATATCCAGCCGCAGGGCGACGCCGCCCGTTGAGAGAACCTCCGCCGCCGAACGATTCGGCTTGAGACGGCAGGTTCCGGGATAGTGCGGCGATCCATCCGGATCGTGGGGCGTGTCCGGACGGGATAGAGCAGCGCGGGCGATGTCCGAGCGCCGGCAATTGCAGGCGAAGAGCAGACCCATCGCGTCAAGACGCTTCAGCGCGCCCGCGTAATCGTCAAAATGCTCCGATTGTCGCCGGACTGGGCGCTCCCAGCCGAGACCGAGCCAGGCGAGGTCCTCGTAGATCGCCTGCTCGAATTCAGGCCGGGCGCGCCTTGTGTCGATATCCTCAATCCGGAGCAGAAACCGTCCGCCGCTTTCCCGCGCTAGCCTGTCGTTGAGCAGGGCCGAAAATGCGTGACCTGGATGCAGGAAACCATTGGGCGAGGGCGCAAAGCGGAAAACCTGCCTCATGTCTGACATCTGACGGGATGGGTCCCTTCCCTCAGCCGCGCGCCCTCTCGACAATCGCCAGCGCGGCGGCGAAGACCTCATCGCGATCCAGCATGCTGGTGTCGAGGATAATGGCGTCATCCGCCGCTTTCAGAGGCGCCAGCGCGCGCTGGCTGTCCCGGGCGTCGCGTGTGCGCACATCCTCGAGAATGAGCGCGAAATCGACGGGCTCGCCTCGACCCGCAAGCTCCAGCGCGCGGCGCTGGGCGCGCGTCTCGGGCGAGGCGGTCACAAAAATTTTCGCCGTGGCGTTAGGGCAGATCACCGTGCCGATGTCGCGGCCATCGAGGACGGCGCCCTCGGCGCGAGCCGCGAAACGCTGTTGCATGTCAATCAGAGCCGCCCGGACCGACGGAATCGCTGCGACGACAGAGGAGCCTTCGCCCATCTCGCGCGAGCGCAATCGCTCCGGATCGAATTCGGTCAACGACAGCCCGCGCGCCGCCGCCTCGGCGGCCGCGACATCGTCGAGCGGCAGGCCCTCGTCGATCAGCGCGCAGGCGACCGCCCGATAGAGCAAACCGGTGTCGAGATGCGGAAGGGCGTAATATTCAGCGAGGCGGCGCGCCAGCGTGCCCTTGCCAGACGCTGCCGGCCCATCGATGGCGATGACAAGGCTCATGCGAAGCGCGCCCCGAGTCCCTGCATCAGTCCCTTGAAATCCGGGAAGCTGGTTGCGATCATGGTTTCGTCGTCGACCGTGACCTTGTTTGCGCTGGCGAGCCCCATCACAAGGAAGCTCATGGCGATGCGGTGATCGAGATGCGTTTCGACCACGCCGCCGCCCCTCACCGGCCCGCCGCGCACGACAAGGTCGTCGCCGATTATCGCGCAGTCGACGCCATTGGCGATCAGTCCGGCGGCGATGGCGGCCAGTCGATCCGACTCCTTCACGCGCAGTTCGGATAATCCGCGCATCCGCGTCTCGCCTTTCGCAAAGGCAGCAGCGACGGCGAGAACCGGATATTCGTCAATCATCGACGGCGCGCGTTCGGCCGGCGCGTCGACGCCATGAAGCATTGAATAGCGGGCGACCACGTCGGCGACCTCCTCGCCGCCTTCCTCCCGACGATTCTCCAGCGCGATATCGGCGCCCATTTCCATCAAAGTCTTCAACAGGCCGGCGCGCAACGGATTGGTCATAACGCCCTCGATCGTCACCTGTGAGCCAGGCGTGATCAAAGCGGCGACCAGCGGAAAGGCGGCAGAGGACGGGTCGGCGGGCACAATTACCGGCCGGGCACTGAGTTCCGGACGACCTTCCAGCGTGATCTTGCGGCCATGGGCGCCATAAGGATCGCTTGTTACCTTCGCTCCGAAATGGGCCAGCATTTTCTCTGTATGATCGCGCGACGCCTCCGGCTCGATCACCACAGTGCGACCGGGCGAGTTGAGGCCGCAAAGCAATACTGCGGATTTTATCTGGGCCGAGGCGACCGGCGTCTTGTATTCGAATGGCAAAGGCTCGCTCGCGCCAGCAATCACGAGCGGCAAACGTCCGCCCTCGGCCTGCTCCAGGACCTGGGCCCCCTGTTGAGTCAACGGATCAAGAATGCGTTTCATTGGCCGCTTGCGCAACGAGGCGTCGCCATCGAAACGCGCGACGATCGGGTGTCCGGCCACTACGCCCATCATCAGGCGCGAGCCTGTGCCGGCGTTTCCAAAATCCAGCGTATCGGCAGGCTGAACAAGAGACCCCAGTCCGGCGCCCCAAACGCTCCAGCTTCCCTCTGCGTGTTTAACGACCCTTGCGCCAAGCGCCCGACAGGCTTCGGCGGTGCGCAACACGTCCTCACCCTCAAGCAATCCAACGATCCGGGTCTCGCCAATCGCCAACAGCCCGAAAATCAGAGCGCGATGAGATACCGATTTATCGCCCGGCGGTCGCACACGCCCGATTAGCGGGCCGGATGACAAGGCGCTCAGCGGCGCGGGAGACGAATGGGAGTGGGAGGTCACGGGGGCGGGCTCTGCGGTCGGTCCCGGCGCGAAATGACGCGCGGAAAATTTGGATAGCGATGGAATGCAATTCTCTCCTCGGGACGATTAGCCCATAATCGAATGAAGTCAAATCCGACGCAATTATCATCGTCAAATGGCTTCGGGGACGCGCAGAACTCTTGTCGGTCATTCGCTGCTACAGCAAATTCTATATTTTCATGTATTTCCAAATCACTTTCGCCAGCACGCGGGTTTCCAGCCCATCGGCTGACAGACCATGCGAAACGATTATGGGCGTTCGCCACATGGGATCAGTGGACTCCGCCCAGAATTCAATAACCTCGCCGGCGCGACGCATGCGGCGAGCGCTCAATTCGATCAAACCATTGCTGGCTCGGCGCTCGAGTATGACCAGATCGCCGTCAGCGGCCTCCAACCCCGCCGCATGCAAGTCGACGCAACGTAGATTGTCGCCGGGCTGGGCGATCTTGTTGAACGAGGATCCCCCGACAGTAAAATCATACTGCGACTCGACGGGATAAGCCGGATCGGGCGGAAACGGGCTGGCGCGAGAACTTTCGCTTGAGTCGCCGATCAAACGCTCTTCGATCCAGACGCCCGAGGCGACGGCTCCCCTGATCGGGAGGCGAGCATCAAAACTCGCCGGTCGTTCCTGCAGACGCATGGTTTGCCCCGCAGCGCGAGACGCGGCATCCTTGTAGCGAACGCTCATCTCGCCTTCGCCTGTCAGCAACCAGCCGGCATTGACGCCGTAAGCGCGCGCGTAATTGAGCGCCGTCGCAGCGTCGAACTGGTTTTGCTGGCTCTCGTGGGCGCGATAGGTCGAAGCCTTCCACCCGAATTTTTTTATGGCGTCGCTCGCTTTATAGAAACCTGCCGTGACCCGGGCCTGTTTCAGGCGATCACTCATCGTTGTCGTCATGTAGTTCACAAAACGCCCCTTCTCGTCTTGCGCGGCACAATGCCGGTCTCCATGAAGACAGACTACAAAAGGGCGGAACATAAATAATGTTCAAGTTCCTGCGCAAAAAATGCAATAACAAGTTATAGGCAACATTTAGCGTCATTTTTAAAGGATAATCGGCTATTTACACGAATGTCAACACAAATTTGACCCCAGCGAATCACAAAATCTGAAGAAAAATTCCGGTTAATTGAGAGATCTCGAATCAAAAAAGGGAGTTCGCCGACAACTCCCATTGTTCCAGACATTTTAAATTCAGGAAGGATAAATAAATACCATAAATTATGTCATTAAGAATCAAATTGATCAGACGCCGGTCTGAAAAATCTCATCCGTGTATCGGCGCGGCCGGGGATGTTAAAATGAAGCGAAGCGCAAACTTTGTTCGGCGCGTCAACAAAGGGCCCCACTAATCCCGTGCAAGGTACTCGTCTGCGGCCTTGAATTGCTGAAGGCTTTCCCAGCCATGCTCATGCATCGCATCCTTGACCCACTGCGGCGGCCGTCCGCCACGTCCTGACCAAGTCTGTCCTGTGACGTGATTTTTATATTTTGCCCGAGGAGATTTGCGCTCATCCTCGACGCTGCGGGCGATGGTTTTCTTACGGGGTTTTTTCGCGGCTTCGGGAAAAATATCGTCAAGATCAAAACCGAGAGACTTGAGCTTGTCCTCGATATCAAGGCGCAACTGCTCTCTGCCTGCTTCCTTGCGATTCTGGATTTCCTGCTGAGCGCGATGGATAAGGGCGAGAAGTTCAAGGTCCGTAAGCTTAGCGAATTCACCCGTCATTGAAATCTCCCCAACACAGGGATTTTTTGTATTTCATAGACAGGAAAAATCAAGTTTGAATAATAACTGACGAGAAACTCCGACTTGAAAACACAACACAGGCTCAACCTTTGAAGACGAACAAGTCGGCGATTGCGGAAAACGGCTCTTTCTCGATCCTTCGGGACCTTATACATCAATAGTAGGGATATGGGCCCGCAGGATACATGGGCGCCGGGGCGGCATAGACAGGCTGAGCGAGTGGCGACTCGCCTACCCGGTGACCTTTGGCAGACATACACTGGGCATAGACGGTGTCATAACGTGACTGCAATGAGCCTCCAGCCTGACGAGACTGTCCGGAGCCGACAGCGGTCCCCAGCAGCATGCCCGCGCCGCCGCCAATGGCCGCGCCGGTTCCCGGCCGATTGCCTGCAGCCGCGCCGATAAGCGCACCGGAAGCCGCGCCAAGGCCGGTGCCGAGCACGGCAGTGCCGAGCGCGGCGCTGTTGGCCGCGGCTCCGGGAGATTGTCCGCCAATCGCCGCCTGGCCCGAACCCTGGCAGTAGGCGTCATCGCGCTGGAACGCCTCGTAGGATTTACCCTTGCCGGGCATCACCGCCACCTGGGGCATGGCGGGTCCATTGCTGGCGCAGCCCGAGAGGCCAAAATTGAGAGCAAGAAGAGCGATAGCTGAAGCGACAGGTGTTATACGCATGTGACCAGACTCCGAAGCGGCGAAAAAATCACCACAAAAAGGTTAAAAAAGAGGAAGCGACAGCAAGACGAAACATCAGAACCCCTGCGATTTGCGCCGAATTGGCAACCGGTTCGGCAAAAGAAATCGGGACAAAACAGAACGCCTTTGCCCTGTCCGTTGCAATCAAACCGGGAAAAACTCTAATACGCACAGATCCGAAAATCGGAACCCTGCCAGCAGGCCGGATCGCGTTTTGATCGACGGGCCTCGCCCCAACGAGAATTAATCCCCTCTCGCGTTAGCCCGCGCACTTCCGCAACGCCGGGCGAAACGATGGCCACGCTCACGGGGTTAATGCCGCCGGGGAAGCTATTGCGACCGATCGGGGCTATGGAGAAGCCGGCTCCGGAATTCGTAAAATCGCATTTGCCTCTATAGGGAGCGCCGCCACTGATCACGCATCTCACGGGACGCGCCATAGCCGAACCTGTCACTGCGATTGTCGCCAGAAATGTAAGACCCACAATGAGAGAACCTAAGCCCAGGATGCGCATCATGGTCAAAACTCCATGTTCGAACGCTGTGATAGCGTAAATAACCTATTCCTGATTGTTAGACGAGGACGCAGTATATTGTAGCGCTGTGACAGCGAAAAAACCGCCAATCCATGCCCCAAGCGCCGCAAACAAAACATAGGCGGCGTTGGTCGTGTAGCTGATGACGGCGAACGCCGATAGCAAATACCACAGGCTGCTCCAGCTCGCAGCGGCGACTCTTCGCCGTGCAGCGACGGCGGCGTTGAAAAAGACATAGACGGCGTCAGTGACCGCAGTGGAGGCGACAACGCCCACAGCCACGGCAGGATCAATTGAAGACCACACCATTTCATAATTTTCCGGGAGGTTG
>JBBARD010000006.1:31425-54295 GCA_040399965.1 Methylocystis sp. | reverse complement strand
AGCCACGGCAGGATCAATTGAAGACCACACCATTTCATAATTTTCCGGGAGGTTGTCGATAGCGGATGTTATGGGTCTGAAGCACGAAGAAAACAAGAGAATTAAACGCGTCGTCAATCAGAACGCGTCGTCAATCAGAACGCGCCAAGCTGAGATAAAAGCTCCTTCGCGACCGGTATCCGTTTGTCGAGATCCTCAACGCGGACGACATCGATATTAAGTGCAAAAGCAAAAACGCCCCCGCGATGCTGCACCCACCCAACCCACCAGCCGATTTGCGGCGTGCAAGAGCGGCACCAACCTGTTTTGGCGTAAATCGTGTGATTGGCCGCCGTTTCGTATTTGAGAATATCGCATACGATATCCTGGGCGCGACGGGAAAACGGGAGTTGTCGCAACGCCAGTTCGGCGACAAAATAAGCTTCCTCGACAGCGCTGATGGCGAGCGGACCATCCAGCCAGAACCGGTCAACGACGACGCCAGTCTCGGCGTTGCCGTAGGACAAGCGCGTCAGCCATTCATGGTAGCGCTCCAGACCGATACGCCGCGCCAATTCCTGATAAATTGGCACATTGGATAATTTGATGGCGTCGCGCATCGACATGTCGCGCGCCCATTCCCTGATCAAGGGGGGTGTTTCGGAGCGGTAGGGAATGACCTCGTTTTCATCCCGAACGACCCCGGTTTCAAGAGCGATCAGGCTGTTGGCGATCTTGAACGTCGATGCAGGATTGAGGCGCTTGCGCGCGCGGGGGGCATTGACCAGAAACAGGCGGTCGGCCCCTACGTCGTAGCCGACGAAGGCGCCCTCCACGCCGTTCTTTGCCATGACCTGGCGCAATGAGTCACGCTCGATAAACTCCCGGGAAGACGCCACAAGCGGAAAAACGGGCGCAACAGCGCAAATAATTAAAACCAGAAGCAGCAGTCTTTTCGAGACAATCCTTTTCGTGCGGAACAGTTTCGATGTCATCGGCGAAATCATGGACGCATCTCGCCGCTGATTTCCACCGTTCGGGCTTTCTTGTCATAAAGGCAAACGATTGCTTTTCTGCTCTTGCCGCCGATTACGGCCCCACGACCAATAGCCACGCCATGTGTTTCTGTGCCAACGGCGTCGACATCGATTTTGGGATTTTTGAGCACCTTCGAAATCGCAAGACGGCATTTATCTTCGACATCCGCGGCGAAGGCTTTCCAGGCGTCGTCACTTGAGGCCGATGCGGGCGCGAGGCCAAACCCCAACCACAACCCAAACAGGACTCTTCCTCTTTTCATGACTCTCTCCTTCGATCATGGGAACATCGTCGGTTGGCCCATGCGACGCGCAAGACAAACAGCCGGGAGACTTCCCTCGAGGCATGTTCAAGCTTAATATCAGCATCAAGGGCAACCCGGAAATCGGTGCGATGAGAATAGTGGCTTTAGCCCCTTTTATCCTTGCAGGACTGTCGACGACAACCATCGTAAGCGCCGCCGCGAGGCCTCCATTTTACGGCGTCTGGTCCTGCACGATGATCAATGACGGCAATACCGTCAATGCCGCCGAGTGGTGGCAAGAGCGTTTCGACGAGAAGGGCGTCCTGGTTGAGGCCGCCCCACAACCCGTAAAACTGAGCTGGAGACGATTGCGATCCGGGATTTATAAACTCTCCTATGCCGATGGCGGCAATGCCGAGATCGAGGTGAAAGAGCCCTGGATTTTCTTGCGGCGTACGGCGGAACACCGCTATCTCTGTTTGCGTAAATCTCCTGAATAATCATTTTACCTTTAGCGCTAACAACAAGTCAGGTCATCATGTTCTCTTTTGCTGTATCCGCGCGCGTGGCGCCGATTCTTCTGCTGGTCGCCTCAAATCTATTCATGACCTTCGCCTGGTACGGTCACCTGAAATTTCCCGGGCTGAATATGGCAGCCGCAGTTTTCATTAGCTGGGGCATAGCGCTGGTCGAATATTGTCTGGCTGTGCCGGCGAACCGGATCGGCTATGGGGTCTATTCGGCGGCGCAACTCAAGACCATGCAGGAGGTGATCACACTATTGGTCTTTTCCGGTTTTTCGGTTTTCGTGCTCGGCGAAGTGCTCACATGGCGGCATCTGCTTGGCTTTGCTCTTATCGCCGCCGGCGCCTCCCTTGTCTTTCTGGCAAAGTGATCTTTGTTCGCGTCTTATCGCGGGATGAGGGCGATGACGCGAGTTGGGGCGCCCGAGCCTTTGGCGATTTTCATCGGCAAAGCAATAAGAGTTGCGCCCGTCGCTGGGAGCTTCTCGAGATTGGCGAGGTTTTCGAGGCCCATCACATTCGCCGCGCCTAAAATTCGATGCACCGGAAAATCCTGCGAAGGTCCATAGTCGACGCTCGCCGTGTCGACGCCCAGGATGCGACTGTGTCGCTTGTTCACAAGATAGGCTGCCGCGTCCGGTCCGAAGGACGGAAAATGCAGGCGCGTTGCGTCGCCGGGCGTGTCGTCTCCCATATAAGTTTTACGATCTGGCCAGCGCGCGCTCCAGCCGGTGCGCAACAAAACAATGGCGCCGTCCGGGATTGCGCCATGGATCCCCTCCCATTGACGAACATCCTCGGGAGTCAGGCGGTAGTCCGTCATGACGGAGGCTTTCGCCGCGACATCGATGACGATCGCCGGGCCGACGAAACGCTCGACCGGAATATCCGAATTCGTCCAGCGACCATCGGCGAAATGCATCGGCGCATCAAGGTGCGTGCCGCTATGCTCGGGGGCGCAAAAGGAATTGGCGTAGTAAAAAAATCCCTTTTCGGTCACGCCCTTATGGATGGACCGCAATTCGAAACCGGAGGGATCAGTTGGCCAATGGATCGTATTGTCGTCGAAGGGATGCGAGAGATCCAGAATTGTCGTCGCGGACAAATCTATGATCTGAGCGCCAGAGGGTTCAGCCAAAAAAATCAGTGAAAATAATATTTGAATAGAGCGCTGCATGCAGAGTCTGCATCCCCGGATTACGCCTCCCTGAGTCATGCCTCCGGCGTCCAGTCCTCTTCCCAGTTGTGGTGATTGGGTGTTTCTTCGTCGAGTTCGAGCCACATGGCGTTGAGAATTGCAAAAGCGCAAGCGAGGCCAAGCCCCAGGATCCAGGCGAAATACCACATGGTCGGCGTCCACTCCGTTTAGTAGTAATAATCGTCGCCCCGCTCGATCGCCGTCTCGCTGATACGGCCGCGCAGGACGTAATAAACCCAGGAGGTGTAGGCGAGGATGATCGGCATAAAAACGATCACCGCAACCAGCATGAGTCCCAGCGTCGTCCGACTGGAGGAAGCGTCCCAGATCGTCAGACTGTCGTTGGGATGGGTCGAGGACGGTAACAGGAAGGGATACATGCTGAAGCCCGCCGTCGTCACGACGCCCGCCACTGCAACGCTTGACGCCAGCATGGCCGGACCGCATTTGCGCGACGCCATAAAGATCGCCGCCATGAGCGCGCCCACGCAGGCCAGCGCCGGCGCGAGCGCTGGCCATTTGTAGAGGGCGTAATTATAGAGCCATGCGCCCCGATCCGCGACCACCGTCTTGTAGGCGGGGTTCGATGGGCCATTGGGGTCCCCGCCATCAACGATCATATAGCCATCGACCGTTGTGGCGATCCAGATGCCGGCAATTATGAAAAGGAGCACGAGCAAAAGCGCAGCAATCGGACCTATCCACCGCGCATGCTCGGCGACAGAGCCCTCAGCCTTGCAGGATAGCCAGGCGGCCCCTTGCATGACAATCATTGTAAGGCTGACGAGGCCACAAAGCAGGGCAAAGGGCGAGAGCAAACCGATCAGTCCGCCTTCGTAAATCGATCGCATGGTCTGATCGATGCGAAAGGGCGCGCCGAGCAGCAAATTGCCGAAAGCGACGCCAAACAGCAGCGCTGGCAGGAGTCCAGACAGAAAAAACAACCAATCCCATGTTTGTCGCCAGCCCCGCGACTCCATCTTGCCTCGGAACGTAATCGCCACCGGACGCAGGATCAGCGACAGAAGCACCAGAAGCATTGCGAGATAAAAGCCGGAAAAGGAGACGGCGTATAAAAGGGGCCATGCGGCGAAAACAGCGCCACCGCCGAGAATAAACCAGATTTGGTTGCCCTCCCAAACCGGCGCAATGGTGTTGAGCGAGACACGGCGTTGAAGGTCTGTGCGCGCGACAAAGGGATGGAGGATCGCAACCCCAAGATCGAAACCGTCCATGATGGCGAAGCCGACCAGCAGCACGCCAACAAGGAGCCACCAGATGATCCGCAGGGTCATATAATCGGGCATGAGGGGAGCCTTCTCAGCGCGGCGCGTCGTAGGTCGGTTGTGGAAGCGGCAACGGACCAGAAGCAGTCGGTTCTTGTGTCTTCCCATGAGGACCAAGCCGGACATATTTCACAATCAATGCAAGGTCCACAGCCGCCAGCGAAGAGTAAAAAACAACGAATGCCGCGAGGCTGGCGGCGACATCGCTGGCGGGCACGCTGGAAACGCCCATGAAAGTCGGCATGATCCCATCGATGATCCAGGGCTGACGGCCATATTCAGCGACAATCCAACCCAGTTCCGCCGCGATCCAGGGCAACGGCAAGCTCCACATCGTCAATTTCATGAACCAGAGCGGACCGTGCCGGCGCTTGCAGGAAAAAAAGAATGACGCGCCAAACAGTGCGATAAAGTAGAAACCCAACGCCACCATGATTCTGAATGACCAGAACAACACCGGGACATTGGGGATCGTCTTGAGCGCGGCGGCGTGAATTTCTTCGGCGGTGGCGTTTTCGACATCCTGTCGGATGCTCTTGAGCAGCAGGGTGTAGCCAACGTCGCGCATCGAGGATTGCAGGGCGTCAGGCAGCGTCACATGTTCGCGTCCGCCTTCTTTAGCCAGCCAGAGATAGCCGGCCATGCCGTTGCGAATGCGCTTTTCGGCCTGCGCGACAAGATCTTTGATGCCCTCGACCGGGGTATCGAGAGAGCGGGTCGCGATCAGACCCAAAACCCATGGAATTTCGATGGCGTATCTTGTCGTCTCGCGCTCGATATCGGGCAGACCCACGAGTGTGAAGGACGCCGGCGGCGGCTCCGTCTCCCACATCGACTCGATAGCGGCGATTTTCATCTTCTGGTTCTCGCCAGCGGTGTATCCGCTCTCGTCGCCAAGCACGACGACCGAGAGGGCCGAGGCCAGCCCGAAGCTGGCGGCGACGGTAAGCGAGCGACGCGCGATGTCGAGGTGCCGGCCCCGAACAACATAGTAGGCCGAAATCGCCAGAACGAACATCGCGCCCGTCACGTATCCGGCGCTCACCGTGTGCACGAACTTCGACTGCGCCACAGGATTGAACACCACGTCGCGGAAAGAAGACAATTCCATGCGCATGGTTTGCGGATTGAACACGGCGCCAACCGGGTTGGACATCCAGGCGTTGGCGATCAGAATCCACAGAGCGGAAAAATTTGACCCAATGGCCACAAGCCAGGTGACGGCGAGATGCTGCACCTTGGTCAGACGCTTCCAGCCGAAGAAGAACAGGCCGACGAAGGTCGCCTCCATGAAGAAGGCCATCAGACCTTCGATCGCAAGCGGCGCGCCAAAGATATCGCCGACGTAATGTGCGTAATAGGCCCAATTTGTTCCAAACTGGAACTCCATGGTCACGCCGGTAGCCACGCCCATCACGAAATTAATGCCGAAAAGCGTACCCCAGAATTTCACGGCGTCGCGCCAGACCGAGCGGCCAGTCATGACGTATACGCTCTCCATGATCGCCAGCAGCAGGGATAGTCCCAGCGTCAAAGGCACGAACAGGAAGTGGTACAAAGCCGTCAGCGCGAATTGTAGCCTGGAGAGCGTAACGACGTCGAATTCCATTGATCACGAGTCCTTTATTCGCTTTTGGCGGGTTCGGCGGTGAGGAATGCGGCCGTGTCGGCCGGTGTTGGCCTGTGACGGTGAGAGGGGCTGAAGAACATGGCGTAGATCAAGACGATGGCGACGATCTTGCACGCCAGCGCCAGGGACAATTCTCTGCCAAGACGGCTTGCCGACATGCCACGCCGCTCCAGGGTTGTTCGCAGTAGTGCAAAGCTTATACCAGTCGCAGGGTCGCCGGAACATGACAAAGTCGCCAAAACTCGCACGCTCCGCGGATCAAGCGTGCTCAGGCCCATATTCTGGCTCGAGTTCTGGCCCGAGTTCAGGTCTTTGTCGCCTCATAGGCCGGGGTCTTCGCGGCGAAATCTTCAAGCCACGCCACAAGGCGCGGATGCGCGCTCCGCCACGCCCCCTCGAAACGCAGATCAAGATAACCCAGAGCGCAGGCAACCGCGATATGGCCGATATCTGGCGGACCGGCTGGCGGGGCCGACTCAAGCGTCGCCAGCGCGCGGTCGATTTTGCCCTGCTGGAGCGCAATCGCCACAGGGTCGCGTAGCGCGGCGGATCGGGTCGCGCTCTCGTAACGGATGAGCAAAGCGGCGTCATTGACGCCATCCCCCAGCGCCTGAAGCCGTTGCGCCGCAAACCGCTTTTCCGGATCGGCGGGCGTAAGCCGTCCGCCGCCTGAGAGAAAATCCAGATAATCGGCAATCACCCGACTATCGTAGAGCGCCGAACCATCCTCGAGGATCAGCGTCGGAATCTTCCCCAGCGGATTTTGCGCGCGCAGCGAATCATCAGGATCGACTGTGCTCGCAGTCTCGATCCGGATACGTTCAGACAATCCGAGCAGTTCGGCGGCGATGCGGATTTTGCGGGCGTATGGGGAAGCGGGCGAGTAGCGCAATATCATCATGACGGTTTGTTTCCGGTTGCGTCTCCGTCTTAAAACACCCACTCTCCCGGTCCAAAGGAATTCGGAAAGGTAGCTCCCATGTCGAACGACGCGCTGTTTTCGTCTCTGAAAATGGGCGCCCTCGCCCTCCCGAACCGTATCCTCATGGCCCCACTGACTCGCTGCCGCGCCGAGAGCGATCATGTCCCCGGTCCGTTAATGGCGGAATATTACGCCCAGCGCGCAAGCGCGGGCCTGATCATCGCCGAAGCGACCATGGCCATCGCCGGAAATTCCGCCTTCTGGCGCGAACCCGGGATTTACGCCGGCGCCCATATCGCCGGTTGGCGCATGGTCACCGAGGCGGTTCACGACAATGGCGGCCGTATCGCCCTGCAACTCTGGCATGGCGGCCGCGCCTGCCATCCGCTGCTCAACAATGGCGCGACGCCTGTCGCCCCGTCGGCGGAGGCGATTGTCGGCTCGAAGGTCCTCACGCCGCAGGGGATGCAGCCTTATGTCACGCCGCGCGCCCTGCGCGACGAAGAAATCCCTGAGATTGTCGCCGGCTTTGCGCAGGCGGCGCGCAACGCAAAAGTCGCCGGCTTCGACGCCGTCGAGGTTCATGGCGCAAACGGCTATCTGCTCGACGAATTCCTGCGCGACGGATTCAACAGACGCAGCGGTCCCTATGGCGGCCCGATCGAGAACAGAGCGCGGCTTCTGCTTGAAGCCGTGGAGGCGGTGGTCGGCGTTTGGGGCGCCGACAGGGTGGGCGTTCGGCTCTCGCCGCTGAACAGCTACAACGATATGACTGACAGCGATCCCGTTGGTCTCACGTCTTGGCTCGCCACCCAACTCAACGACTTCGGCCTCGCCTATCTTCACATGATGCGCGGGGATTTCGCCGGTCCGGCGAAAGTTGATGTGATGACGCCGGCCCGCGCCGGCTTCAAGGGCGTGCTAATCGGCAATATGGGCTACACGGCCGAGGAGGCCGACGCCGCCGTTCGCGACGGCAAGGTCGACGCCGTCGCCTTTGGCGTGCCGTTCCTCGCCAATCCTGACCTGCCGGCGCGATTCAGGGCCGGCGCGCAGCTTAACAGGGCAAGATCGGCGACGTTCTATACGCCAGGCCCCGAGGGCTATACCGATTATCCAATACTGACGATTGAGGACCGACCAGAGCTCTGAAAACGCCTGAGCACCGCCGCGTAATCTGACCTGGCTCCATTTGTTCTCTCGCTGCTGGCGCTTTTTTCGGAAAATAACCGTGGCAGTCTCCCTCCTGCCGGATCGTCAGGAGGTCGTCATGAATTTTGACAGGTTGAAATACATACCCTTCCTGTTCTGGATTGCGTTTTTCGCCATCGGGGTGGGCGCCACGCTTAGCAATCCTCGCCGCGAGGGATCGGGCTTCAAAGGAATACGTCCAAATATTGCCAAAGCAGGCGAAACGCATGGGCTCAAATCATCGACATCGACGGTCATAAACAAATAACGGCGTCGCCCAAATGGGGGGCCACGCCGCCTGGAGGTCACATCAAATGAGTTGCACAGCTCAAACCACGATGTGGTGTCAAGCCTTGTCGGTGGGTTTATACCAGGGCACGAAAAACCCAAAAATCCCGGACAAAACCGCGAAAGTAACGCTCGCCGCGCCGACAATCGCGAAATCCGACGTGCCCCAGTAGGCCAAAACAGCGCCGAGCACAGCGCCAGCAGCGCCGCAGATATAAACGCTGGGTGTGAGGTCCATGTCGAACCCGACCATGCCGGAGTATTTGTCTGGCTCCTTGCCGGAATTAATGTCGCTCATGCCTTTTCCTCCTGAATGATCATTTGATCTGTTACTCATTTAATGCGTGCAGCGACCAGGTCGAGTGCCGAACCGGAAAGAAACGCCCGACTCCATGACATCCACACATGTAGTTCGGGATGACCGCCGCACGATTGCGTTCAAGCCATATGGAAGGGGGAAAGGGATCAACGCGTTTCACGCGATGATCCCTGATGGATTACTTATTTGTGTTCCAGCGCGCGAACAGCACGGGAAGTCCGATGAGAAGAAGACCGATGCCGGCGTAGACGATGAGGTCGTTCATTTTTCTACTCCTCTGTCCACGGACTGAATGTCCGTATTTGAGAGAAAAACAATTCAGTCGCACATATCTGTCAGCGGGTTTCGGACATTGAGCGCTCGATTTTCGCCATTCGTTCGCAGCGCTGCGGCCTAACGCTCAAAATAAAACAAAAAACGGCGGGAGATATGGCCTCCCGCCGCCGCGTCAAAAGAAGCAATAAGCCGAATTACGGGCAGTAATCCCAGAATCCGGCGGTGCGGGCGCGGTTGGTGTAATACCAGCACAGGCCTGGCGCAGGGGCCGCCGAAGCCGCCGCCGCCGCCGTCAGGAAGCCAAGCGCCGCGCCGGCCGCGATGGCGCCGCCGGGGCGCCAACCATAACCCGGTCGATTCCAGCCGCCATAACCCCAGCCCGGACGCACGACCGGAGGACGGTGAAAGCCGGGGTGGTAACCCGGATGGAAACCGGGGCGATGGTGAACGCCGGGATAATGGGCAGGATGGTGAGGATGAAAGCCGCCGGGTCGATGGGGGTGAAAACCGGCGCCGTGATGGAATCCGCCGCCGGGACGGTGGCCCACATGGGGATGACCGCCGCCGTGGCGAGCCTGCGCCCCGGTCGGAAGCGCGAGTGCGGCGATCAGCGCCGCGCCGGATGCGAAATGTTTGAACGCCATGTGTCCTCTCGCGATGTGGTTTTTGAAAATAGAACCGCCCGTCCCGAGTTAAGAATGCGTCATCCCGACCCCGAATGGCAATGGGCGGAGCGGCTCACTGCCCAGCCCCGATTAAATTACGTGGGATTGAGATCTGGAAGCAGAAGCAAAATACGGATATTGAGAAAATCCTAATTTTCTTCATTATAGGAGGACCGAGGAATATCTATGGTCGTCAACACTTATCCCGGCGTTGTAAATCAGCCTGAATACACATCTGAGTTTTTGCGTTTCATGAACCCTCTATTAGACGCTCTAAGGGAAAAGGGGGGCAGGCGCGCCCGCGGGAAATTTACGAACTGATTGCTCATAATCTCGCCCTCTCCTCAGAAGCACGAAGCGAGACACTTAAATCAGGGACAGTTAAATTTGAGAACCAGATAGCATGGGCTAGATCATATTTAGTGAAGACTGGCTATATGGACTCCGCTGCACACGGTGTCTGGAGACTGACAGAAAAGGGGGGCGGCAGCTCACCTTGACGGCCCGGATATCGATGGAATTTACGCTCGTGTTCAGGAGGAAAAAGCCCTCTCGAAAGCGGTCGACAAAGATTCAAAATCCCAAGTTTCCAATGAGATAATTACGACAGAACCTGTCGAAGAAGAAGCTATTGCCCCGTCACCACAGACATCCCCTTATTCTGACCATCGCCCCGCTTTGGTGACTTTGATCTATAATATGAGCCCACGCGGTTTTGAGGAATTCTGTTCAGAGCTGCTTTCTCGTGTCGGCGTCGAAGATGTAGAGACTACCAGCTATTCCAGAGATCGCGGCATTGATGGCACAGGTAGATTGCGCATAAATGAATTTGTATTTCAGCCAATAGCTTTTCAAGCCAAGAAGTTTGATGGATCAGGCCGCAAGGTCTCCTCGGAAGAAGTGCAACGATTTCGTGGGGCTATTGGCAGCCACATAGCCAGGGGCATTTTTTTCACGACCACCGGGTTTTCTGAGGATGCAAAAATCGAAGCGAAGGCGCCGGGCAAGGTCGAGATCGAACTTGTTGATCTTGAACGCATTCTTGAAATATGTGAAAATTATCAGGTTGGTCTCCACGAACAGAAGATTCTTGTCGCTGACCCAAAGTTCTTCGACAGGTTCAAGCTTGATCAGAGATAGGCGCCGCGCTCGAAACAATAATTTTCGCCCTGCTGGTCGGCGTCGGTGGGGTTCTCGACCCCCAGCAAGCGGCAAAGGTCGATAAAATGCGATTGCGACGCCGAGCGCTCCTTGAGCGTCGAGGCGCGCCATTTGTCAATGAATCGATCCGGGGTCATCGAAACAAGATTAGCCAAAAATATTCCGCCGCGTCAGCCGCCGCCCTGCCCTGAAGCTTTCTCTACCGTCAACCAGTCTACCCCATAACCAGCGCCCCTGCCCTGCGCGAGGCGTTGGACAAGGAAGGGCAGCAGAATCGCCGCCTCCTCCGCCAGCACGAAGGGCGGATTAACAATCACCAGCCCGGTTTTGCGCAAACCCATCCCCTCGCCGGGGCCGGGACCGCCAACGGAGAGCGTCAGCAGCAGAGCGCGGCGGATGTCGGATTTGATGAAAGAATCATAAAAACACTGCGCTTTCGCGGCGTCCTTCACCGGATGCCAGAGCGCGTAAATCCCGGTCGGCCATTTGCGATAGGCGGTCTCTAAAGCGGCGAACATCGCCTCGAATTCGTCCGTGCGCTCAAAGGGCGGATCGATGAGCACAAGGCCGCGCTTTTCCTTCGGCGGGATAAATGCGCCAAGCCCCATATAGCCGTCGAGATGAAGGGTCTTGATCCCCGAATTGCGCGCGAACCGCCAGCGCAGCTCAGCAAATGCGTCGGGGCGCAATTCGCAGAATATCGCCCGGTCCTGCTCGCGCATCAGCCGCGCGGCGACGAGCGGCGAGCCGGGATAAATTCCCGGGCGTCCGTCGCTGTCGAGGGGGCCGAGAAGATCGAGCCAGGTCTGGAGCAGCGCCCGCACTGACGCCGGGGCGTCTGAGAGATCGACAAACCGGCCGACGCCATCGCGCCATTCCAGTGTGCGCTGCGCCGTGTCATTGGCCAGATCGTAGGCGCCTTCGCCGGCGTGAGTGTCAATTACCCGGAACGGCGATTCCTTGCGAGCAAGATAGACAAGAATGCGGGTCAGTAGCGCATGTTTGAACACATCGGCGAAATTGCCGGCGTGGAAACCGTGGCGGTAGTTCATCAGTCATCATAGCCAATGTTCAGCGCGCCGGCGACAGACTGCGGGGACCGCCTCAGATAAATCCCAGAACGACGCCGAGATAGGCCGCTGTCAATCCCGCATAGATCATGAAGTGAGCCAGAATATGCATGGTCCTTCTCCTTTCCTTGCGTCACGGGGCAAGTCCTAACGTCACGGGAAAAGTCCTAAGGCCTTTGAGTGCTGCCTGTATGTGCGCTGTCGCACCCGATGCGAGTCTTTAGCGCTGGGCCTGGCAATGCGTCATGACGTTGTCGTGTTGGCTGGGTAGAAAAAATGCGCGGGATCGAACGCCTTTTCTCGCACGCCCATTAGCTGGCCCGGCTTGCATCCCTTGCAGGCCGGGCTTTTTTCGCAGAGACGGGGAAAATGGGTGAGGGCCGCCCGGCTGGACACGCCCGGACGACCCTCTGAGCTACCTTGCGGGGGGTTCGTCCGCGTGGTCGCCATACCGTCCGATTCGCAAACCGGGGCGGAAAGCATTTGTAATCCGCAAAACAAAACAAAAAGAAGACAGAAAAAAACGGCGCCACGCCGAATCTCGCGGCGCCACAACAATTGGAGCGATCGCGACAATCGCGTCGATAACTCTTCATCGGCGACTTCAGAGCGGCGCCGGAACAGAAATCTCCCGCGCACGGCACCCACGCCGCACCACTTCGGGACAGGCGCGGAACTCGCGCAAATCCCTCGTCAGACAAATTCGCACCTCCTCCAGCACGCCCCGGCTGCAGCCAACCGTCATCATGCCTGGCCGCAGGCGCGGATTGGCGGCGTAAAAAGCGCGCTCGATATCAATGGGAGCGAAGGTCTGTTCGCCGGTCGGCTTTGCGAAAGCCTCGGGGATCGTCACCGCCGCCCGGGCGCGCGCGACGTCGGCAAAATAATCGCTGGGGCTCTTGCCGGTGCAGGTGCCATGTTTGCGCCATTCGTAACGGGCGAGTCGCTGGTCCGGATAAAGGCCGACGACCCGCTCCAGCGCGATGCTGGAGGGATTGCCCGGCCCCGCGCAATTGCTCGGATAGCCGCGTTCGTACTGCGGCCAAAGTCCATGAACGACGAAGCCGAGCCCCCTGCCCGGTTCGCACTGATCGTGAGACCAGCCGACCTTTTCGCAAAAACCCGCCGACCAGCTCAACGCCAGAACGTAAAAATCGAAATTGCCGTCGTTGGACGCCATGCCATAGGACGCGCCGCTCTGGGTGGGCGCCGCCGCCGGGGTCTGATCGGCGCAATTGTCGAGTATGCAATCTTCGCGCGCGGCGGCGGGCGAGACGCATGCGACAAGGCCAATCCCGAGCAGCAGACCAGCAAGCAAAAAACCGGCTCTGGCGCTCGGACAGGCGCGGCTCCAACCGCGCGAAGACAGGAACGTCATCGTTATTGGCTATCCTTCACGGTCCGGCGGCGCGGCAATTGGAGCCAAAAGCGCGCTCGCGATCAAGCCCCACGACGCACCATATAATGCCGGGACCTGCGCCAATGAAGCCGTTCTGGGAACCGATGTTGTAAACGATCCGGCGGCGCTGGCCGTCGTTGAACAGCGCCTCCGCGCGACAATAGCGTCGAGGAACGTAAGACAATCCATTGGTACGGTCGCCCGTCTCTACGAACCGTTCGAAGCCGACAATCTCCAGCGGCGAGGACCAATAATCGCGTTCGCGCTCCTGAAATGTGCGCATGATCAAGCCCTGCACCGACTCGTCGGCGCAGCTTTCAACGACCGGCGTGAAACCAGACTCCCTGTTTTCCGCCGGCGGCGTGTCCCCTGGCCGGGGCTCCGCGGTCGCCGGGGCGCAGACCAAGAGCGTGGTGACCAGGAGCGTGGCGACCAACGACGCTCCGGCCCTCCACCCTGACCGGCTTGCTATTCCCTTATGGCACTCGTTGCGTCTCACCATTGTCTCCCGGAACCGCCTGAGCGGATTGACACGAAAACGCGACGAACCGTCAAGCCTCGGCTATGCTGACGCAGCGCTTCCTGGCGACGTCGGCGCGATCATTTGCCGATCCCCGGCGGCGCTCCTATGTTGAGGCCATGAAAATGGCGCGGGTCACGTTTCCAGCAGTCGGTTGGCGAGGCTTCGCCAGACTTGCCTTTCTGCTCACGGCCTTTCTGCTCGTCATCCCGGATGCGCGGGCGCAAGATCCTTTCACGGAATTTTTCGGCGGGCTGTTTGGCGGGGGGGGACGCGCGGCCAAACCTAGACCCCGTCCGGCGGCGCCAAGCGCGCCGACGCGGGTGCGCAGGATCATGCCTCACCAGGAAAACAGGGCTCCAACCTATTGGCGGCGCGGCGAGTCGCGGCGTGAGAGCGCCCCCACGGCAAAATCAGAACGGGCGGCGCCTGCCGCGCCGCGCGCACAAACCGGCGGCGAGAGGACCAGCACGGACGGACAGTCCTCCGCTCAGGAGTCTCCCGCTGCGCAACGAATGGGGGCGACTTATGCTGTCGCCGTCATGGGCGACGCTCTTGGCGCGCTGCTGTCGAACGGCCTCGAGGAGGTCTTGAGCGATACGCCGGACATCAAAATCGTCAGGGACTCGAGGCCGAGTTCCGGACTTGTGCGCGACGATTTTTACGATTGGTCGAAAGCGGCGCGAGACATCGCTGGCGGCGGGCAAAAAATCGATATCGCTGTCATGATGATTGGCAGCAATGACCGGCAGCAACTCCGCCATGGCGACGAGACGCTTGATCCGATGACCTCCAGATGGCGCGAACTATACGTCGCCAGGGTCGATGCAGTGCTGCAACCTTTCCGCGAGAGAAAAATACCCGTGATTTGGGTGGGGCTGCCGGTGATGAAAAGCGAGAGTTTCTCCGCCGACATGGCCCGGCTGAACGAGATCTTCAAAGAACGTGTCCAGCGACAGGGTGACGTCTATGTCGACCTCTGGGAGGCGTTCTCGGACGAGAGGGGCCAATACAGCGCCTTCGGCCCGGACATCGATGGCGAGATCGTAAAAATCCGCGCCGCCGACGGCGTTCATTTCACGCCCGCCGGCGCTATCAGCGTCGGTCATTTCGTCGCCGGCGAGATAAGAAAAATATACCAGACGCGACGCCCCGAGCCAGGCTTGGCGGCACTCCCGACGGCGCCAACAGCCTCCCCGTCGGGCCCGTCAATCCCTACCGGCCGCTCCGGGGGAGACGACGGCGGGCCTGTTGAGTTCCACTCTCCCGTTCCGCCAGCATTTTCGACGGCCCCCAGCCTCGCGGATCGTCCAGCGATCGGACCGGTGCAACCCCTGGCGCTCCAGAACGTTGCCGGCGAAGACGCACTGGCTCGGAAATCCGCCGATCCGTTGCCAAATGGCGGCGACTCGGCAGCGAGAGCTCTGGCCCGTCACGTATTTATTCAGGGAGGAGATCAGTCCCCACGCAAAAATCGCGCTGACGACTTCTCGTGGAGACCGGCGACGGCTGGAGCGGCCAGGTAAATGCGCGCTGAACCCGAAGCCGCCTATCGCCAATAAAAGTAAAAAAATCGTTAAGAATATTTTGATCGATGCGGAACGATAACGCCGGCTCGCGCATTCTCCAGCTAACGGAGATCAAGGAGCGACCAGAATGCAGTTTTTCCCGGAGCGGCCCAACATCACGGCCCGGAAAAATTTTACTTTTTTTGCTGCGGCTACGGTTTTTGCGCTAACCAGCGCCCATGTGGCCCGCGCCGACGATCGCTCCTTCCTCGCCCTGTTCGAAGACGCCGCGCCAGCCGCCGAGCCATTTCCCGCCGGCGGCGAAGACATGGTCGCCTCCTACAATGACGGTCGCGACGAAACGGAAAATGGATCCCGCCTCGCGAGAGAGACCCCCTCCACAACTCGCGAAATTGTGTCGGACCCTACAGAGGAAAAGCCCGGCACGATCACAGTCGACACACAGAATCGCTACCTTTATCTCTCGATGCCTGACGGACAGGCTATCCGCTATGGCGTTGGCGTTGGTCGTGAGGGATTTGCCTGGAAAGGCCGCACCCGGATCGGCCGCAAGGAAAGCTGGCCGGATTGGACGCCGCCGAAGGAAATGCTCAAGCGTCGTCCTGATCTGCCCCGCCATATGTCTGGCGGCGAGGACAATCCCCTGGGCGCACGCGCCATGTATCTTTACTCAGGCAATCGAGACACGATGTTTAGAATTCATGGCTCCAATGAGCCCTGGTCCATCGGACAGGCCGTGTCCTCGGGTTGTATCAGAATGCTGAATTCGGATGTTACGGACTTGTTCAACCATGTGAAGGTCGGCACGACCGTCAACGTTCTCTGAGCCGTCTGAACCCTAAAAAGAAAGCTCCGGATTCTCATCATCCGGAGCTTTTTTATTGTCTAAATACGTCTGATGATTACTCGATATTACATGTGAAAACAAAATTCGTCGCAGCGGACACCACAACCTGAACGAGAACCCAAACGCCAATCAGCATCCAGCCAAGTTTCTGCTTCCCGCGGCCATAAAGAAAGGCCCCGATCAGCGGCAAAATTAGAAAGAAGAACTGCCAAGGCTGAGCGACGAATGTGTCGCAATACCATAGATTTAATTTCTCACTGACCATGATTCCTCACCTTGGCAATTCTGTTTCACCCGTCAGGAAGGCGTCTACAGAAGCGGCGCATTGACGCCCTTCACGTATCGCCCAGACGACGAGTGACTGGCCACGTCGCATGTCTCCACATGCGAACACTTTGTCACGTGAGGATATATAGGCCCGGGTGTCCGCAGCGACATTCCCCCTGGCGTCCAAATTCACATCGATCTTTTCGATCAGGCCTTCCCGAACCGGGGACACGAAACCCATCGCCAGCAGGACGAGGTCAGCCTGGATTATAAAAGAACTGTCAGGAACCTCTTGCATCTGACCATCGACGCGAACGCAGCGTAATCCGGTCACTGCGCCATTCTGGCCGACAAATTCCTTTGTCAAAACGGAAAAGTCCCGCACTGCGCCTTCCTCATGGGAGGAGGAGGTGCGCAACTTCAGGGGCCAATCCGGCCATGTCAGAAGCTTGTTTTCCTTCTCGGGCGGACGGGGCATGATTTCGAGCTGGGTCACCGACAAAGCCCGGTGACGCACCGACGTGCCGATGCAATCCGAGCCAGTATCGCCGCCCCCGATGACGATGACGTGCTTGCCAGTCGCCATAATCGGTTCGTTTCGCAGTTGGGGCTCGCCTGATACACGGCGGTTCTGCTGAGTCAGAAACTCCATCGCAAAATGCACGCCATCCAGTTCCCGACCGGGGATCGGTAAATCGCGCGGCTTTTCTGCTCCGCCGGCGAGGATGACCGCGTCATGGCTATCGACAAGTTCCTCCGCCGTTAAATCAACGCCGACATCGACGTTATAATGGAAAACAACGCCCTCGGCGGTCATCTGTTCGACACGACGATCGATCAGATGTTTTTCCATCTTGAAATCTGGAATGCCGTAGCGCAGCAAACCACCAGCTTTCGCCAATTTTTCATAAACATGAACGTCGTGACCTACGCGCGCAAGCTGTTGAGCGGCGGCCAGACCCGCCGGGCCGGAGCCGACAACAGCGATTTTCTTCCCTGTCTTGTGACCGGACCTGAGCGGAACCACCCAGCCTTCCCTGAACCCGCGGTCGATGATGGCGCATTCGATGGATTTGATCGTTACAGGCTGATCCTGAAGGTTCAGTGTGCAGGACGCCTCGCAAGGCGCTGGACAAATCCGGCCGGTAAACTCAGGGAAATTATTGGTCGAGTGCAGGTTCTCAAGCGCCCGACGCCAGTCACCGTGATAGACGAGGTCGTTCCAGTCCGGGATCTGATTGTTGACCGGACAACCATTGTGACAGAATGGTATGCCGCAATCCATGCACCGCGACGCTTGCCCGCGCGTAGCCTCTTCGGACAGCGGAATGACGAATTCGTCATAGTGGCGAATTCGGTCTGCCGCAGGCTTGTATTTGCGGTCCTGCCGGTCGATTTCGAGAAAGCCGGTCACCTTGCCCATTTTGCTTTCGAACCTCTCGCCTCTGGCGACGCGCCTGCGTCGCAGACTGAACTCCCGGACTCAGCGCGGTCCAGGCGAAACTGTTCAGGCTCCGTCGCAATATCTGCTGATTGCGCCGGATCGCTCCAAAGCCTGTCAGCCGCCCGCCGCCTTCAAACCGGGCGATTGACCCCGACGCGAATTCATCTCGTTGAGGGCCCGCCGGTATTCCACCGGCATCACCTTGACGAATTTCTTCTTGCTGTTTTCCCAATCGTCAAGGATCTCGCGCGCACGTGTCGATCCCGTGTATTTGAGATGGTTGGCGACGAGACGCCGCAAACGTTCGGCATCGTAACGGGTCATGTCGTTCATGATATCAACGCGTCCATGCGCGGCGAGATCGTTGGTCTGGTGATAGGCGCTCTCCATCGCCAGTTCCTCGTTGCTTACCGGCTCCAGATCGACCATGGATAGATTGCAGCGGGAGGCGAAATCGCCCGCGAGGTCGAGCACATAAGCGACGCCGCCGGACATGCCGGCTGCAAAATTACGGCCCGTCTGACCAAGCACCACCACCACGCCGCCGGTCATGTATTCGCATCCATGATCGCCAACGCCCTCAACTACGGCGAAGGCGCCGGAGTTGCGCACGGCGAAACGTTCGCCGGCGACCCCACGCAAGTAACATTCCCCGGCGATCGCGCCGTAGAGCACCGTGTTTCCGACGATAATGGAATTTGCCGGATCAATCTTGAGAGCATGGCGGGAGGGGTGGACAATCAATTTGCCGCCGGAGAGACCCTTGCCAACGTAATCGTTTGCCACGCCCTCAAGACGCAGGGTTACGCCGCGCGCGAGAAAAGCGCCAAGGCTCTGGCCCGCCGTTCCGGTCGCGCGGACATCGATGGTGTCCTCGGGAAGACCGGCATGACCATAAATCCTGGCCACCTCGCCAGACAACATGGCTCCAAGAGCGCGGTCAACGTTTTTGACGACAATATCGATAGACACCTTTGCGCCGCGATCCAGCGCCGGCCGGGATTCCGCGATCAGGCGGTTATCGAGCGCCTTGTCGAGGCCATGGTCCTGTCGGGCGGAATGACGTATTGCGGCTCCTTCTCCCGGCGGCTTGAAAAACAGTTTCGAGAAGTCGAGGCCGCGCGTTTTCCAATGTGAAATCGCGTCGGTCTTGTCGAGCATCTGCATCTGTCCAACAAGCTCTTCAAACCTGCGGTAACCCATCTCTGCCATCAGCTCGCGGACTTCCTCAGCGACAAAGAAGAAAAAGTTGATGACATGCTCCGGCTGGCCAACAAAACGTTTGCGCAGGACAGGATCCTGGGTGGCAACCCCGACCGGGCAGGTGTTGAGATGGCATTTGCGCATCATGATGCAGCCGGCGGCGATCAAAGGCGCTGTCGAGAAGCCAAACTCATCGGCGCCAAGCAAGGCGCCAATGATCACGTCGCGCCCCGTGCGTAAACCGCCGTCGACCTGTACGGCGATGCGCGAACGCAAACCGTTCAACACTAAAGTCTGATGGGTTTCGGCGAGGCCGATTTCCCATGGCGAACCGGCATGTTTGATGGAGGTCAACGGCGATGCGCCGGTGCCGCCGTCATAGCCGGAAATGGTGACATGATCGGCGCGTCCCTTTGACACGCCCGCCGCCACGGTGCCGACGCCGACTTCCGAGACCAGTTTGACTGAAATGTTGGCTTTAGGATTGGCGTTCTTGAGATCGAAGATAAGTTGAGCCAGATCCTCAATCGAATAGATGTCGTGATGGGGCGGCGGCGAGATCAGACCAACGCCCGGAGTCGAATGACGCACCTTGGCGATCACGGCGTCGACCTTGTCGCCCGGCAATTGACCGCCTTCCCCGGGCTTGGCGCCCTGCGCCATCTTGATCTGGATCATATCGGCATTGACGAGATATTCCGTCGTCACGCCAAAACGTCCTGAGGCGACCTGTTTGATCGCCGAACGCCTTGAGTCGCCGTTGGGCTCCGGCTTGAATCGTTCTGGCTCTTCTCCGCCTTCGCCGGTGTTGGATTTTCCGCCAATGCGGTTCATCGCGATCGCCAGAGTCGTATGCGCTTCGCGGGAAATCGATCCAAACGACATCGCGCCGGTCGAGAAGCGCTTGACGATTTCGCTCGCCGATTCAACTTCCTCCAGGGGAACCGGCGCGCGGCCATCCTCCTGTGCGCCTCGAACGCGGAAAAGGCCGCGCAAGTTCAACAGACGCTGATCCTGCTCGTTTAATTCCCTCGCATAGGCGCGATACTGGTCACGCGCGTTGCCTCGCACCGCATGTTGAAGGAGGGATACGGTGTGTGGCGTCCAGCTATGCGCTTCGCCACGTATGCGGAAGGCGTAATCGCCGCCGACATCAAGCGCCTCGCGGTAGATGGGCGCATCGCCAAAGGCAAGTCTGTGTCGACGAACGGTTTCCCGCGCGATGGCGTCCAGATCGACGCCATCAATACGGGTCGTCGTTCCGGTGAAAAACTCGTCGACGAAAGTCTGCGCCAGACCGACGGCATCGAAGATCTGCGCACCGCAGTAGGATTGATAGGTGGAGATGCCCATTTTGGACATCACCTTCAATAGACCCTTGTCGACCGCCTTGATGAAACGCTTGACTGCTTCATGTGGATCGATATCGACCGGCAACTCCTTGACCGACGCCTCAAGCGTATCGAAGGCGAGGTAGGGATTGATCGCCTCGGCGCCGTAACCAGCAAGACAAGCGAAATGATGCACCTCTCGAGCTTCGCCGGTCTCGACGACGAGACCCACTGAAGTACGCAAACCCTTGCGAATGAGATGATGATGCACCGCCGCCGTGGCAAGCAGCGCCGGAATCGGAATGCGGTCGGGACCAACCATGCGATCCGACAGGATGATGATATTGTATTTGCCGATGACGGCGTCTTCGACGCGCTGACAGAGATGCGTGATCGCCGCACGCATCCCCTCAGCGCCCTTGACGGCGTCATAGGTGATCTCCAGCGTCTTGGTGTCGAAACTGTCCTCGACCATGCCGATACAGCGGATCTTCTCGAGATCTTCGCTCGTCAAAATAGGCTGACGCACCTCAAGACGCTTCTTATTCGCCAGTCCTTCATGATCGAGAATATTGGGACGCGGTCCAATGAAGGACACGAGGCTCATGACCAGTTCTTCGCGGATCGGATCGATCGGCGGATTGGTCACCTGTGCGAAATTCTGCTTGAAGTAGGTGTAGAGCAGTTTTTCCTTGTCTGAGAGGGGTGAGATCGGCGTGTCCGTGCCCATCGAGCCGACAGCCTCCTGCCCCGTCACAGCCATCGGATAGACAAGCAGATCGAGGTCTTCCTGTGTGTAGCCGAAAGCCTGTTGCCGATCGAGCAGCGACACGTCTGCGCGCGCCGATCGCGCTTCGACTGGCTTGAGGTTCTCGAGCTGGATCTGAGTGCGCGCCAACCATTCCTTGTAAGGATGGGAATTCGACAACTCCTTCTTGATCTCCTCATCAGAGACGATACGTCCCTGATCCAGATCGACGAGCAACATCCGGCCGGGCTGAAGACGCCATTTTGTGACGATTTTTTCTTCCGGAATCGGCAGAACGCCCATTTCCGACGCCATGACGACGAGACCATCATCCGTGACGATGTAGCGGGCCGGGCGCAAGCCGTTTCGATCCAGCGTGGCGCCTATCTGCCGACCATCGGTAAAGGCCATGGCGGCAGGACCGTCCCACGGCTCCATCAGCGCAGCGTGATATTCGTAGAAGGCCTTGCGGTCGCTATCCATCAAGGGGTTGCCGGCCCAAGCCTCCGGGATAAGCATCATCACGGCGTGTGCAAGCGAATAGCCGCCGCGCACGAGGAATTCGAGCGCGTTGTCGAAGCAGGCCGTATCTGACTGTCCCTCGTAGGAGATTGGCCAGAGCTTGTTGATGTTATCGCCAAACAGCGGCGAGGACACCGACGCCTGCCGCGCCGCCATCCAGTTCAGATTCCCGCGCAGCGTATTGATCTCGCCATTATGAGCGACAAAACGATAGGGGTGCGCAAGACGCCACGATGGAAAAGTATTGGTTGCAAAACGCTGATGCACAAGCGCGAGAGCAGAAACGAAACGCTCGTCCTTGAGATCGCGGAAATAATCGCCCAGCTGGGAAACGAGCACCATGCCCTTGTAAACGACGGTGCGCGACGAAACCGAGACAGAATAGAGTTCCCGTCCAGCCTCGCCCAGTTTGTAGACTTCGTTCGACGCCGATTTGCGGCCGAGGTAGAGACGACGCTCGAAATCGTCGTTATCGACAACGTTGGGACCCTTGCCAATGAACATTTGCGCATGAAAAGGCTCGACAGCGCGCACGGCCTCTCCCAGATCGGAAGAGTCGACCGGCAGATCGCGCCAGCCCAAAACCGTCAAGCCTTCTGCGAGCACTGCAGCCTCGATCACCGCGCGCGCCGTGGCCCGGGTCGCGGCATCGCGAGGCAAAAAATACTGTCCAATGGCGTAATCTCCGACCGCCGGGAGGCTGAAGCCGATTTTTGCGCATTCTTCCTCAAAGAACCCGTGCGGAATCTGGACGAGGATGCCGCAGCCGTCGCCAAGCTTCGGATCGGCGCCGACAGCGCCGCGATGGTCGAGATTGAGCAGGATCTGGAGACCCATTTCGACGATCGCATGGCTTTTATGGTTGTGCATGTTGGCGACAAAGCCGACGCCGCAGGAGTCGTGCTCCTTCGATGGATCGTAAAGCCCCTGCGCACCTGGGAGCAGCGGGTCACGGCCGATAGCGATCCGCTCGGCGGGGCCGGTCGGGCGCAAACCGGTTGTATCCTTCAGGGCCTTGGTCATCAGAGACTTCTCCCGGCTCGGCGCGGCCGACGCGCACGACCCATTTCATTCGCTTTTTGACTTATAAACCGGATCGCCGGGAGAATTGCGCCCCGCGCGAACCGACAGGTTACTCCTGCATAGACCTTCAGCGACCTTTTCGACGCAGTACGCGTCTGAGTATGTCCGACGGTTAGGGCGCCCATGACTTGACGGATACCCGCAAAGTCGAGCGACTTGTTAGCGAAAACTGTTTTGATACAGTAA
>JBBARD010000006.1:14921-31325 GCA_040399965.1 Methylocystis sp. | reverse complement strand
ACGGATACCCGCAAAGTCGAGCGACTTGTTAGCGAAAACTGTTTTGATACAGTAATCTGGACAGTTTACTCCGGAGCGGCGAAAGGTCAGCAGCGCTGACTTAACATTGGGCCAGATCGTGCCAGATTTATCGTCGGCTTACAAGCTGTTCGTGATCGGCGCTTTCGACTTCGAATATGGTTTCCGGCATCTGCTCCCCCCGAGATGAAAGCCTTGCGCCGACTATAGGAAACTGGCCCTTGAAAATAAGAAATTTATCGTTTTTATGTTTAAAAACAATAATATTTTCAAAAAAGAGAGACGCCGCGAGGCGTCTCTCTGTTATCGCGATCCGCGCAGCGGTTACGCCGCCCGGGACTCGACCACTGTCGGGGTCGGCGCGCCCGCGCCGATCTCGATTCGACGTGGTTTCTGGGCCTCGGGAATTTCCCGGACCAGATCGACATGAAGTAGGCCGTTCACCAGGCTGGCTCCAGTGACAACAACGTGATCGGCAAGTTGAAAGCGACGTTCAAACGCCCGGGCCGCAATCCCCTGATGCAAAATCTCCCTGCCCTCGACTGGAGCGGCCTGCTCCCTTGAGCCTTTGATGGAGAGCGTGTTTTCCTTGCTCTCGATTACAAGTTCGTCTTTCGAGAAGCCGGCGACCGCCAGTGTCACGCGATAGGCGTTTTCCCCGGTGCGCTCAATGTTATATGGTGGGTAGCTGGAAGCCCCGTCGTACCCGCCCGTCTGATCAAGCAGATTGAACAGCCGGTCGAAGCCGACCGTCTGGCGGTAAAGCGGGGAAAGATCGAATTGACGCATGACATATCCTCCGTATGAAGCGACATGCAGCGCGCTTGCGTGATCGCGCCGCAGAGTGTGCGCGTCCGTTTTGGCCCGCGCTAATCGGGCAGTTGGGAAGCCGCCCCCGGGCTTTCAAGGGGCGCAAGCCAGCAGACAGGACGGAGGAAACATCTCATGCCAGACTGCGCTGGCCTTCGGGATCGTGGCCGACGTCAGGAGAAAGGACCCGCGCCGTGAGGACCCATGTTTGATTTGGTGGCCGCCCGGGATAACCCGGCGCCGGAGAACGCTCGCGTTGAAATTCTGCGCGCGCGGGATGGTCGACGATTGCGAGCGGCGGTATTTCCCTGTGCCGGACCAGCGCGCGGAACGGTGGCGCTGTTTCAGGGACATAATGAATTTATCGAGAAATATTTTGAGACCATCAATGATTTGCGTCGGCGTGGTTTCGATGTGGCCACCCTCGATTGGCGCTGCCAGGGCGGCTCTGGGCGGGAACTCGAAGACCCGCGGAAGGGCCATGTTGACGATTTCGCCGATTACCAGCTCGATCTCGAGGTTTTTCTTACAGAGGTCATGGCTGAACGACCGCAACCCTGGTTTGCCCTTGCTCATTCCATGGGCGGAGCCATCATGCTCGATATGGCCTATGGCGCGCGGCCGCCATTCCAGCGGATGGCGCTGGTCGCGCCGATGATCGACCTCGCTATCGTGCGGTTTCCCAAAGTCGCCCGGTGGTTGGCGGAGACGCTCGATATGATGGGTCTGGGAGGCATGTATATTCCTCTGGGAAGCGGCGTATCGATGCTGGAGCGGCCTTTCGAAAAAAACCGGCTAACGACAGACCCGGCGCGCTTTGCGCGCAACGCGGCCATCGTCCAGCAAAAGCCGGAACTGATTATCGGCGACCCGACAATCGGCTGGGCCAACGCCGCGTTTCGATTGATGGGACGGTTCGCCGCGCCGGAATATCCACGCCGCATCCGAACGCCAATCCTCTGTTTTACCTGCGGTCGGGAGGAAATTGTCTCAAACAACGCAATCGAGCGTTTTGTTGGAAATTTGACCAACGCGTCGCTGATCGCCGTTCAAGGGGCCAAACACGAACTGCTGATGGAACGCGACATTTTCCGCGAGCAGTTCTGGTGCGCCTTCGACGCATTCATACCCGGAGAAATGCAAGCCTGACTGATTATATCGCGCCTGAAGGGTTATGTCTCGCCTGTAAGGGCGTCCATTGAGGACCAGAACGCTGTCCGCCGAAGCAAAAACCGGTTCGGCGAAAGAAATCGCAACAAGACTAAAGACCACATCCATGTCTGAATCATGCAGAATGACAAATGCTTCAGGAACGTTCTGAAGGCATTATCCAGCCAGAAGATCAAGCACGATACGATGTAACGCCGGATCGCCGCTGGCGACGATTTCTCCGCCTCTTGCAGGATCCCCGCCCTCCCACGTCGTGATCACGCCGCCGGCGCCCTCAATGATCGGAATCAAAGCGACGATATCATAGGGTTTAAGGCCGGTTTCAATGACCAGATCGACATGACCGGCGGCAAGAGCGCAATAGGCGTAGCAGTCGCCGCCGTAGCGGGACAATCTCACGCGGCGCTCGATTCCCTGGAAATCGGAAAGTCGGTGCGGGGCGATCAGCGCAGGCGAAGTTGTCATCAGAGTGGCTTGCGCAAGCGTCGGACAGGCGCGGGTCGAGAGTCGTCGTTTTTCCTCGGTCTCCCCCTGACCCGCGACGAAAGACCTGGCCGGACCACGCCAGAACGCCGTTGAACCGTCACCCATGAAACGCTCACGACTGAACGGTTGATGCATCATGCCGTAACAGGGCCGGCCGTGGTGAGACAGACCGATTAAGGTCCCCCATGTTGGAAAACCGCAAATAAAGCTTTTGGTGCCATCGATCGGGTCAATCACCCAGACATACTCAGCCTCTGGCTTGTCATCGCCGAACTCCTCGCCGATCACGCCATGATCCGGAAAAGTGTCTTGTATCATCCGACGTATGACAAGTTCGGCGGAACGGTCCGCTTCCGTTACGGGATCGAAAGCGCCTCCATGGGCCTTATCTTCAGCGGCGATAGCTGTTCGAAAGAAAGGCATGATCGCCTCGCCCGAGACCGTTGCAAGACGATTGACGAATGTTTCGAAATCGACAGCGCTCATGACATCTCCGCGGCGGTTGACGTCTATTCCGCCGCCGCGCGGTGGGATGACGCGCCCAAAAGCGACTCGCGGTCGATATCCTGTGCAAGCCCAACGATGACTTCGGTGAGATGGTTTGAGACTTCTTCAAACTCAGGCTTTTTGCATATCAAGGCTTCGTCCATGTAAAGGCCGCGAGACACCTCAATTTGCAAAGCGTGCCAACCCATGGTCGGCCGGCCGAAATGTTCGGTGATAAATCCGCCTGCATAGGGGCGATTGCGCTGAACATGATAGCCGCGAATGTTCAGCCTTTCCTCCACGCCTTCCACGAGCGGACGCGCGGCGCTGGCGCCGTAACGATCGCCAATTACGAAATCGATACGTCTTTTATCTCGGGCCCCGGCCGATGGCATGGAATGACAATCGATCAAGACGGCCAGGCCAAAGCGTCTCCTCGCTCGTTCCATCAATACGCGCAGGGCGTTGTGATAGGGGCGGTAATAAGCCTCGACGCGCCTTATGCCCTCGGAAACCGACAAGCGCTCGCGATAAATCTCGCGCGCGTCCGCCACAACCCTTGGAATTGTTCCCAGACCGGCGGCGACGCGCAGCGAGCGCGTATTCGAGAAGGCCGGCAACGGCCCCTCGAACAGTTTCGGATCGAATTCGAACGGCTCGCGATTGAGATCAAGGTAAGCGCGTGGAACATGTGTGCGCAACAAAGGCGCTCCGATCTCTCTCGCGGCGGCAAACAGCTCGTCGACGTAAGCGTCCTCCGAGCGTCGGAGGGTGGAGAGATCGAGCCGACTGCTGGCCAGAAAGGTGTCCGGGTACCGGCGGCCGGAGTGCGGCGATGAAAACACCAGAGGCGAGAGAAGGCTCTCGGGCTCGACAACTTCGTAGGGCTGGAGAAACTCCCATACCTCCAGCGCCTCCGGCAGTTTCAGCCCGGGCTCGTCGGAATTTTTCTTGATGTCGTCCATGGGACCGCCCTGACCCTGCGCAGTCGGCGCTGAGGCGCAATAAATCGCCCACCCAAGTTACCGCCTCGGCCGAGGATTTTCACCTCATATTTACAAAAATGCGGTTTGTTTCGCCACAAAAGCCAAAAGTGCAATACGATTAAGCAGAACGATCCAAGAGGGTAATCATGGTCGACGCATTGACGCCGAAAATTCTACTTGCCGAGGACGACAATGATATGCGTCGTTTTCTTGTCAAAGCCCTCCAGCAGGCCGGATTTGAGGTGGCTTCCTTCGATAATGGGCTCTCGGCTTACGACCAGCTTCGGGTGGAGCCGTTCGAACTGCTGCTGACCGATATCGTCATGCCGGAAATGGATGGGATCGAACTCGCCCGCCGCGCCACCGAACTCGATCCGGACATCAAGGTCATGTTCATAACCGGCTTTGCCGCCGTCGCGCTCAACCCTTCGAACCATGCCCCTCAACAGGCAAAAGTCCTTTCAAAACCGTTTCATCTGCGCGATCTGGTGAGCGAAGTCCAGCGCATGCTTGCAGCTTGATCGAGCCTGAAAACATTCAGACTACCGGATCGAAATCACTTGCCCGGGTCCGCATCCTGGGCTAGAAACCCAAAAATTTTTCGTCTCCACAAAGAACCGCCCGCCGCCGGCAAGGCGCTGCGGGCTCTTTTTATCGCCAGAAGGGTCGCCGTCATGAAAAAGGACATTCACCCCGATTATCATACGATCAAGATCGTTATGACCGACGGAACCGAATATTTGACCCGTTCGACCTGGGGCAAGGAGGGAGACACGATGAATCTCGACATCGATCCCAAGACCCATCCGGCCTGGACGGGAGGATCAACCCAATTGCTTGATCGTGGCGGTCGCCTGTCGCGTTTCAACTCGCGCTTTGGCAATATGAGCTTCGGAAAGAAGTAATTTGACCGCTAAACGGGGCTCCATGAGATACAAGCCGCACAACCGTGCGGCTTTTTCTTTTTTCACTCAATCCGCAGACGACAGCGATTTCCGCCGAAGCAGAAACCGGTTCGGCGCAAGAAAGCGCGACAAAACATAAGACTCACTGCTCAGTTTGATTCAATTTGACCGGGAAATTCTCTAAGGCATCAAGCCGAAAAGGCTTCCCTGATTTGATTGAGTTGGGCCTGAACAGGGCTAACCTGCTGCTCTGGCGGTAGCCTCGCCGTCTCCGATATCCCGTAGAGCAAACGATCGAGATGAATAATCCTTGCCTGAAGACGGATCGACAGCAAGGAAAGTTCCTGTAATTGTTGGGGCAAAAGTTGAAAGAGCTCCGGCCGCGACGCAAGTTCCTGTTGCTGCAAATTCACGCGACGGCGATTGCTGACGGATTGACGACGGGTCATTTCGCCCTCGTTCACGGCGCGCTGAAACAGCAGCCATGAAGCGATCTGCATCAAGCGGGTGGTCAGACGCATGCTTTCTGCGGCGTACGCCCGGCCAAGAACGGGCGACAAGACTTTAGCCTCCGATCGTCCCTCCACGTCGAGATAGGCTGCGGCCTCCTCGACAAGCCCCATACCCTCGCGAAACATCACATTGAAGGCGTCCGAGGCCGCAAGTTTTTCGATGAAAGAGACGGGCGGCAGATTTCTGTTGGAAAAATCACTGTTTTGACGCATCGGGAACCTGTGCAAGTAACGCCGGGAATATCCCGTTGCTGAACTTGCCGGCAAACTAGCGCATGAGAGACAGCTTGGCGCGCTTAGCCGTTTTTTAACCTTAATCCGCGACGCGTAGCCTATCGCCTGTAATGCAAGTCAACCATAAACCCGTGGCCAGACAGACCGCCGACGAGGGCCCCCGGACTGGCCTGCGCGATATGCGAAAACCTGGTGAAACCCAAAACGATCAGGACCAGGAGGACGACCCGCAGCGCCTGCGAAATACTGATCGGCGAGTAGGCGCGCAGAAAATGCGATCGTGTGTTCCGGTTCGATTGCGCATAGGACCTCTGGACCGCTCCAGTGCGTCCGCTCGAATTTTGGCTCCTGGACGCTTGTGGGGCGTAATGGAAAGCGTCTCGCAGAAACATGTCCTGAACCTTTTTTGCCCTGAGTTCTGAATGTAAAATTTTTTATCAATTTGGTTAAAAAAAGATGAAAGTTGTGTGATCTCGCTGGCGAGTTATTCCATCAAGACTTGACGTCCTCCCTCCCCCGGCCTCATTTGGCGTCATCCTGCCTTCACCCCCTTCGAGGAAAATATATGATCCGCTCCGCCTTGATGAACGTGATGACTGCGGCGGCAATTAAAGCGGGTCGCGGTCTCAAACGTGATTTTGGCGAAGTCGAAAATTTGCAGGTTTCGATAAAGGGTCCCGGCGATTTTGTGACGGCGGCGGACAAGAAAGCCGAGAAAACAGTCTTCGAGGAACTCTCCAGGGCCCGTCCGGGTTATGGGTTCAAAATGGAGGAGTCCGGTTCTGTCGATGGCGCTGACAAAAGTCACACATGGCATATCGATCCCCTCGACGGCACATCCAATTTTCTGCATGGATTGCCTGTTTTCGCCGTTTCAATAGCGCTGGAGCGCGAAGGCCAACTTGTCGCCGGCGTGGTCTATAATCCGGCCACCGATGACATGTTCGTTGCCGAAAAGGGTCAAGGCGCCTACTACAACAACAGAAGAATGCGTGTCGCAGCGAGGCGTAACTTGTCGGAATCAATGGTCGCTTGCGGCATACCCCCTCTCGCCCGCGTGCGTGATCATGAGTCTTTTAAGCGAGAGCTTGGCGTCGCTATGTCCAAAATCGGCAACATCCGCCGTCTTGGCGCGGCGGCGCTCGATCTTTCCATGGTCGCCTGCGGCCGTTTCGACGGATATTGGGAGCGGGGCATCAACAGTTGGGATGTAGCGGCTGGCGTCGTTCTGGTGCGCGAGGCGGGCGGATTTGTTTCGGATTTCACCGGCTCCACAGAAATACTCACGAAAGGCGAAGTCTGCGCTGGCAATGAGGCGATCCATCGCCAATTGGTCGAATTAATGAGGAAAATTTGACGTCTGAGTCCGTTTCGGCTTTCGGGCGATCAGGAATGACCCGGATACGACTCCGCACAGATAGCGACTGGGCAGCCTTACTGGACCTGTGGGTGGCGTCCTGGCGGGAGGTTTTCCCGGACATCGATTTCGATGCGCGGCGCGACTGGTTGACCCGACAGATCGAAAGACTTGAAGCAGCCGGGGCGCAAACGCTCTGTCTGGTAGAAATCCCCCCCACGGCGCTTGTCGGTTTCGTGATCATAGATCCCGCCACCGGGTGGCTCGATCAGATCTGCGTCGAACCAGCCTGTTCAGGTAAAGGCTTTGGAGAACAACTGCTGCGCGCCGCCCGCGAAGTTTCGCCTGAACTGGTGCAGCTTGACGTGAACATTGAGAACCTTCGCGCCATCCGCTTTTACGAGCGAAATGGATTCACCAAGACCGAAGCAGGTAAAAATCCGCTTTCTGGCCGGGCCACGATAAAAATGGTGTGGCGAAGGGGGGCCTGTTAAGCGTCAGGGCTTGTCGCCAAGATGAGCGATGCGGATCATATTGGTGGCGCCGGGAGAGCCAAACGGCATGCCGGCCACGATAATGATCCGATCCCCCTCCTCTGCGAAGCCCTCGCTGCGCGAGTATTCGCAGGCGCGCCCGACCATATCCTCGATATCAACGGCGTCGCGGGTTTCGAGAGCGTGAACGCCCCAGACCAGAGCCAGACGGCGCGCCGTATCGCGTTTTGGGGTCAGAGCGAGGATCGGCGATTGTGGTCGTTCGCGGGCGATGCGCAAGGCGGTCGAGCCCGACGATGTCCATGCGCAAATTGCTTTAGAATGCAAGGTTCGGGCGATGTCGCGCGCCGCGACGGCGATGGCGTCCGCCGATGTAGGGTTGGGTAATTCGCTGCGTTGCGCATTGATGATCGAACGATAGGTCGCGTCGGTCTCGACCTCCTCCGCGATACGGCTCATCGTTGCGACCGCGTCCTGCGGATATTGGCCGGCGGCGCTTTCAGCCGAGAGCATGACGGCGTCGGCCCCTTCGAAAACCGCGGTGGCGACGTCTGAGACCTCCGCGCGTGTGGGCAGTGGCGAGAGGATCATCGACTCTAGCATTTGCGTGGCGATCACAACCGGTTTGCCGAGTCGGCGGGCCGAGCGGTTGATGCGTTTCTGCAAGCCAGGTACGCGCTCCAGCGGCACCTCGACGCCCAAATCGCCGCGCGCGACCATCAGCGCGTCCGAAACCTCGATCACCTCCTCAAGTCGTGTGATCGCCTGAGGTTTCTCGATCTTTGCCATTACGAGCGCGCGGCCCTGAGTAATCTGTTTGACCTCGATGACGTCCTCCGGACGCTGAACGAAAGAAATTGCGACCCAGTCGACGCCCTCCTTGAGCGCTGCGTCGAGATCGACGCGATCTTTGGGGGTCATCGAACTGATGGGGATTTCTGTATCGGGCAGGCTAACGCCCTTCCGGTTCGATAATCGACCCGGCACGTCGACGACAGCATGGGCGCGGTCCTGAGATGTTTCGACAACATGAAGACGCACCCGTCCATCATCTATCAAAATCGTGTCGTTGACCTTGAGCGCAGCGAGGATCTCCGGGTGCGGCAGGCGAACGCGCGAGACATCGCCGGGGGTCGGATCAGAGTCGAAAACGAACACATCTCCCTTGCGAAGATGCACCGAGCCTTCCTCGAAAGCTCCGATGCGGAGCTTTGGCCCCTGCAGATCCGCGAGAATGCCGATGGCGCTGGACAATTCCGCCTCGATTTCGCGGATTAGGCGCACATAGGCGGCCAGAGCTTCATGATCCGTGTGGCTCATATTGATGCGGAACACGTCTGCGCCAGCTCGCACCAGTCCGGCGATGACCGCTTTATCCACCGTTGCCGGGCCCAAAGTGGCGATGATCTTGATGCGCCGCAACCTTCTCATAAGCTGACCAATATCCTTCCCCGGGCGGTCGCGCCCAGATCGATGCGTCTATTGTGGCGCCGTTGTGTTCGGATCGGTGAGTTGAACGGTCCAGCTCTTCGCGTCGCGGCCTGTGTCGACCTCAAAGAACCCTGTCCGGTCGTAACCGCGCGCGAAGCAATCCTCACGGCCGTCGATCCGGAATTCCCGGTCACGGGTGCACATAAACGCCTTACCTTTCCACTCACCGCCTCGCTCATCCATAGCGTAGACATAATAATATTGCGCGGCGAGTGGGCCGCGCAAAATGGTTTCGCAAGCGGTGGGGCGCAAATTCCACCAGCCTTCCGAAAGCCAGTTGCGGCCATCGGTGTAGGCCAGTGCGATGCTGACGCGCGTCGTCGTATTGTTGCACAGACGGAAATCGGCAAGCGCCGAGCCCGAAAAGGCCAGAACGACGAAAGCAGCCGCGAGAGCAGAAACACCTCGAAACATGTCGCTCACTGGGGATCAGCGTATCCCGCCGCGCAAGGCCCCGACCCCGCATGGCGAATGGAAATGACTGAAAATCCAAACCATGCGGGGGCAATTTTGTCCAGCCTGCGGATAGCCGACAAAACAGGACTAATTGGCCATCAGCCGCGCCGCCCGCAAAGCGAAATAGGTCAGTACGCCCGACGCCCCGGCGCGCTTGAAGGCCAGCAAACTCTCCATCATCACGCGGTCGCCATCGAGCCAGCCGTTTTTTGCGGCGGCCATCAGCATCGCATACTCCCCCGACACCTGATAGGCGAAGGTCGGAGCGTGGAAGGCGTCAGCGACACGACGAACGATATCCAGATAAGGCATACCGGGTTTCACCATCACCATATCGGCGCCCTGCTCGAGATCCAGTTCTACCTCGCGCAGCGCCTCGTCCGTGTTAGCCGGGTCCATCTGGTAGGTGCGCTTGTCGCCACGCAAGGTCTTGCTGGTGCCTATGGCGTCGCGGAACGGACCATAAAAGGCCGATGCGTATTTCGCCGCATAACTCATGATTTGGACATTTTCGAAACCTTCGGCGTCGAGCGCCGATCGTATGGCGCCGATCCGGCCGTCCATCATGTCGGAAGGCGCAATGATGTCGGACCCCGCGCCAGCCTGAATCACCGCCTGGCGGGCAAGGACAGCGACGGTGGCGTCATTGACGATTTCGTCGCCAGACAGCAAGCCATCGTGGCCATGGCTTGTGTAGGGATCAAGGGCGACATCAGTGATCACGCCGATTTCCGGACAGGTTTCCTTGATGGCGCGACAGGCGCGACAGACGAGATTATCCGAATCCAGCGCCGCGCTGGCGGCCTCGTCGCGCAACCGGGAGTCGATGTTGGGAAATAACGCCACGGCGGGAACGCCAAGACTCGCCGCTTCGGCAATGGCTTCGACCGCCAGATCGATCGAATAGCGAAACACGCCGGGCATGGAGGCGATTTCCTCCTGTCGGGAGACCCCTTCGATCAGAAAAACAGGCCAGATCAAGTCCGACGTGGACAAGATGTTTTCTCGCACCAATCGCCGCGACCACTCGCTCTTGCGATTGCGGCGGGGACGGCGCGGCAACTGCAAATGTTGTCCGCCGCCGGAGAGATGATCCGTCATTTTCGCGCCTCCAGTCCGCCTTGACTGCTCTCACAAGGTCGACCGATCCGTCAATCTCCGGCTTCCGTACTCCTGGGCTCACGCCTATAACAAGCATGCGAGATTGAAATTCGCGAGGTCGGGGAAATGTCGGTTTCGGAGTGGCCAGGGTGGCGGCGTACGTGTTTGCGCTTGACGGCGACGCTGCTTTGGATTGGCTCTCAAGCTGCTGAGTCTGCGCCAGCGACCAATGCGCCAAAGCCGCGCCCCCCATCTTCGTCGACTGAAAAAAGCGTCCTTGCAAAAGCCTCGGGGTCCAGTGCGAGAAAGTCCATGAAGAGCGGCGCGGTCGCTGTTCCCAAACAGTCAGCCCCTCCATCGAGGACGACCGAGAAAAAATCCGGAGAGCGCACCCCGGTCAATCAGGATGTCTGGCCACCGCCTCCAACGGCTCGTCAATTCGCGCCGGAAACGTCGATCGACACATCGAAGCCGCCGCCTTCATTACCCCGGGCGTCAAGAATGCGCATGAGAGCCTGCGCCGAAGAGTGGACAAGAAAAAAACTTATCACAAAGAGCAATCTTCCTCGATGGCGGGAATTTGCCACCGGCTGCCTTAATCAAAAGATCAAATCCTAACGAAAACGTCCGGAAATCGCTGAACGATTTCCGGACGTTGGAAGAAAGCTTCTAAAATAACGAGGTCTAGCCTTCGTCGGAGCTGGCGGCTACTGGTGGCGCGACCTTGGCTTTGCGCGGACCGCGCTTTTTTGCTGTAGCCTTGCGCGCGCCCTTCTTGGCGGAAGTCTTCCTGGTAGAGGCCTTCTTGGTAGAGGCCTTCTTGGTCGCACGCTTTTTGGTCGCCGTCTTGCGCACAGCCTTACGGGCTGTCTTGCGAGCCGCTCCCTTGCGAACGCCCTTTCTGGCGCCCGTCTTCTTGGCGGGTTTGCGCTTTTTGGCTGTTGTCTTTTTAGCCGAAGCCTTGCGCGCCGTTTTACGCACACCCTTCTTCGCCGCCGCCTTCTTGGCGGGTTTACGCTTCTTGGTTGTAGCTCTCGCCATAATAAGTCCCCTTGATCCGAATTGTCGGAATTTGGTCGACCGACAATACGCGCGATTAACCCAATGAGGTTAATCACTGGTTCAAGTGTTTGTTCACGACGCGCGATGTGTCAACTCCCCCGTGCACGACAAAATGACGAAAGAGCCGCGCGCTTCATCGTCAGGATACGCAGCTGGTTCAGATTTCAGGGACGGTATGAACCAGGTCTCGCGTCACGCTCGGGTTTCATCTGGATAGTCGAGCGAGAGCGGATCAGTAAGCAGGCCTCAAACATAGGCGGCCATGCAGATTGCGCCACACCGAACGCAACATTTTTTCAATTGTCTGTTTTTTATGTAATTACGCATCACAATCCTGTGGCGCGAAAAACAACTGCAGGCGACGCGCGCCTTGAAGACGGCGCCTGACGCACGCTCTGGCAGCGTGATATGACCACACTGGTTGATGGTGATGAATTCGTTTCGCCATGCGAGTTGCCCGCCACAAAGGCGGTGGGTAGCGACGAAGAGTCGCCGAATTAACTGCGTCAAAAAAAATGTGTCGAAGACAAAAAAAAATGAAAAAAACTGTTCGGCCAGGGAGCAATTTCCAAAAAACGCGCACTGATGCGCGCTTTTTTGATTCGTCGAGAATGAAATTTTGGTCCGTCAAACCCCGAGTTTGCGCCTGAGCAGTTCGTTCACGGCTTGCGGGTTCGCCTTACCTCCTGTCTGCTTCATGACTTGTCCGACGAACCAGCCCAGCATGGTTGGCTTCTCCTTCGCCTGCGCGACCTTGTCGGGATTTGCGGCGATGACGGCGTCGACAGCCGCTTCGATCGCGCCGGTATCCGTCACCTGTTTAAGACCACGGGACTCGACGATGTCTCTTGGGTCTCCGCCCTCGTCCCAAACAATCTCGAAGAGGTCCTTGGCGATTTTTCCGGAGATCACATCGGTAGAGATCAGGTCGATAATCGCGCCGAGCGCCGACGCCGAGACTGGCGATTGCGCCACGTCCAGACCTTCCTTGTTCAGACGGCCGAAGAGTTCGTTGATAACCCAGTTAGCCGCAAGCTTTGCATCCCGTCCCTTTGCCGTCTCCTCGAAAAAATCCGCGCTGGCGCGCTCCATAACCAGCACGCCCGCGTCGTAGGGCGGCAGGCCGTATGCAGCGATAAAGCGCGCACGCTTTGCGTCCGGGAGTTCTGGTAATTGCGCCTTGAGCTTGTTGACATAACCCTGATCAAACTCGAGCGGGAGAAGATCCGGATCGGGGAAATAGCGATAATCATGCGCCTCCTCTTTGGAACGCATGGATCTGGTCTCGCCCTTTCCGGGATCGAAGAGACGCGTCTCCTGATCAATCTTGCCGCCATCCTCCAGAATACCGATTTGTCGGCGGGCTTCGACCTCGATGGCCTGGCCGATGAATCGAATAGAGTTGACGTTTTTGATCTCGCACCTCGTGCCGAGCGGTCCGCCGGGGCGACGCACGGAGACGTTGACGTCGGCGCGCAGCGATCCTTGCTCCATATTGCCGTCACAGGAGCCGATATAGCGCAGAATTGTTCGCAGCTTCGAGACATAGGCCCGAGCTTCTTCCGCAGAGCGCATATCCGGCCTGGATACAATCTCCATCAGGGCGACGCCGCTGCGATTGAGATCGACGTGGCTCTCGGTGGCGGAAAGATCATGTAGCGATTTACCGGCGTCCTGCTCGAGATGCAGACGCTCAATGCCAACGGTAATTCGCTCGCTGGGCGACACATCGACAATCACGGACCCCTCCCCGACGATCGGGTGTTTATATTGAGAGATCTGATAACCCTGCGGGAGGTCGGGGTAGAAGTAGTTTTTGCGATCGAAAATGGAACGCAAATTGATCTGCGCCTCAAGGCCCAGCCCGGTCCGGATCGCCTGACGCACGCACTCCTCGTTGATGACCGGCAACATGCCCGGCATGGCCGCATCGACGAGCGAGACATGGTCGTTGGGAGCCCCGCCATATTCGGCTGACGCGCCTGAAAAGAGCTTGGCGCGGCTCGTCACCTGGGCATGTATCTCCATGCCGATGACGACTTCCCAATCGCCAGTTGCGCCCTTGATATATTTAGAAGGAGCCGATTGAGACACAGTATCATCCTCTTTCGGAGAGTCGCCCAAGCTTTTTGGCGGTAAACTTGTTGATCCGGCTCGCGCAGAAATCTGCCGCCGAGACAGTCATCGTCAGGATTGGCGGCCGCTCTCATCGAGCGGTCCATCGCCTTTCGGCGCTTTGTCGCCCATCAATCGTTCTTCATACTGGATCGACCACTCGATAATCGACGTCCAGAGCTTCATCGCCACTTCGACGGAGAGCCCCTCTCGCCGCGCAGCCCCAAGAACCCGCGCCAGCACCTCGTCGACGCGTTCCGGCGCACGCGCCGGGATGCCGAGTCCGGGTTTGACCCGCGCAGCGCGTTCTATTTGCCGTTGTCTTTTGGCGAGCAGCGCGACGAGTTCGTCGTCGATCTCGTCGATCACCCGACGCACATCGGACATCTCGTCCTGCAGCGCTTGCAAATTGACATCGCTCTCGGCGCGGGTTGTGCCCATGATCAAATCCCACGCCACCATGCTTGTGGATAATCGATTTTTGGCGCCGCCTGCTCAATCGCGCCGGCCAGAGTGAAAAGGGTCTCCTCGTCGAAAGGACGACCAATCAATTGCAGCCCCAACGGCAATCCGTTGGCGGCGAGGCCTCCCGGAACGGAGACGCCCGGCAGGCCGGCCATATTCACGGTAACGGTGAAAACGTCGTTGAGATACATTTCGACGGGATCGGTCGCTCCCTGTTCGCCTTGGGCGAAAGCCGGCGAAGGCGTAGCGGGGGTGAGCACAGCGTCGACCCCAGCGTCGAAAACGGCGTCAAAATCATGTTTTATCAGGCTGCGGACTTTCTGCGCGCGGACATAATAAGCGTCATAGTAGCCGGCAGAAAGGACATAGGTGCCGATCATTATGCGACGTCGCACCTCCGGGCCGAAACCCTTTGCGCGGGTCTTCTCATACATGCCGGAGATGTCGCGACCGGTTTCGCGAATGCCGTAGCGAACGCCGTCATAACGCGCGAGATTCGAGGAAGCCTCGGCGGGCGCAATGATGTAATATGTCGGGAGAGCGAATTTCGTATGCGGCAACGAGATCTCGACAATTTCCGCACCGGCGTCCTTCAACCAGGCGACGCCCTGATCCCAAAGAGCGAGAATTTCCGACGAAAGGCCGTCGAGCCGATATTCTTTTGGGACACCGATCCGACGACCCTTCAGCGAAGCGCCCAAAGCCTTTTCGTAATCCGGCACAGGCGCGTCGACGCTGGTCGTATCCCGGGGATCATGCCCCGCCATGGAGCGCAACATGATCGCGGAGTCTCGCACCGTGCGGGCGATTGGACCAGCCTGATCCAGTGAGGAAGCGAACGCGACAATGCCCCAGCGCGAGCAGCGTCCGTAGGTCGGTTTCATACCCACGGTTCCGGTGAAGGCGGCGGGCTGGCGTATCGATCCGCCGGTGTCTGTCGCCGTCGCGCCCAGACACAACCTTGCGGCGACAGCGGCGGATGAACCGCCCGATGAACCGCCCGGCACAATTTTGGCTGAGGGATCTCCACGGCGACGCCAGGGTGAAATCACCGGACCAAAGGCGCTGGTCTCATTCGACGACCCCATGGCGAATTCATCAAGGTTGAGCTTACCCAGAGACACCGCCCCATCGCGCAACAGATTGGCTGAGACGGTAGATTCGTATGTCGGGGTGAAATCGCCGAGAATATGGCTGGCTGCCGTGGTGCGAACGCCTTTGGTGCAATAAAGATCCTTGATGCCGAGCGGCAATCCTTCGAGTGGCCCGGCCTCTCCCCGCGCAATTTTTGCGTCGCTTTGACCGGCCTGCCGAAGCGCAAGCTCCGGAGTCTCGGTAATAAAACAGTTCAGCGCGCGCGCGGCCTCCATTGCATCGATATGCGCGCGGGTGAGTTCGTGCGCCGATATTTTTTTCGATTTCAGCGCATCGCGCGCCTCGGCGAGGGAAAGGTGGGTCAAATCGGACATGTGTCTCTTATTATAGTGGACGCGAAGGAAGTTTCGTCTATTCAACGACTTTAGGAACGACGAAATAATTATCCTCGCGCGCGGGGGCGTTTGCGAGAATGTCGTCGACGATGCCGCCATCGTCAACGACATCGGGGCGTTTCTTCATTTGCATCGGCAACACCGAGGCGATGGGCTCAACGCCCGCGACATCGACGGAGCCCAGAGCCTCGACAAAGGCGAGGATCGCATTGATCTCGCCGTTCAGCCGCTCGATTTCTTTGTCCTCGACGGCAATGCGCGCAAGGTGTGCGATACGGCGCACCACCGCAGGATCGACAGACATTTTCAACTCCGTCCTTCGGACCAGCAAGGGCGCTATAGCGCCTGGGCTTGCATGGCGCAATGCGCCCGACATGGGGGGTTTAACGTCAAGTCCGGGCATGCTAGCGAAAAATATGTCCCCCGTCGCCCAGCCGCTTGAGGAAATCGCACGTCTCTTGCCCATCAGATCGCGCGTGATGGGGCTCGATCTTGGCACAAAAACCATCGGGCTGGCGCTATCCGATGTGGAGAGGCGGCTCGCTTCTCCCCTTGACACAATCAAGCGCAGTAAATTTTCTCAGGACGCGATGACACTGATCCGGCGCGCGAATGATTTTGAGGTCGGCGCGCTGATTTTCGGCCTACCATTGAACATGGACGGGAGTTCCGGACCCCGAGCGCAGGCTACCGAGGCTTTCATGCGAAATCTTCGAAAATTAACCGATCTGCCCTTCGCTTTTTGGGACGAGCGTCTTTCCACGGC
>JBBARD010000006.1:8349-14821 GCA_040399965.1 Methylocystis sp. | reverse complement strand
TTCGAAAATTAACCGATCTGCCCTTCGCTTTTTGGGACGAGCGTCTTTCCACGGCCGCTGTGACCCGAGATCTGATCGCCAACGATGTTTCTCGGGCCAAACGCGCAGATGTTATCGACCGTATGGCCGCGGCATATATTCTGCAGGGCGCGCTGGATCGTCTCTCGCGACTGCCAGAGGCGCCGCAACGCACGATCTGATCGCCTCTATGTAATTGATTATGTTGCGTAAATATTTAATCATCAGGAGCGCGGGCAAGCCGTCCCGCGCAAGCTTGACAGTTGCGTCAAATGAATGTCAAAAATTCCGGAAGTCATCCGCCATCTTGCGAGACATGAACCCATGCAGAGATCTGTGTCATCACGTCACGCAAGCGCGACCACCTCAGGTCGACACTCGCCCTCCAGAAACAAAATGCGGAGCGTCGCCAAACAGCAGGCGGTCGTCAGCGCTTACATTTCTGATATCAGCGCCGAATTGGCCCGAATGGCTGGCGAGGCGAAACTACCGATGCTGGCGTATTTTCTCAATCTGGCGCGTGTCGAGGCGGATATGTCGCAGCGCAAGAAGGACGCCGAAATCTAATTTTATTTCATTGATTGTAAACGAGAGAGACCAGATCAACTCCCGGCCGGGCCACGCGCCCGCCGATCTCAAGCTCCACAAGAACGCCATGCACGACCTGAGCGCTCAGGCCGCTGACTCGAACCAGTTCGTTCACCGTGATCGGCGCCGGCCCCAGCAAGGATATGATGAGGCCTGAGGGATCTTTCTCTGTCCCCAAAGTTGTTTGCGATCGATCTTCATGCGTAAAGTCGGTTTTCTCTACCTGCGCATAAGCCGTTCCGGAGGCTTTTGTGTTGTGAGCGAAAGCGGCGGGCGGCGCAGCGAAAAAATCAAATTCATCGAACAGGGGCTCGATCTCGTCGGGACCCTCGCTCATATCGAACAAATCCGTTTGGGAAGAGAATCGGGATGCGCCAGCCAGCAACTCAATGACGTCCTCCGCCCGCGTGCACATATTTGCGCCCTGTCGCAGCAAATCATTCGTCCCCTCGGCGCGAGGATCGAGTGGAGAGCCCGGAACCGCGAACACTTCCCGGCCCTGATCATTGGCGAATTTCGCGGTAATCAAGGAGCCAGAGCGGCGCGCCGCCTCGACGACGACCGTCGCGCGGCTGACTCCAGCGATGAGCCTGTTGCGGCGCGGAAAATCCCGGCCCCGCGGCTCCCAGTCAAATGGCATTTCTGAAATGACGAGGCCATGTTCTGCGATGTCATCGGCCAGTTTTTCGTGCTCAGGGGGATAGGGTCGCGCGTGTCCGCCGGCGAGAACGGCAATGGCGCCGGTCGTCACGGTGGCGCGATGCGTCACGGCGTCAATCCCGCGCGCAAGCCCTGAAACAATGACGTAATTCGCTGCGGAAAGGCCGCGGGCGAGGCGTTCAGCGAACGTCAATCCCACCGCCGACGCGTTGCGCGACCCGACAATTGCGATAGCATCCCGACGCGTCACCGTTGCGTTCCCGCGCACGGCGAGAATGGGCGGCGCATCGGCGATTTCGCGCAGAAGCGGCGGATAGTCGGGATCAATGCTGGCGAGGAAACGAACGCCTTTCGCGTGAGCCGCCGCGATCTCGCGCAAGACGTCATCGCGTTCAGCCAGGCGAATCACCCGGCCGCGTAACGTTTTAGCAACAAGCTCCGGCAAGGCTTCGAGAGCTGGACGCGCGCCGCCATAGCGATTGATCAACTGTCGAAATGTGCGTGGACCGATATTCTCGCTGCGAATAAGACAAAGCCAATCGACCAGTTGCTCGTCATCAAGCCGCCCGCCCGTCTCCGCCCCGCTCATCCCTTTTGTCCGATCCGACTCTCCGATCCGGCGGCCAGACGGGCGATGTTTTCGCGATGCTTTCGCCAGAGCATCGCAGTCATCACACCGACCACCAAGGCAGGACCACCCTTGCCAAGGCCCATCAACGCGGCTGGCGCGACGAGGCTGGCGACAAGCGCAGACAAGGAGGAGTAACGCCAGATCGCCGCAACTGCGAGCCAGACCAGGCAGAAGGTCAATCCGGTCGGCCAATGAAGGCCGAACAGGACGCCGAGGTAAGTCGCAACCCCCTTGCCGCCTCTGAAATTCAACCAGACCGGCAGGATGTGACCTAAAAAGGCGGCGATAGCGGCGATCAGGTCGCCGTCTTCCGGAGCCAGCCAACGACCAATCAGAACCGCGACCAAACCTTTCAGCGCGTCCAGAAAAAGGGTTGCGGCGGCAAGATCCTTCCGTCCGGTTCGAAGAACATTGGTGGCGCCAATGTTGCCCGAGCCGATTGTGCGCAAATCCGGGGCGCCGGCCCATTTCGTCAGCAACAATCCGAAAGGGATTGAACCCAAAAGGTATCCGAGCAACAGCGCGAGAGCGTCCGGGATCAGGGTGGTCATGGGCTATGGCAAGACGACAGGGGCGAAACAAACAGCGAAGTTAATGCTAAAGGAGCCGCCCCGCTCCTGCAACCGGGTTCAGCCTGAACCCGCCGTTATTGGACGAGTTTGCCGTCCGGAGGAGGCCGGATGGAAAATTCGCGCGGCATAGCGCAACTGCGCCTGAATTCTGGCATAATGAGGAGAGGCAAACACGGTTCCCAGAATGAACACTCCGCCCACGAGCAAAACCGAGCGTCGACAGCGCCCTCGCGCTTTTCGTCTGGAGGGCGACGAGACCGTCCCGCCGAAGCCGGCCGATGGGTCTGGAGCCGAGCTTGTAGAAGCAGAAATGGACGCCTTCTCTCGCGAGACGGCCGAACTCGTCGACGGACTCACCGGCGATGAAACGGCAATAGAAGCTGCGCAAGCCAAAGGGTTGCTACAAAGCCTCGTGATGTCATGGGGCGGCGTTTTCCTGACCGCGCTCAGCGGCCTGTTCTCGCTCGCACTGAGCGTATGGGCGTGGAATTTCGTAGAAGACCTGTTCAGACACTCCGCCATTCTCGGCGGCATTGGTCTTGCGTTTGCAGGAGCTGCGGCGCTTGCGGCGAGTGTTTTTATTGTCCGCGAAATCCGCAGCATCCTGCGTCAAAACCAGATCGCCCGCCTGCATCTGGCCCTTGCCCAGGCCCATGCCGCCAATGACCAGAAAGCCGCCCGGGCCCATGTAGCCGATCTTGGCCGCCTCTATTCAGAACGTCCCGAAAGCGCGCGCGCGCGCGCCCTTGTCATGGAATACGCAGGTCAGATCATGGATGGCAGAGACCTGATCGAACTCGCCGAACGCCATCTTGTGACCCCCCTCGACGAGATCGCCCGCAGGGAGATCGCTGCAGCCGCCAAACGTGTATCGGTTGTCACCGCCATCAGCCCGCGCGCTATACTGGACGTGATTTTCGTTGCTGGTCAGGCGATCGTGCTGATGCGCCGAATTGCCGATATTTACGGCGGAAGACCCGGGTTATTCGGGTTTTTCAAACTCGCCCGCTCGGTCGGGTCGCATCTGGCGATCACCGGCGCCGTGGCTGTCGGCGACACGCTATTGCAACAGGTTCTGGGCCATGGACTCGCGTCGCGTCTATCGGCAAAGCTTGGCGAGGGTGTGCTCAACGGCCTTCTGACCGCACGTGTGGGACTCTCCGCCATGGCGGTATGCCGCCCGACGCCCTTCATCACCGAGAAGGCGCCCGGCGTCGGCGACGTTGCGCCGTTTCTGTTCAGCGGCAAAGACAAAGCCAGTAAATAGAAACCGGTCATCGTGAAAATCACAACTTGGAATATCAACTCTGTGCGGCTGCGAATGCCGCTTGTCGCACATTTCCTGAAAACCCGAGCGCCGGACGTTCTGTGTTTGCAGGAAACCAAATGTCGTGACGCCGAATTTCCAATCAGGGATTTCAACGCGCTCGGCTATCACAATGCCGTCATCAACGGCCAGAAAGGCTATCATGGCGTCGCAATTATATCGAAAAAACCGCTCCGTTTGATTGATAAGCGCGACTTCTGCGAAAAAGGCGACGCACGCCACATCTCCGCCGAGGTTGAGAGCAAGGGCGGCGCACTCACGATTCATAATTTCTATGTGCCTGCAGGCGGCGACGAGCCTGACCGCGACATCAATCCGAAATTCGCCCATAAGCTCGATTTTCTCGACGAAATGCGCGACTGGATCAAAAAAGACAAGATTGCAAAAGGACGCGCAATGCTCGTCGGCGATCTAAACATCGCCCCTCTCGAGCATGATGTCTGGAGCCATAAGGCGCTGCTGAAGGTTGTTAGCCACACGCCTGTGGAGGTGGAGAAACTCACTGCGGTATTCCAGGCCGGACAGTGGATCGACGCCCTGCGTCGCTTCGTGCCGGCGGAAGAAAAACTTTACACATGGTGGAGCTATCGCGCCGCAGACTGGGCAGCGTCCGACAGGGGACGACGCCTCGACCATATCCTTGCCAGCGAAGAACTTGGCGGCGTCCTGAAAAGGTTGGAAGTCTTGAAAGAGGCGCGGGGATGGGATCGCCCCTCGGACCATGTGCCCGTCACCATCGAACTGTCCGAATAGACGGATACGGCCTATGATCGCGCGCGACCTGATGAACAGCCAGTTTCCCTATTATGTGACAGCGGACGCCGATCCCGCCTACGTCGCGAGCTTGCTCTCGCGCTGTCAGACGGGCGCGATTCAGGTTGTCGACGAAAGACTTTCGCCAATCGGCATCGTTACGCGCAGCGACATCTCGGATTACGGAAAAGACGGCGCGCCCGCCGCCGCCCAAAAGTCCAAATCGATCCGGGAGTTCATGACCCCCCACCCTGTTTCCGTTGATGAAACGACGGCCCTCGTCGAAATTCTGCGACTGCTGGAAAACCACCCGCTGAAACGCATCCCCGTTGTGCAGGGAGATCGGCTGGTTGGATTGCTTTTAAGCGAACAGGTAATCGATGCGGCGGCGCGTTCAACCGAAGTTTTTCCATCGCAACGTTCCGCCGCTGTTGATCGACGACATCAAGGCGAATTTTCGGCGGCCCATTTCCGGGCTTTAGTGTCTGCGCATGACCAGGCCCTCGAAGCTGAGTCGGCGCAGCAACGTCGCCAGGCGCAGGAACTGCGCGAACAGCGCATAAAGGAGATGGCGGCGAAGCGGCTTTCTGACGCCGCATGGCGTCAGATGCTGACGAGCGCCCGTAACGCCGCCAGTTCAGGCATGCGCGAATTCATGTTGATCCGTTTCCCCTCGCGTCTGTGCAGCGATGGCGGCAGAGCGATCAACGCTCCAGATGTGCGTTGGCCGGAAACGCTGAGAGGAGAGCCCGCTGATATTTTCCAGCGTTGGCGAGATGAATTGCAACCTGAAGGTTTCCAGATCGCGGCGCAGATCGTGGATTTTCCGGACGGCGTTCCGGGAGACGCCGCCCTGTTTCTGATCTGGGGCGGCGGCGAGAACCAATAACCCCATCGGGACTTATCTCTCCGCGAGATTCGCGCGCAGAGCGTCCAGCGATGCATAGAGCCTTACCCCGGCGGGCGATCGAACTTCGACGGAGCCATCCGAAAACATCACGTAGGTCGAGTCCCCCGCCATATAGCGATCGACCTCCGTAGGCTCCTCGCCACCGTGGTAATGTGCCTCCTGGCTCCGCCAATAATCCTCATCCGAACCGGGCGCGGCTTCCGTCACGGGAGACATTGATGCCTGACTCCAGCCAGGAGCTTCAGTGTTTATTGGTCTTACGCTCGCGTTTGCCTGCGGCGCTGGCGGGTCGAAGCTCAACGCCTCCCTGCCCGCTGGAGGGCTTGCGTACCTAGTTTGCTCAGGCGGCCTCGCGATCCTTTGTGATTCAGGCGCAACTGCAGCGGCTCTGGCGGAAGGCGACGATGCAGCCTCGCGTCCGATGGCCTGCGTCACGGCCAAGGCTCGAGGCTGCGTAACAAGTAATCGGATCAGCCGTCCGATGGCCATCGTGACAACGCCGCTGGAGAGCGCCATGGCGCCAGCAATGAACTGGCTCCAACCTCGTTCGATCTGAATGTGATCCCAACCGGCATAGAGCCAATAGCAGCCGACCATCGCCAGCAGACCGCCCGAAACAATTACGCCCCATCCGGAAAATTCGCGATTCATATCGATCCCCTAGCGAAGAGGAATTTTAGCACAGTCCGGCTTCACGGACATGAGCCCCAATGAAGGGCGATCTGTTCGAGAGAGTCCTCACCATGAAATAGTAATAAATTGATATTTATACTTTTAAATAATCAAAAACATCTAATTGAATAGCTATTTTTTCTATATATAATTGAATTTATTGATTTAATTCATATTTTAATACTTTCACGCCATTATGAAATTTTTCAGATAAAACTACTAATATGATATATTGAGTAATTTAATTCAATATATAGGAAGCTTGGCAAGCATAAGCTTGCTTGGCGACTGATAAAAATATTTATTTTCAATAGTATAAAATATATTTTTCACGCGTCTAG
>JBBARD010000006.1:0-8249 GCA_040399965.1 Methylocystis sp. | reverse complement strand
GACTGATAAAAATATTTATTTTCAATAGTATAAAATATATTTTTCACGCGTCTAGTTGTCACATAGTATTTGCCAATATCCGCACAAATCTCTTCCCCACAGGCTCGTCAATACGAGACCCGAGGCGCGCGCGAATCAGGCGTCGCCGCAAACGAATGGAAGGGGAAAGCTCATGATGGGATTATTGACGCGACGCCGCCTCGCCGCGATCGCAGTGTCTTTTGGCTTGGCGTTAGGGATCGGCATGTCGACCACAGAAGCCCTGGCCCACGGCGGCGTGAAACTCGAACAAGACGACTGCGTCATGCAACTCGGCCCCAACACCCTGCACTTCATTGGATATCAGCGCAGCGGCGAGGAGCAGGAGTTTTGTCAGGATATCGCTCAGACTGGCCCAACGGTCATCGCGCTCAGCGCCGTTTCGCCAGAGCTTCGCGACATGGCCATTGGCGTCAGGGTCATCAAGGATGTTGGCGAGACGAGCGAAAAGGCCAATCTGGGTGCGGTCACAGTCGTGAACCTCGAGCCGAAAGTCTACCGGAACGGAATCCTGACGTTCGAGCACAACTTCACGGACGCCGGACGCTATGTGGCGCTTGTGACCGTTCGCGATGATCTCGGCAACGAGTGGGTGACGCGTTTCCCGTTCGGAGTCGGTCTCTACACCTTATGGGGAATGATCGAATATATTCTCTATGCTGTCGGCTTCGTGTCGCTGGTTGGCGCAATGTGGCTGGCCATCCGCGCCAAGGCCAACAGGGACGCCGAACAGGCGCAGGTAGCCGCCTGACCATCCCATGACGCAGGCGCTGAGACTGCGAAAACGGCCCGGCTCACGCTGGGCCGTTTTGTCTGGACATAGACTGTTGCGCATCAATTTGCGTGTTGCCCGAAACGGTGGCGGGGCCTAGTTAGTCTTCGGGATCGTAAAGTCGACTTCCCTGATCAGGAGAGAATAATGTCTTTTACGCTGGAAGACCTGCCTTATCCCTATGACGCCCTGCAGCCTTATTTGTCGCGCGAATCTTTCGAATACCATCATGACAAACATCACGCGACCTATGTGACGAACGCCAATAATCTTATCAAGGGCACTGAGTTCGAAGGCAAACCGATCGAGGAAGTCATCGTCGCGGCCTTTGGAAAAAACATCCCGATTTTCAACAATGTCGCCCAGCATTACAATCATCACCATTATTGGAAATGGATGAAGCCCAAAGGCGGCGGACCAATTCCCGGAAAGATCGAGAAGCTTCTGGTCGATAGTTTCGGCTCCGTAGACAAGTTCAAGGAGGACTTCCAGAAAGAAGGCCTGGGGCAATTCGGTTCAGGTTGGGTCTGGCTTGAAGTGAAAGACGGCAAGGCGGCGATCCGCAAAACGCCGAACGCCGAAAATCCGCTTGTCTACGGCGCTGCGCCCCTCCTCGTCGCCGATGTTTGGGAGCACTCCTACTATATCGATTATCGCAACCGTCGCGCCGATTATCTCAAGACATTCCTTGAGCATCTCGTGAACTGGGAGCATGTCGAGGAGATGTATGACGCCGCCGGATAGGCTCAAACCACCCGAAATCAGCGCGGCAGGCAGGCCTGCCGCGCATCAACGCCGCAAGAGACGAACCTCAGATTACCACACGTCCGTCTCGGCGAGCTTCTTGAGATTGGCGAGTCCCTGTTCGAATTGCTCTCCAATTCTGCGGTCTACGCTCACAAAGGCGTGAATGGCTTTAGCCACGAATTCGTTTCGGCCTGACATATTCCAAACGACTTCCGTCCGCGTCTCCCCCAGCGGATTAAGATCGATCTGCACGTCATGGATCGCCTGCATCGGCTTTATCAACTGGAGCCGGAGTCGCACGCGCTCATTCGGGCTGCTCTCGGCGATTTTCATTTTCCCTTGGCCGACCTTTATATTGCCGGCCCAGGACATAATGGCGCCTGCCCCGAGCGGCGAACCCTCGTAGTCAATCGACTGATCCGGATCGAGCTTCGCCCAGGGAGACCAGCGCTCCCATTCATGAAGATCGTTAATCAGCGGGTAGATGCGCTCCGGCGGCGCGTCGATCACAGTCGATCTTGCGACGCTGAACCTGTCCGGCGACAACGAAATATAAATGATCGCCGCGCTCAGTGCGGCAAGAATAAACAGCAAGAACAGCGTCATTCGCGTTCTCCCCCTGGCGCCCGCAAAGACGGGCGCTGCGACAATACTAAAACTAGAGCGCCGGGAAGCGCCCGCAACACGCGGCGATCAGACGAGACTGGCGCAAAAGGCCTGGATCTTCTGGCAGGCCTGCTCCAGCACCAGCGCGGAAGCGGCATAAGAGATCCTGAAATTCGGTCCCGCTCCGAAAGCCGACCCCTGTACGACGGCCACCCCCTCCGCCTCCAGCAGCGCGGTCACAAAATCGGCGTCGGTCTCAATTGTCCTGCCCTCAGGCGTTTTTCTGCCGATGGCTCCCGCGCAGGAGGGGAACACATAAAAAGCGCCCTCCGGCGTGGGACATTCAAGATATTTGGCCTGATTGAGCATTGAAACGACAAGGTCGCGGCGCTCCTGAAACGCCTTGCGGAAAACGGCCAGATGCTCCTGGGGGCCATTCAGCGCCTCGACAGCCGCCCACTGGGCGATTGAGCAGGCTCCGGATGTCTGCTGGCCCTGAAGCAGGTCCATAGCTTTTATCAGCGCGCTGGGACCAGCAGCATAACCGATACGCCAGCCGGTCATGGCGTAGGCCTTGGAGACTCCGTTCATGGTCAGGGTTCGATCCATCAGCGCAGGCTCGACCTGCGCTGGCGTGACGAATTTAAAGTCGCCATAGACAAGATGCTCGTAGATGTCGTCGGTCAAGACATGCACCTGAGGGTGCCGCAACAGCACTTCCGTCACCCTTTTCATTTCATCGAAACTGTAGGCGGCGCCGGATGGGTTGGAGGGCGAGTTCAACACCAGCCATTTGGTTTTTGGCGTGATCGCCTTCTCCAGGGCTTCGGGCTGAAGTTTGAAGCCGTCGGTCATTTTTGTATCGACAAAAACCGACGTCCCGCCGCAGATGGCCACCATCTCGGGATAGCTCACCCAGTAGGGCGCCGGGACGACGACCTCGTCGCCAGGATTGAGCGTCGCCAGAAAAGCATTGAAGAGAATATGTTTTCCACCTGTTGCGACAATCGTGTCCGAGGATTTGTAATCGAGTCCGTTCTCGCGCCTGAATTTTCCGGCGACAGCCTCGCGCAACTCGGGAATACCCAGCACCGGAGTGTAGCGGGTTTCCCCCCGATCAATCGCGGCCTTGGCTGCGGCGCGAATATGCTCTGGTGTGTCGAAATCCGGTTCGCCGACAGAAAGGCTGACAACCTCGCGCCCTTGGGCTTTGAGGTCCCGAGCCTTCTGGGTCACAGCGATGGTGGCGGAAGGCTTTACACGGGACAGGGCTTTGGCGAGGAAGGACATGGTAAGCCTCCAGGTAATCATGGCTCTCCCCCCGGCGACATCCAGACTGGATGATCGGCGGCGGTGCTGGAGGCATTGGATGGCATAAATTACAGGCGTCTGGAAGCAGGCTTTTTGCGTTGCACACAATAGCGACGCATGAGGATCGTCTGGCCGGGCGCCTGATCACTGACGTCGGTTTTTAGCACTTGCCAATGGCCCCGATGGCGCTGTGCGCTGCACCGCAAAATATCTCTCTGATCCTGTCCAGGATCGTGGTCGATCCACGAAAAAACAAAAAAATTAAAAAAAATCACTCTAGGCATGCAACCTTTTGGCTACTCGCCCGTTTCTGAGACATAACCGCCAACAGATCATTCAAACGAGCTAACCTTGGCCGTTGAAATGAGCAGTGTTGGGATCTTGGGGCAAGAAAATGTCACTGGTTGACAAATACGACGACAAAACCGAGTCAGGCTATATCCGTAAATTCGACCGCGAATCAGCCCGGCGTCAGTTTCGGGTGTCACTGCTGTTGATTATTGCGATGGCGGTATCGGCTTTCGTACTCGGTTTCGCCATGCCTGTCGCCGGTCCAACCAGTCAGGCGGACTCAGCTATGGATAATACAGGTTTTTCGGGACGCCTTGTAACCTTCGATCGCTGAGATCGCTTTCTAAAGTTTGTTTTCCCTGCTCATTGTCTCGGGTAACCGACCACACGGATTTTTCCGTGTGGTCTTTTTCTTTGATGAGAGTTAATGAGCCGGCGCCGCAGGTTGCGAGCCTTCCATGTGATGATGTTCATGCATCATGTGACCCTCATGTCCCGAGTGTCCTTCGTGTGCTGAGTGTCCTTCGTGGCCTTCATGTCCACCGTGTTCGCCATGCCCTTCGTGACCACCCTCGGTTTTCGGGCCGCTATTATCCTTCCCATGAGCCTTTTCCCAACGCTCCATCGCTTCGGCGTCATGGGCGTGTTTGGCGTCAGGCGCGTCGATCGCCGCGTCAATAACTACTTCGCCAGCTTTTTCGAAGACGAGAGTCATTTCCAGTCCCCAGCCGACCTCAAGATGTTTCTTGATATCAAGCAGCCCGACATAGGCGCCGCCCGGCGCAAGCGAGATTTTCTGCTTTGGCGCAATTGTAACCGGGGCTTCGGTCGAGAGGTTTTTACCATCGCCGAATATGGCGGCCTTGCCGAATTTCTCGGATTTAACCGCGATCAGTTTATCGGGCGCATCGCCGTTGTTTTCGATCGTAGCGAAGAATTGCGCCTTGTTGTCGCCATCCTGAGGCGCGCGCAGCCAGGGATGTTCGACCTTGAGCTTACCGACTTCATATTCATGCGCTACGCCGACGCCCGCCAGCATCGTTATAGCGGCCGCTGTCGCCAGCAGGATTCTGCGAGTAAGAAGATCACGCCGCTTGATCATACAACCACCTCCCCATAATCGACCAGCGTTATCGCGGATCGGAAAATCATCGAAATTCTCAGGCTGGCGAGGTCAGTGGGAATGCAGGTTGATCTCAACCAGCGGCTCCTGCGCCATGATCATCGCCTGGGTCGTTAATTGCGCATGGTTGCCGTTATCCGGCGCAAAACGACGAAACCGCGCGCGAATGTAGCCCGAGCGATCGATCAGGAAATGCGTTTCGTCGATCTGATCCGTATAGGGCTCGTTGGGATACCGGTTCATCACGGAATAGGCGCGTTCGACCGCTCTCGGATGCAGGGCCTCCCTGCCCTTTGCAGCTTCGGGACAGGCGCCGGTGAAGACGGTGACATGATTCACGCCCGCCGCTTTCGCTGCATCCGCCGCCATGACGAGACTATCGGCGAGAGACTTGCCCGCCTCGCCAATTACCTCGCATCTGGCGAAAGACAGAAGCGTCGGTTTGCCACGCAGTTTGAAGAAGCTCGTAATCTCCTCTTTCTGGTCGATCAGAGCGAAATCAGGGGCAATCAGCCATTGGATCATACCGCCGGGACCAATGAAACGGGATCGGTTGGTGCTCGACAAAACAAGAAGATAGTTGATGACGTCCCACCGATCATCCGTATCCAGAACCTGGGCGAAACTCGGCATCACCGCGTTGGCGGAACCATGAGTCAGCCAATGGAAAATGTCGCCAATGGTATGAGTGCCGACATGCGGAGCCGTCAAATCGGCGGGCGATACGATAACGCCCCGCGCGTCTTTCAGATCCTTCGAGAGAGGTCCATTTCCCTCGCCCATCGGACCGTGGCACCCCGTGCAATTCGCCTGGAACGACTCAATGCCGCGCGAAACTGACTCGGCCGTAAAGTCCTGGGTGGGATCATTGTAGGTGTCTGTGAACGCCTCGGTGGAAAACGAGGCGGCGATGCACAAAAGCGCGGCGATTGTCGCCGCTGGCGTTGCATATAACCGCTTTTCGCGCGTTGCAGGCGTGAACCAAACCATCACGGCGCCGATCGCAAGAGCGACCCCCACAATCGCCCAATACCATGTCGGCGACGGGAAGACCGGTTTTTGTCCCCAGGTGGCGATGTAGGACAAACGGAAGGGCAGCGGCCAGTAGATCTCGTTTTCATGGGACGCCGGCGTGATAACCGCGATATAGCCGGCGATGGCCGCCAGTCCGAGCGCCAGGAGCGCCTCAAAGGCGCCGACGTTTCCGACCCAGGCGACATCAAATTCGCCTGCCGGTCGACGCGACATGTATCTGACAATCAGCAGGGCGCAAAACAGGGCGCCAACAAGAAATGTGAGTTTGAGAGTCAGCAATCGACCGTAAGGCGTGGCCAGCATATTTGGAACGCTGCCGACATTCTCAAGAGCGATGATGATTCCGCTCACAGCGACCACAACCATCGCAATTTTGGCGATCCGCGACCATTTCTCGGCCAGTTCGGCGGCAAGGTCCGGAGATTTCTTGTGCGCCGTCAGCATCCACCAGACGAGACCCAGCAATCCCCCAAGCCAGGTAAGTCCGGCTGCCGTGTGCAGGAAAAAGCTGATTTGCGTCCACTTCGACAAACCATCGTCGATGGCGTGCCCCGTCACCGAAACGACGGCCAGAAGAACAACGCCGGTCCAGAGCGTGATGCGATCCAGAACGTCGGATTTCTTGACCAACCGATAGAGTGTCAGGCTGGCGAAAATGAAAGCAAGACATTGCGTCCCCATCCAAGCCCAGCCAACCGCCGTGTCGCGGGTTAACTGAAGGATCAGATCGAATGTCAGGGGACGATCCGCCGGGATGATTTGCCGGCAAATAAAATATAAAAGCGCAAATCCGATGACCGCCCGAAAAACGGCGAGGGTTGCGATCGGCTTTCTGAACCTTTCCGCGTCTTCGCCGATCAATCGCGGCAAGAGAATAAGGCCGACAGCAAAAGCTGCGGGCACGCTTTCCAGAAAGCGAATGAACGCCAGCGAAATATACATCTCGTTCACCCGTATGATCAGTTGGATCGGCTGACACCAAACTCACTTGTCGAAACAGACGAACTTCCGGTTTACGTTATGCGGCGATCGAGCCCGTTTCGGAAGCGCGAGGCGATGCGGTCATTTGGGATCGACAAAAAACTCGTAATTTCCCTCTACGATGTGACCATCTTTCGATAACACGCGATAGCGAACGACATATTTGCCCGGGGTCAAATCGGGAGAACCAACTGAAAGCTCCCGATCCTTTTCAGGCACGCCATTGGCCCCTTCGGCCAAAACCTTGCCATCAGCGCCTTCGATAGTGAGCTTGGAATAGGCAGGCTCGACGCCGCCGCCAAAACGCAACTTCACCGATTTGGGCGAAGAGGCGACATGATCCTTGGAGGATGGGGTCGCCTCGACCAGAAAAGAATGCGCAAAGGCGGGAGACGCCGCCCCGATAACGACGCATAATCCTGCAAGGAGGGCGTTGCGGATCGTCGCGGCTGTCAAGTTCCGAAAGTTACGATAATTTCCCATGTTCCGTTCCTGACATTTCTTTCAATCGCGCGCAGGAAGCACAAGATTGACTCATCATGTTTCGAGATGAGCACTCGAGGCGGTGGAATCAAGTTGTCGGGGTCTCGGAAGAAGCCTTCTTCGTCCCGGATGGCTTCGTATGTTTCCAGTAAACAAAGAGCATCCCGCCGATCAGGACCGTTCCGGCGATTTGCGGCACCCAGGCCCAGAGGGTCTCGCCGACCATGAATTTATACATTGACAGCTCCCGCGTGCCATCGGGGCGTTCAAGAGTCACAAGACCGATGTAGTGGCCGGTATTCTTAAATTCATGATCGAAGCTGAATGTGCCTTTAGCGTATTTTTTGAACGGCAGATGTTTCTCTGTCAGCGACTCGACATCCGTATCGATACTGACAGGAGTCAAAGGATCACGAATAATCCGCACGTCGATCGGCATATCGCGAAAGGAGGGATTTTCGATATCGAAGGAAAACACCGTCAGGCCTGCGGAAGGAATTTGCTCGCAATATTCGCTGCGCGATTTGCCCGGCTGATAGGCGGTGATGTGGATCATGTCATAGCCAAACATGACCATGCACATATTGCCCATTGACATCGCCTCGGGACCGGCTCCGCCCTCGGCCCGCGCCAGCGTAGCCGACATCGACAGGAATGCGCCTGCGATCACCGCGAGCGCGACACGCCAGTATTTCATCTCCACCCCTTTTTAATTTCGTCGCTTGCCGCGATTTGTGGCGGCATCTTTCCCGAATTTGGATGGTGAGGCGAGCAAAAAGCCAGCACAAATTTGCGTCTAAAGGACGCACCATTTGATCTACGGCAAATATCCCGGAATGGATAAACCCGCGCAGCGCCGTA
>JBBARD010000005.1:53448-64318 GCA_040399965.1 Methylocystis sp. | reverse complement strand
ATGTTGCAGTGCGGCTTCGTGCGTGAAAACTTTTCCTTGGCCATCGCCGTGCTCCTTTAACGAGTTCCATTCGCCTGTTGCGTTATGAGATCAGGCGTATTTCGCCTGCACCTTCTTCGACTCCGCCTCAGGCACCTGTTCATAGTGATCAAACAGCATCGTGTAGTTGGCGCGACCCTGCGTGAAGGAGCGCAACTGATTGACGTAGCCGAACATATTCGCGAGCGGCACCATCGCGTCAATGACGACGGCGTTGCCGCGCATATCCTGACCCTGGATCTGACCGCGACGCGAGTTCAGATCGCCAATGACCGAACCGGTGTATTCTTCCGGCGTCACCACTTCGACCTTCATGATCGGCTCCAGCAGCACGGAGCCGCCCTTCTGCAGCGCTTCGCGGAAGGCCGCGCGTGAGGCGATTTCGAACGCCAGCACAGAGGAGTCGACATCGTGGAAGGCGCCATCGATCAGGGTCGCCTTCACGTCGACGATCGGAAAGCCCGCCAGAATGCCGGAGCCCATGACGCTGTTGATGCCCTTCTCGACGCCGGGGATGTATTCCTTGGGCACAGCGCCGCCGACGATCTTGCTCTCGAAAAGATTGCCCTTGCCGGCTTCGTTCGGTTCGAAAATGATCTTGACGCGGGCGAATTGACCCGTTCCGCCAGTCTGCTTCTTGTGGGTGTAATCGATCTCGGCCAGTTTGGTCAGGCGTTCGCGATAGGCGACCTGCGGGGCGCCGATGTTGGCGTCGACCTTGTAGTTGCGCTTGAGAATATCGACCTTGATGTCGAGATGCAGTTCGCCCATGCCCTTGAGAATGGTCTGGCCGCTTTCCATATCGGTCGACACACGGAAGGACGGATCCTCAGCCGCTAGTTTCTGCAGCGCGAGACCGAGTTTTTCCTGGTCGGCTTTTGATTTCGGCTCGATGGCGATCTCGATCACCGGCTCCGGAAACTCCATGCGCTCCAGAATGACCGGCTTCAGCGTGTCGCAAAGCGTATCGCCAGTCCGCGTCTCCTTGAGACCAGCGAGCGCGACGATGTCGCCCGCATAGGCTTCCTTGATGTCCTCACGGTTATTCGCATGCATCAACAACATACGGCCGACGCGCTCTTTCTTGTCCTTGGTGGAATTCAGAACCGTCGTGCCGGAGTCGATCTTGCCGGAATAGACGCGGCAGAATGTGATGGTGCCGACAAAGGGATCGTCCATGATCTTGAAGGCAAGCATGGAGAAAGGCTCGGAGTCCGTAGGGTTGCGGACCATTTCCTCGCCCGAATCCATGTCGACGCCCTTGATCGCCTCGCGATCGATCGGCGACGGCAGGAAGTCGACAACTGCGTCGAGCAGGGGCTGCACGCCCTTGTTCTTAAAGGCTGAGCCACAGAACACAGGATGGAAGACGATGCCGCGCACCGCCTTGCGGATCAGCTTTTTCAGGGTTTCCTCGCTCGGCTCCTTGCCGTCGAGATAATCGGACATGGCGTCGTCGTCGAGCTCGACGGCCGCCTCGATCAACGCCGTGCGATATTCCACAGCCTGGTCAAGCAAATCGCCCGGGATCTCTTCGTCATGATATTTCGCGCCGAGACCCTCATCGTCCCACACGACCGCCTTCATACGGATCAGGTCGATAATGCCCTTGAAATTATTCTCGGAGCCGATCGGCAACTGCACGCAGACCGGACGACCGCCAACGCGCGTCTTGATGTCGGAAACGCATTTGAAGAAGTCGGCGCCGGTCTTGTCCATTTTGTTGACGAAGACGACTCGCGGCACATTATATTTGTCAGCCTGACGCCAAACCGTTTCGGTCTGGGGCTCAACGCCCTGGTTGCCGTCGAGCACGCACACGGCGCCGTCGAGGACCCGCAGCGAACGCTCGACCTCAATGGTGAAGTCGACGTGGCCGGGCGTGTCAATGATGTTCAGACGCTTGCCGTTCCAGAAAGTCGTCGTTGCGGCCGAGGTGATGGTAATGCCGCGCTCTTGCTCCTGCTCCATCCAGTCCATCGTCGCGGCGCCTTCATGCACCTCGCCAATCTTGTGGCTCTTGCCGGAGTAATAGAGGATTCGTTCCGTCGTCGTCGTCTTTCCGGCGTCGATATGCGCCATGATGCCGAAGTTACGGTAATCCTCAATCGGATGCGAGCGGGCCATAGTCAATGTCCTGAGTGTGAGCGGTTCGACGCCTTACCAGCGGTAATGGGAGAAGGCGCGGTTGGCTTCCGCCATGCGATGGGTGTCCTCGCGCTTCTTTACCGCAGAACCGCGGTTGTTGGAGGCGTCGAGCAATTCGGCAGAAAGACGATCAACCATGGTCTTGTCGTTGCGCGCCCGGGCGGCGGAAATGATCCAGCGGATCGCCAGCGCCTGACGACGCTCGTTGCGCACCTCGACCGGCACCTGATAGGTGGCGCCGCCGACGCGACGGGACCGCACTTCGATCGCCGGCGCGACATTGTCCAGCGCCTGACGGAAAACGCCCAGGGGATCAGACTTGGCTTTCGCCTCGACCTGATCCAGGGCGCCGTAGACGATCGCTTCGGCGACCGACTTTTTGCCGTCGTACATGATGGAGTTCATAAACTTGGCGAGGACCAGATCGCCATATTTGGCGTCCTCGATAACCTCGCGCTTTTCCGCCCGATGACGTCTCGACATCTGCGTGTCTCCTTACTTCGGACGCTTGGCGCCGTATTTCGAACGGCGCTGTTTACGGTCCTTGACGCCCTGCGTGTCGAGCACGCCGCGCAGAATGTGATAGCGAACGCCCGGCAAATCCTTGACGCGGCCGCCGCGGATCATGACCACCGAGTGCTCCTGAAGATTGTGGCCCTCGCCCGGAATGTAGCCGATGACTTCGAAGCCATTCGTCAGACGCACCTTTGCGACCTTGCGAAGAGCCGAGTTCGGCTTCTTCGGCGTCGTTGTGTAGACGCGCGTGCAAACACCGCGCTTCTGGGGACACGCGCCGAGATGGCGGGCCTTTTCGCGGTACGTCTTCGGGTGCCGCGGCTTGCGGATCAACTGACTGATCGTCGGCATCAATTCGTCCTTACGCCGGTGGTTCGCTCGAAAGCGAGTGGCGGATTTCGTGGCAGGCCCGCCGGCGCGCTCAACAGAACGCGCAAACGGTCGAAGCGCCGTCGGCCATGGGCCAAGGCGCTCCTATTGCAGAGGACCCCGTTAGCCGGGATCGTGCCTTCCTGTCCGTCGCCGCGAAGCGACGGTATGAAAGCCAAGGATTGGCGGTCACAGGCAAGGCGACAGCGTTTAAATTCGAAAGGTCAGGAGCGAGGCGCTCGCGGACGGCGTGAATTTACGGCCTGTCGAAAGTTCGCGGAAACTAATCGCGCCGTCCTGTCGCGTCAAGCGAAGAATCCATCGCTATCAAAGTTTTTTGAGCTGCGACTTCATGGAGATTTCCGCTTTGGCGTCTGAGGCCCTATAAGGTTTGCTTCGCATGCCGGCGGCTAAAGCGCAAAGACAGCGACCGGCCCGGCGGGCCGACATACAAAATCTGAAATCAAACCATAAAGCTTCGGAGAAACGAATGAGCCACGTTGCCCACGAGTTGCATGAAGAATTCCCCGAGAAGGCGGCCGCCATTCACGCGCTGAAGACCGGAAACGCCCATTTCGCACGTCTTGCGGACGAATATCACACGCTTAACCGGACCATCCATCGGATGGAGACCAACGTCGAGCCGGCCGACGACGCGACAATTGAGGACCTCAAGAAGAAGCGTCTGCAGCTCAAGGACGAAATTTCAAAAATTCTCGACGGCGCCTGAGGGCTTTTGACGCTCCGGGGTTGTAAGAACGCATCGGTTTTCATTACTGAGGGAGCTGACGATGGTCGCGTTTAAGGTTCGGCTCTTTTCCTGCCTTCTCGGCCTGGCCCTTATCGCCGGCGGCGGAACGGTTCTGGCTGAGGACATGCCGTTGCCCCCCTCTGTGGCGAAGGATTTGGCGACCGGCGCCAGCCCCGGACCCGTCGCCGCGAATGCTGCGAAGACCAAAGCCGTCAAACGCGGCAAACGCGGCGCCAAAACCGGAAAGGCCAAAGTCCAGGGCGAGATCGAGACCGACAAATCCGCCGCGGAGAATATGAACACAGGCGACGAAACCCCCTCGGCGATGCCGACATTGTCGCCTTCCGGCGGCGCCGGCCTCAATTTTAGATTTTGAATCTTTGAGGAGCGACCCTGTTATGTCGCCAACGGCGGAAGAGATCGCCGCCGGACAGGCGTTTTATACTGACAGAACCTTGCCGAATTACGATCTGCGCGTCCTGACCCTTTCAAATCCGCTGATCTGGCGCTGCCCGACCAACCGGCTGCTGCATTTCTTCAACGAACATGTCAGCGCCAACCATCTCGATATCGGCGTCGGCAGCGGTTATTTCCTTGATCATTGCGCATTTCACGAGCCTCAGCCGCGCGTCGCGCTGATGGACCTGAACCAGACGGCGCTAAACTATGCGGCGCGACGGATCGCGCGATACAAACCGGAAATTTATCGGCGTAATGTGCTGGAGCCCATCGAACTGGCGGCGGCGGGTTTCGATTCGATCAGTCTGAATTATCTTCTCCATTGCCTGCCTGGCGCCATGGATTCTAAAGCGATTGTCCTCGATCACATCAAGCCCCTGATGAACGCCGGCGCGGTCTGTTTCGGGTCAACTTTGCTTCAGGCCGGCGTCACGCGAAGTTGGGCGGCAAGGCTGCTGATGGCGCATTACAACCGGCACGGCGTATTTTCGAATCGTCTCGACACTCTGGATGGGCTGGAGACAGCTCTGCGCGCGCGGTTCTCAATCGTCTCAATCGAAATTGTCGGCTGCGCGGCGCTGTTTCGCGCCTGCCTTTGAGAGGCTACGCCGTCGGACGAAGCCAAAAGCGTGACTGAAAAGCCACACATTGTAGAAATCATGCAGGCTGGCGCGAGACGGGCTAAACAATTCTTGCTGTTTGCCGGCAGGGTTCTCAAAGTCCATCCAGCGCTGACGAAATGCGCGGCGCTGGCGGAGATTGGGACGATGCTTTCGACAATGACCCGGGAAACTTTCGCCGCTCTGGCGGGCGCGGCCGTCGTCTCGCTCACAATTTTCATTCTGTCGCTGGCGCTGACAGGCTAAATACTGAAACCGGGCGTATATTCTCAGATTTTCAGAAGAATTCGCCGGTAATCAGGGTTGCGAAGAGCAACCAGCTGGCGGCGACGATCATCAGGGCGATCATATTTTCGCGCAGCGTGACGCTGGCGTAGTCCCGGTTCCGATAGGCGCTTCGCATGATCGAATCCCCCTCGTTAACATCTGTAAACCCTACCGTCGACCGATTAACGGTTCATTAACGGCCGGCGCAGAAACATCCGAAATTGCGACATTCCTGTGACGCGGGCGGCCGGGCAGCGTGCTTGTCAACAGTTTTGAACAGTCCACGAAACCGGCGAATCAGAAGATAACACATATCCGCCAGAGGCTTGTGCGGAGCTACGATTTTCGTCGAACCGCCAGGGCGGCGCTGGCCTGACAGGTCGGCATCATTTCGATGACGTTGATGTTGACATGCGGCGGCAGAGACACAAGCCAGGCGGCGGTCTCGGCGATATCCTCCGGCGTAAGGGGCGAGGTTCCGGCATAGACCGACGTCGCCTTCTCAATGTCGCCGCCAAACCGCACGGCGCTGAACTCGGAGCCGCCGACGAGACCCGGTTCGATATCCGTCACCCGGACGTTCAGACCGACGAGATCAGCGCGCAAATTGAGCGAAAACTGACGGACGAAGGCCTTTGTGCCGCCATACACATTGCCGCCGGGATAGGGATATTCACCGGCGATGGACCCAAGATTGATGATCAGACCGTCGTTGCGGGCGACCATGCCCGGCAAAATCGCCCGCGTCATGTGAACAAGCCCGCGTATGTTGGTGTCGATCATCTGATCCCACTCGGCGAGCGAGGCCTCCCACGCCGGCGCCAGACCCAGCGCCAGACCGGCGTTGTTGACCAGCACGTCGATATCCCTCCAGCCCTCAGGCAGGCCAGCGACGAAATCGGCGACGGCTGGGCTGTCGCGCATATCGAAGCTGGCGACATGCAGTCGCTCGCCGAGTTCTGCTCGAAGGGAGTCCAGTCGTTCGGCGCGGCGTCCGGTTGCAATGACGCGATGCCCGTCGCGGATGAAACGGCGCGCGAATGCGGCGCCGAAGCCGGCGGTCGCGCCGGTGACAAGAATGGTTTTCATCGGATCGTTTCTTCTCCTGGTGATCCTTTGACCGTCATGGGGCAGCCCGCCACAACCAGCACAACGCGACGCGCGATGCGGGCGATGTCCTGATGCAGTAGCCCGGCCGCGTCGCGAAACGCCCGGGCCAGCGCGTTTTCAGGCACAATCGAAAAGCCGACTTCCGGAGAGACGACGACCGTCGGCGCGCGCCGCTCCAGAAGCGCCGCCATAAGCGCCTCGCGATCGGCGGCGAGGTCGGCGTCGGCCAGCAGCCGGTTCGACAGCCAGAGGCCCAGACAATCGATCAGCAACGCCCCATCGGCGGGCGCGGCGCGGATAGCGTCGACAAGTTGCTGCGGCGCCTCGATGGTTCGCCATCCAGTATTGCGTCGCGCCCTGTGCAGAGCGATGCGTTCGCGCATTTCATCGTCGAAAGCTTCCGCTGTGGCGATATAGGTCCGGGGCGACGCATGCGCCTCGATCAATTTTTCCGCATAGGCGCTTTTGCCCGAGCGGGCGCCGCCAAGAACAAATGACAGGTGCAAGTTCTCACTCATGCGCGCGCGCTCCGGAACGGCGCGCGCGCCAACAGGCCGCCCTCGCGGTCGAAAACCAGAATCTCAAGCTCGACGCCCGTTGTGTTCAGTGTGCGGGCCGCTGTCTCCCACGCGCGCGCGGCAACTGGCGCGGCAAGATCGACGCCGCCCGCCTGCGCGACCTGAAGCGCTTCCAGCGCGCTATTGGCTTCGGCGATCGCGCCCGCCAGTCCCATTGATGCGCCGGCGGCGCTGGCCATTTGCGCCAGTTGAGGGAGATCCAGGATAGAGCGGCCGGAATGCAGATCGAGTCGTCCCTGCGCCAGTTTTGTCATTTTAGCAAAGCCGCCGCCGATCGTGACCCGCGCAACCGGATGGGCGCGAAGATATTTCAGAAAGCCGCCGGCGAAATCCCCCATCTCGATGAGCGCGACCTCGGGCAGATCATAGAGTTTCTGTATGGCCGCCTCTGAGGTGGAGCCGGTGGCGGCGCCGATGTGCGTCAGACCGCAGGCGCGGGCGACGTCTACGCCGCGATGGATGCTGTCGATCCATGCGGCGCAGGAGAAGGGCGTCACAATGCCGGTTGTTCCGAGAATCGACAAGCCTCCGACAATTCCTAGGCGGCCGTTAAGGGTGCGCCTTGCCATCTCCGAACCGCCGGGAATCGAAATCTCGATCTGCGCGTCCGGCGCGACGCCAAGCCGCTGCGCGGCTTCGGCGAGCGTCTGGCGGATCATGGCGCGGGGGACCGGATTGATCGCCGGCTCGCCCGGCGGCAGCGGCAGACCGGGCCGCGTCACCACGCCGACGCCCTCCCCCGCCATGAAAGAAACCCCCGAGCCGGGCGCGGCGCGACGGACGGTCGCGCGCACCAAAGCGCCATGGGTGACGTCGGGATCGTCGCCAGCGTCCTTGATCACGCCGGCCCGGACTCCACCCGGAACCCGGGTCCATTCCGCCAGAGCGAAAGCGACGCGCTGGCCGGAGGGCAAGGCGATTTCGACCGGATCGGGCGGCGGACCGCCTGAAACCTCCGCCTCGAAAGCGGCGCGCGCAGCGGCCGTGGCGCAGGCTCCGGTGGTCCAGCCCCGACGCAAACTCGTATGATCGCGCGTCTCTGACATGGGGTCTGTTTACATGGCCTCAGTTGAGCTGTGAAATGGCTTCAACGCGACGCCGAAGAACGCGACACAACATCCCCGGTCCGGTAAAAGGGGCCGTCAATGACAGGAGCACGTCGCATGAACCGCCGCGTTTCATCTTTCATCGCCTTCGCCGCCCTCGCCGCCGCCGATGCGCGCACGGCCGACGCCTTCGAGTTGACCAGCCCGGACATCGCCGAGGGCAAAAAGATCGACATGAAGCATGTCTATGACTCCTTCGGTTGCACGGGAGCCAATCTCTCGCCGGAATTGCGCTGGAGCGACCCGCCGGCAGGAACAAAAAGCCTTGCTGTCCTCGCCCATGACCCCGACGCCCCGACCGGCGGCGCCGGCTTCTGGCACTGGCTCGTCGTCGATATTCCCCCCGATGCCCGCGGCCTCAGGCAGGGGGCAGGCGACGCTTCCGGCAAACATCTGCCTGCCGGCGCGCATCAACTTGAAAACGATTTCGGCGCCAAGTCTTATGGCGGCCCCTGCCCGCCGCCGGGCGCGCCGCACCGCTATGTTTTCACCGTCTATGCGCTTAAGATCGACAAGCTCGGCGACGCCGCCCACGGTCGCACCGCCATCGCCGGCTTCACCATCAATCAGAATGCGCTCGCGATTGCTTCGATTACCGGCCTCTTCGGGCGATAGAAGGGTTGTATTTCGCTCTCGCCGTGCAGGCGCTCGTCCTTGAGGCGAGCATAGGTTATCCAGATGCGCTCTACCGCCGGATCGGCCATCCGGTCGTCTGGTTCGGCGCGCTGATTTCGGCGCTTGACGACCGTCTCAACCTTGAGCGCGACAGTTTCGACCGCCGACGGCTCATGGGCGCAGCGACTACAGGCGCGCTGGTCGCTACGGCGGCGATGTCCGGAGCCGCGCTTGCGGAATTATGTGGCCGTGTGACCGGCGGAACGGCTCTTCTGGCGATCCTTTCATCCACCCTTCTGGCTCAACGCAGCCTGCATGAACATGTTGCGAGAGTCGCCAGCGCCCTGATGGTCTCGCTGCCGGAAGGACGTCGCGCCGTATCGCAGATTGTAGGGCGTGACGTTTCTCAACTCGACGAGTCAGGGGTCGCTCGCGCCGCCATCGAGAGTCTCGCCGAGAATTTTTCGGACGGGGTTGTCGCGCCTGCGCTTTTTCTGGCCTTTTTTGGTCTGCCTGGCTTGGTCGTCTACAAAGCCGTGAACACCGCTGACAGCATGATCGGCCATAAATCGGCGCGCTATCTTGCCTTCGGACAGGCAGCGGCGCGTCTCGACGATGCGCTCAATCTCCTGCCCGCCCGACTCGCCGCCGGCTTCATCGCGCTCGCGGCGCCATTCCTGCAAGGCGCTTCGGCGGCCGGCGCGATCCGGATCGTGAGACGGGACGCCGCCCTTCACGCCTCGCCCAACGCCGGCTGGCCTGAAGCCGCCATGGCCGGGGCCCTCGGACTCACGCTTGGCGGTCCGCGCGCCTATGGCGCTGAGCAAATCGCGGGGGCGACGCTGGGCGACGGCCGCTGCGAGGCCGCCGCCGCCGACATCGACCGCGCGCTCGCCCTGTATCGTCGGGCGAGCCTCGGCCTATGGGCGACTCTCGCCCTCGGCGCGATGTCGGGGTTTTGATAAGACTTTCATTCTCGCCGGTTTATGGCTAGGTTGAGCGTCGGATTGTGCGTTGCAGCATAGGCGCCCCCCCTCTGGCGCCAGACGGAGAAAACGTCGTTATGGATCGACTGTCATACCAGTTTTACGAATTCATGCACATGGCCTTCGCGCCGGCGCGCGCCGTCACTGACGCCATGCTTCATGCGGTCAAACATCCGCTCAATCCGCTGCATCACACCCTGATCGGTCGCAACATCGCCGCGGCCGGGGAATTATTCGAGCGGATGACCCGCCGTTACGGCAAGCCGATGTTTGGCCTCGACACGACGGCCATCGATGGCGAAACAGTCGAGATCGTCGAGGAGACAATCTGGCAAAAACCATTTTGCGGGCTGCTTCACTTCAGACGCCTGTTCTCGGGCGCGCCGCCGAAACAGTCAAAACTTCTGATTGTCGCGCCCATGTCGGGTCATTACGCGACCCTGTTACGCGGCACGGTGGAAGCCTTCCTGCCGCATTACGACGTCTACATCACCGACTGGAGGGACGCGCGCGACGTGCCCCTTACCGAAGGAAGCTTCGATCTCGACGACTACATTGATTATCTGACGGAGATGATGCGCTGCCTCTCGAGAGACAACGACGGTGTTCCGCTGCATACGCTCGGGGTCTGTCAGGCCTCGGTGCCGCTGATCTGCGCCATTGCCCTGCTGAATGCGGAAAACAGCCCACACGCGCCAGAATCCATGATTCTGATGGGCGGGCCGATCGATACGCGAGTCAATCCCACGCAGGTAAACAAGCTGGCCGAGCAGCGCGGCATCGAGTGGTTCAAGCGTCATTGCATTCACACTGTGCCGTTCCCCAACCTCGCGATGGGCCGGCAGGTTTATCCGGGCTTTTTGCAACTGTCCGGCTTTATGGCGATGAATTTTGAACGTCATGTTTCGGCGCATCTCGATATGTTCAATCATCTTATCGAGGGGGACGGCGACTCGGCGGAGAAGCATCGCGATTTCTATGACGAATATCTTGCCGTGATGGACATGACCGCCGAATTCTACCTGCAGACCGTCGAGAGCGTTTTCATTCGCCATGAGGTGCCGCTCGGTCTGCTACGTCACCGCGAGACATTGGTCGACCTCAAAGCGATCCGGCAAACGGCGCTGCTGACCGTCGAGGGCGAGAAGGACGATATCTCCGGCGTCGGCCAGACCGAGGCGGCGCTGTCGCTCTGCGCCAACATTCCAGAATCCCGCAAGCGCCATCATCTGCAACTGGACGTCGGCCATTACGGAGTCTTCAACGGCTCTCGTTTCAGGCAGCACATCGCGCCCCGCATCCACGC
>JBBARD010000005.1:21969-53348 GCA_040399965.1 Methylocystis sp. | reverse complement strand
ACGGAGTCTTCAACGGCTCTCGTTTCAGGCAGCACATCGCGCCCCGCATCCACGCATTCACGCGGGAAATGGAGTCCTCGCCCGCCTGAGCCGCGACCGCCTGTCCCGGCCGCGAGTCCCGGCCGCGAGTCCTGGCCGCGAGTGCTGGCCGCGAGTGCTGGCCGCGAGTCCTGGCCACTTGTCCTGGCCACGTGTCCTGGCCACGTATCCTGGCCGCGTCATGGAGACGTTAGCGCGACGTCTTGCGCCTTCCGTGGATTACAGGCAAAATCGCCACGATCGTTAACGCGGCTGATGCGCTCGGAGCGCATACCGCATCGTCATCTCTCCGGTGACGCCGTCGTGCTGCCCCGACTGTTTCGGGCGCAGCCTATCAGGGAAATTCTTCATGACCACGCTGGACGCGGCCACCCGTGAGGCGCTGCAAAAAGAAATTGACGCCATCACCTGGTATCACGAGTTCGATTTTGGCGACGGTTTACGCGCCACCAGCGTCTCGCAGGCCGAAGACCACCGCCGAATCTGGCGTTTCATCGAAGGCCAACTCGACAAGATCGACTTTGCCGGAAAAACTGTCCTGGAAATTGGCTGCTGGGACGGCTACTGGAGCTTTTACGCTGAGGGGCGCGGCGCCAAACGCGTGCTGGCGACCGACGACGTCTCTCAGAACTGGGCGAACGGCGCTGGTTTAAGACTGGCGCAGCGGTTGCTCAAATCCAGCGTCGAGATCAATCAAAACGTTTCAATATACGAAGCCTCAAAGCTCAACGAGACCTTCGACATCGTGATCTGTCTCGGCGTCTATTACCATCTGGTCGATCCCTTCGCTGGCTTCGCCGAGGTTCGCCATTTATTGCACGAGAACTCCATCGCGATTTTCGAGGGCGACGGCACGCTCGAATTACGCCCCGACACCTATTACTGGGATATGTCAGACTCGTCCAAATCCTGTTTCGTTCCGACCCAGTGGGGCCTCAACCATATGCTGAAGACAGCCTATATGGACGTCGCCTCGCAAAGCTGGATGAGCCCCCGTCCGGGCTTCTCGGTCAACATCGATCCCAGGCACCCCTTCGGTCCGATCGGCGACCGCGATCCGGCCGAATTTTCTCCGCTTCGACATCGCGATCGTATCCTCACAGTGGTCAAGCCCTTCTCCGGCGAAAACCCGCTTCACCCTTACAAGCCGCCCTTCAATCTTGCCCGTTTCGACACGCGCTGGAAATAATCGGGACGACGCAGCGCGTCAGCGGATCAGAGCGTTGGCGTCAAACCGGCGCGCAGGTTGTCCTTGGCCATATTCGCCAGCAGTTCGCTGACGCCGGCGTCGGCGAGCCAGGCGTCGACCCGCGCGCAGGACAATTTGTCCGCCGGACTGGCGGCGTAGGTTTTGTAACAGGCGCTCAGAAATTGCGGCAGATTCAGGAAATCGCCCACCGTATAATTCAGGTGATGATTAGCCAGTTTAAACAGATAGCTGCCCTTCACGCCGAACATCTTCGCAATTGGCGGGTAGACTGGAAACACCTCGGCGCGACCAAGATCGTCAATGCCGTATAATTGCAGGTTTTCTTCGCGAACGGTTAGCCCCACCCTCCGCCAGAGATGTTTTGCGACATCGTGCAAAACGAAATTCATCGGATGGACGTTGCTGTACATAAAGACGCCCCGCCGCGACCAGTTCAGAAGATCGCTTGAGAAATCGAAGCCATAGGCCGACTGCAAACCTTCGACCAGTTCGCGCGCGGCGTCGTTCCAGACATCGAAATAACCAACCATTCGAAAGACGTTTTCATTGAAGAGCGCGTTCGCCTCCTCAACCGACAATCCCTTGCGCCAGGCGAAAAGCCCTAGCGCCGAGTGATAGGGACCGATCGGGCCAAATACGAAGCCATGATGTCGCGAGAGATCGTGAATTAGAACCATATCCGGGTGAAAGGCGGCGAAGCCGATTGCGGGGAACAGCACGGCGTTGGGCAATCGCCGAAGCAGTTCATCCGAGCTGCCGCCGGAGAGGTGACCCTCCGTGAAATCATGGGTGAACACATAGTCGTAGGTCTCCATCGTCTTGACGAAGAGCGACATATTGGCGCGGGAACGCCCGATGACGGAAAAATGATCAACCGACGCGGAGGGGTCCATCAGCTTCATCGCGTAGGCGACGCCAAAACTCTGGCAATTGCCGATCACGGCGATGCGCGGCCCGGTGTTGCGCAGTCGCCGTCCGGTAATTTTGGCCAGACGCGGCTCCACCAAAAATTGTCGCCAGGATTTCTCAATCTGTCGGTCGATCTGGGAAAAAAACATGCGGAATTTCACCGGGGTCGTTCTGTCGGCGGCGCGAAACGCCGTTGGTGACGGGTGACAAGCGGCGACGCCCCGTCTATGTTCCGGCGACGACGCGTCGTCCCACTCAGCCGGGCGATGACGATGGCGCAACCGATCGATCATCATCGACGAGGACAAGGCCAATGGCCGAAAATCCCTATAGCTCCCTACCTGACCATCGCTTCTGGCGCAAGGCGGTGGCCTCGCTCCCGCCTTATGCGATCGATCCCATCGTGACCACGCCATTCAAGATCGCGCGGCATGATCGCGTCGCCACGGCGGGTAGCTGCTTTGCTCAGGAAATCGCCCATCGCCTGCAATCGAGCGGATTCACCTATTACCTCGCCGAACGTCCGCCCGCCGAGATGTCGGCGGCGGAAGCGGAACGCCGCAACTACGAGATGTATTCCTGCCGTTATGGCAACCTCTACACGACCGCCCAGTTTCTTCAATTGATCGAGCGCGCCTATGGCCGCTTCAAACCGCAACTCGATTACTGGACGCGCCCCGAAGATGGACGCTTTGTCGATCCATTCCGTCCACGGATCGAGCCGGACGCCTATTCAACGGTCGATGATATGCGCGCCGATCGCGAGAAACATCTCGCCGCCGTTCGCAATATGCTTGAGACGATGGACGTCTTCATCTTCACTTTCGGCCACACGGAAACATGGCGGCACAAGTCGGATGGCGCCATCCTACAGCTGGCGCCGGGCGTCGCCGGCGGAGAGTGGGACGAAAATATCTACGAATTCTACAATATGACCGTGAGCGAGGTGGTGCGCGACTTTCTCGCGGCCGTTGACCGCATTCGCGAGGTAAATCCTCGCGTGCGGATCATCCTCAGCGTGTCGCCCGTCGGGATTATCGCGACCTACGAGGATCGCCACGTGATCGTTTCGAACATGGCGGTGAAATCGATCCTTCGCGCCGCCGCCGACGAAGTCGTCCGGGCGCGACCCAACATCGCCTACCTGCCGTCCTACGATCTCGTCAACGTGTCGCCGAACGCGGCGCGCTTCTACAGGGACGATACCCGTCGGATCAATCCGCACGGCATCGACCGCACGATGAAGATGTTCTTCGATCATTTCACCGATCAGGCTGCGGAGACGACCGCTGTCCGCTCGTTGAAAATTGATGTCGCGTCGGAGGCTGAGGACAGCGCCCGTGTCGTGTGCGACGAGGAAGCCATCGAGTCGGCCTGACCCGTCGCAATCAATAACGCCTCAAGGAATGAACAGATGATTTTTGGTTCACTCGCCCTCGCCGCAGCCGGGGCCTTCGCCGGCGCGTCCTTATATCTTAATTATGTCGAGCAGCCCTCCCGCATGAAACTCGGCGATGAGGCGCTGATCAAGGAATGGGAGCCCTCCGACCATCGTGGCTTCATCCTGCTGGCGGGGCTCGCCATCGCCGCTGGCGTGTTTGGCTTTATCGCCTATCGCGAACTCAACGACATTCGATGGTTGTTTGGCGCGCTCGTGGCGCTTGGCAGTCTGCCCTATACCTATCTTGCAATTGTGCCGCTCAATGACCGCATTCTTGGGCTGATCGGGGCCGAGGCGGCGCAAGAGGCGCGCGAGGTGATCCGACTGTGGGGCCTGCTCGAACTCGGGCAAACCGCCATCGGATTTGCGGCGATCCTGACTTTCGTTTGGGCGGCGAACTGATGTCGGCGCGTTTCCTGCTAGGCGGCGTTTATGAGTTATGATCTCGTCGTAATCGGGGCTGGGCCGGGCGGTTACGTCTGCGCCATTCGCGCCGCGCAACTGGGCCTGAGAACCGCCGTCGTCGAAAAAGAGGCGACTCTCGGCGGAACCTGTCTGAACGTCGGCTGCATTCCATCGAAAGCGTTGCTTTACGCCTCGCACAAATTTTCGGAAGTCGCCCACGACCTTGCGCCGCTGGGCGTTGTCGTCGATCCGCCGCGTCTTGATCTCGCGGCGATGATGAAACACAAGGCCGACACGGTCGCCGCGAACGTCAATGGCGTGGCCTTTCTGTTCAAAAAGAACAAGATCGACTCCTATCGCGGTCACGGACGCATTGCCGGCGCCGGGCGAGTTGAGGTGGCAGGCGCTGATGGCGTTACGCAAACCCTTGAGACAAAAGCCATTGTCATCGCCACTGGCTCGGCCGTCGCCCCGTTGCGCGACGCCTCCGGCGCCGAGATTGTCGTCGATGAGAAAGTCGTTGTGTCCTCAACCGGCGCCCTGACCCTCGAAAAGGTTCCGCAGCATCTGGCGATTGTCGGCGGCGGGGTGATCGGCCTCGAAATGGGGTCGGTCTGGAGCCGCCTTGGCGCGAAAGTGACGGTGATCGAATATCTCGATCGCATTCTTCCCGGCTTCGACCTCGAAATCGCGACCCGTTTCCAGAAAGTGCTCGAAAAACAGGGCTTCGTTTTCCGGCTTTCGAAAAAAGTCACCGGCGTGACGCGCGCGGGCGATGGCGCGACCGTGGCTTTTTCCGCTGTGGACGACTCTGCCCCCGAGACCATGAACGCCGACGCCGTGCTGATCGCGACCGGCCGCATTCCCTTTACGCAAGGATTGGGGCTAGAGGCCGCTGGCGTGGCGCTGGAGCGCGGCCGGGTCGTCATCGACGCGCATTTCGCCACCACGGTTCCGGGAATTTACGCTATTGGCGATGTCGTGCGTGGACCGATGCTCGCCCACAAGGCGGAGGACGAAGGGATCGCCGTCGCCGAAATCCTTGCCGGACAGGCTGGCCACGTTAACTACGGCGTCATTCCGGGCGTGGTTTACACGGAGCCGGAGGTCGCGGGTCTCGGCCTCACTGAAGAGGAAGCGAAAACACAGGGCCTCGCCGTTGCTATCGGCAAATTTCCCTTCTCCGCCAATGGTCGCGCCCGATCGATGCGTCAGACCGACGGATTCGTGAAAATCATTGCCGACGCCGTCAGCGACCGGGTCCTCGGCGTCCATATTCTGGGCGCCGGAGCTGGCGAACTGATCGCCGAAGCCGCCGTGCTGATGGAGTTCTCAGGATCGGCTGAGGATCTGGCGCGAATCTGCCACGCTCATCCGACCCTCTCGGAAACGGTGCGAGAGGCGGCTCTTGGCGTCGCCAAAAGATCGATTCACATTTGAAGAGATTGTGCGAATGGATTGTGGCGGGGATGGACTCTCGCATCCTCGAAACCCACATCTCAGCATCATCGGGAGAAATCATTCATGCGGCTTTTGGCCATGGCATTTGCCGGCTTCGTCCTGGCGACCGCCGGGACAACCCTCTCAAGAGCGGCCCCGGCAGGACTGACGGGCGCATGGCGCGTAGTTACTCTCGACGGCGCGCCGCCCCCCGGCAGGGCTGGCGTCACGATGGATTTTGCGCCGGGAGGCCGGCTCTCCGGACAAGCGCCCTGTAACCGGTATCACGCCGGCTATCATATCGAGGGAAACCGGGTCACATTTTCGTCCGGGGCGACGACGCGGATGTTCTGCGGCGAAGAAATCATGACCGCCGAGCAACGCCTTATTGAGATGATGGGCGGGAGCGCGGCATGGAGCCTCTCGGGCGACAGCCTGATTCTCACTGCGGACAGCGGCGTCACGGTGACAGCGACCCGAACCCGTGCGCGCTAACCTGCTGCATGCCCTCCTGAGCTGAGCCTCCGCCATGGACCGTCTCAAACAAAGTCTTGTCCGCGTATTTTGGCTGACTCTTGCGGTCGTCTTTCTGATCGAAAGCTGGCTCTGGGATCATGTGCGCGACGGTTTGCGCGCGCTGGGGCGGCGACTTGGACTGGAGCGCTTCGATCCATGGTTGCGCGCAATCGTCGACAAACTGTCGCCTCCCATGACGCTCGTTCTGTTCGGCGTTCCGGGAGCGCTAATCTTTCCCTTCAAACTTATTGCGTTCGGCCTGCTCGCCCGAGGATATATCGTCAGCGGGGTTATCGCGATCTTCGCGGCAAAGACCCTGGCGCTGGGCGTGACGGCGGTTCTCTTCGACATCTGTCGGGAGAAGCTGCTGCAAATGAAATGGTTCTGTCGTTTCTATTCGCTGATGCTCGCCGTCGGCGCATGGTCGCACGAACTGATTTCGCCGCTGCGCCAACGAGTCGCCGAACTTGCCGCCCAACTGCGAGATCGTCTCGCGCCTCTCCAGAGGCTGATTCTTCAGTCAGGAAAGTTGGGTGTTGGGCGTCGGCTGTCCCGACTGCGCGCCTGGTCGGCGCGCGTCGTGGAAAGAAGCGATCAGCGTGACGATGCCTGATCGCACACGGCATAGCCGAAGCAAAAATCCTCGGAGCTGGCGGGTGTGGTTTTAAATAGCAAAGCGGCGCCTGCAAGACCGACGGCCAGAGCAATCGCGACGATCCCCGATACAGTTGTCTTACGCATAAAGTCTAACTCCCTTGCCTGATGGCGAGAATGTTATCGGCGAAAATCGGAAACAAAGACTGAAGGTCGGACGCGGGAAACAACTTTGGACGCTATTTTTTTAACGCAGCTCAATCCCCTCCCAGCCCAGTCAGGGAGGGGGCGTCGTCAGGGTTTTACTAGATCACCACAACTTTCGTGCCGACCTTGACGCGGTTGTAGAGATCGATGGCGTCGATGTCGCGCATACGGATGCATCCGGAGGAGACGCCCTGACCGATCTTTTCCGGCTCGTTGGTGCCATGAATGCGGTACAGCGTGTCGTGGCCTTCCTGGTAGAGATACAACGCGCGGGAGCCGAGAGGGTTGTCGGGGCCGCCCGGAAGACCGCCGGCGTCCGCCGTCGGCTGAAGATGCGGCCACCGCTCCAGCATGTCCTTCGGCGGCGTCCAGCGCGGCCATTCCTGCATTGCGCCGACATAGGCGCGGCCGGTCCAGCCCATCGAGTCCTGCCCCGTCGACACGCCGTAACGCACGGCCTTGCCGCCCGGCAGGATGTAGTAGAGGAAATGGCCGCGCGAATCGACCACGATGGAGCCGACCGGCTCGCTGGTCTTGTAATCGACCATATAGCGGTCGTATTCCGCCGGGATTTGGGCCTTTGGCGCCAGCGCCATGAACTCGGCGTCGCGTCCCGAGAGTTTCGGATCGGGCAAACGCGTACCGTAGCATCCCGCAAGAGCCGTAGCCGCAAGCGCCGCCGCAATTGCAAGTTTAAATTTCATAGGATTATCTCCTGTGTCGCGAAAACTCTTGGCTCACGCATACCACGCCTTTCGCGGAGCTGGAGTCGTCCCGAACCAATATTTCCTTGGTGTTGCCTTGGCGCCACGCTCGTGTTGCATCAACGCCACAATGTGATTTTATATGTTCACACAACAGACGATCGATTTGCTTGTCGCAGGCAGTTTAGCCTGAGTCTTCAGCAAAGATCGGGGTTCGGAGCACTAACGGATCGTGAGAACAGCGATTTTCTCCCATTCGGGCTGTCTCGCGCACGAGATGGGGCCCTCGCATCCCGAATGCCCGGAACGCCTGCGCGCCATCGAGCGCGGTCTGGAGAACGAACGATTCCAGTCGCTCGATCGCATCGCCAACGCGCCGCCGGCTCCGCAGGAGACGCTCCTGCGCGTGCATCCGCAATATTACCTTGACGCTCTGGAGACCGCCGCGCCGGCCTCAGGTTACATGCCAATCGGTTCGGATACAGTGATGAACCCGCAAACGCTCGAGGCGATCCGGCGGGCGGCGGGCGCAGCCGTCGCCGCCGTAGACGATGTCATGCTTGGCGCAACCGACAACGCCTTTGTCGCCGCCCGGCCGCCGGGGCATCACGCCGGGCCACGCTCGCCGATGGGTTTCTGCTTCGTTAACAACGTCGCCGTCGCCGCCCGTCACGCCCAAACGGCCCATGGCGCCGAGCGTGTCGCCATAGTCGACTTCGATGTGCATCACGGGAACGGCACACAGGATATTTTCTGGACCGACGAGAGCGTTATGTTCTGCTCCACTCACCAGGCGCCTTTTTATCCCGGCACCGGCGGGCCAAACGAAACCGGCGAACACGGCACCATCGTCAATGCGCCGCTCTTCGCCGGTTCAGGCGGCGACGCCTTTCGCGAAGCCTTCGTCGACCGGATTTTGCCGCGATTGCGCAGTTTTCGGCCGGATCTGATTCTGGTCTCGGCTGGCTTCGACGCGCATGAGGACGATCCGCTTGGCGGACTGCGTCTCCGTGAGATCGACTTCGGCGATGTCACCAAAAGATTGATGGAGATCGCTGACGCCTGTTGCGGCGGCCGGCTCGTGTCATTGTTGGAAGGCGGCTACGACATGTCGGCGCTGAGCCGCTGCGTCGACGCCCATGTGCTGGCCCTGATGGGGGCCTGAGCGTCCATAGACTGCGGCGCAGGCCTAAAACGAAAAAAAGCCGCAACGCCCTTAGGCGCGCGGCTTTCTCGAAAAAGCGTGGTCTTAGCCCTGACGCGCCTTGTAGCGCTTCTGGACCTTGTTGATCACGTATATGCGGCCCTTGCGGCGCACGATCTGGTTGGCGCGATGGCGCGAACGCAGAGATTTCAGCGAATTACGAACCTTCATCGGTTTTCCCCGGCAATGAATAATAGCCGGGAAAACGCCCGGCGTTACGTTGGCGTGGTCTATGCCAAATTTCCGCCGCCGGATCAAGGGCGGGGGGCCGCATCCAGCGCAATCATTGCCCGAATCGTCCTGCATCCCGGGGCTGCCGTCTCCATCCCGGCGACATGGCGCAATCCGGTAATCCCGCCGGCCCGGTTTCATTTTAAACTCGGGCCAATGTTCCATGCGCTGACCCGAGCATGCTGCCGTTCGTTGATTTTCGTCTTTCGTCAGCGCCAAAGCACATTTCTGATTCTGGACAGAGTCTAACGGCCGCGTTCCAATGTTCAGGCGCAGGGCCGGAGCGCTTAACGCCGAAGCGGAAACCGGTTCGGGCAGAGAAAGCGCGACCAAACAGAAGACCAGAGCAAAGGTCTGATTCAATTCGAGCGAGAGATGCTATAGCTTGCGCGAAAGATTCATTAACCGGGAGTTATAAATGAAACGACTCATCCTCGCTTCCACTCTGGCGATATCAACGATGCTTGCTCACGGAACGGTTCACGCTGCGCCAAAGGCCTCTCCCTCCCCAATCCAGCAATTGGATACGGATAATGATGGCACGCTGGACCTGAACGAGATCAAGACGTCGGTCGATAATCTCTTTACGAGCCTTGAAAAGGATACGGACGGAACGCTCGACGCAAAGGAGCTTCGGGGCAGGTTATCTGCCCGGGATCTGAAGGCGGCGGACCCAGACTCTGACAAAACCCTGACGAAAGATGAACTGATGTCTTATGTCGAATCCTTATTCAAGGACGTCGACGCCGACAATGACGGGACAGTCGACGACAAAGAATTGAAGAGCGGGAAGGGAAAAACCCTGCTGCGCCTGACCCGGTGAGAATTGCCTCATCGCCAGCAATTGAACCCTAAAAGACAGCCCGGCCGTTTCGACCGGGCTGTTTTCGCACATGTCAGCTCAATATTTCGCGATCACCGCGTCTCCCCTGCCCCAGTTAAAGTGATAGTTCAGGCCAGCGCGGGCGATGATCCCGTCGAACTGGATTTTGGTGACTGGATTACTCGCCCATAGCATCGCGCCATTGGCTACGCCGCCACAGGCGATCCCGCCGCAGTTCACGACCACCGGCGTCGAGGCAAGTTCCATTGTGCCGAGGTTGTAATACATGCCTTCGGCTTTCAGGCTCCAGTCGTCGTGGAACATCCACTCCAGACCGCCGCCGGCGGCCCAGCCGGCCTTGAAACCGGAATAGCGGTTCACAAGACTCGGGACTCCGGGTTGCGTCGACGCGTCCGTCACGACTGGGTTGGGCGCTTCCTCCGCCGTGTCCTGCGTCTGCGCGCTGGTCCAGTGATAGCTCGACGCATGGACGCGGCCATAAGCCAGGCCTCCTGTGCCGTAGGCCAGCATTGTTGGCGTTACGGCGTAACCCACTCGACCGCGGAAAGTGCCAAGCCAGTTTGTTCCGGCGGAAACGCTCCCGCCGCCGAGCGCGATGCGGCTGTTGGTGACATATTCGGCGCCGTCTTCTGCAAAGTAATGAGCGCCATCGATTACTCCGCTGGCGTAGACGCCATTGCCGCCGAAAGTCGTACCCTGGATATCAGCTTCGGCGCCGAGAACCACCCCGGACTCATCCTGATAATTATAGCCGAACTGGCCGCCGCCTATGAAGCCGTTACGACCGACGTTGGCGAGACCGGTGTTGGACAAGGCCATGCCGCCTGTGTTGGACATCGACCAAGGGTATAATTCCGCCCCGCTGGCCGACATCAGGCTGCCGTTCACAACATTTGCCCAGTCGTCCTGCGAGGCGAAAGATGTGGTGTTCGCCCCTGTGGTTGCGCCCCATCCATAGCCGGCGTTTAGACCAACGTAGAGGCCGCCCCATTTTTTGGGCGTTGCCGGCGCAGCTTCTTCCTCACGCTCCCTTTCGTAAAGCGCGTTCGCCGAGGCAATCCAGCTCGTCGCGGTCGGATCGCTGCCGTAATCCCATTTCATGCCGGCAAAAAAGGCCGTCGGCGGGCCGATCGAAACCATTTTCGGGCTCGTGTAATTCATGAAGGGAATCTCGTTGGTCTCGAAGAGGCTGCCGAAGTTGCGCGCCCGCGTGTTGGCGACATTCTCGATCAACGCATACATCTCGACATTCGGCAGAAATCTGTAGGAAGTACGCAAATTCAGCAGGCCATAGGGCGAGAGCGTGCCGAATTGATTGGCCCAGTCGCTCGCCAGATAGGGACCGGTAGCGTAAACGAAATCGCCGCCGACCTTCCATTTCCTCGTTACCGCATAATCGACGCCGGTCTTGAACCGGTGATTGGCGATTGAGGGGAGTTCAGCCCCCGGATTAACAAGAACGGAATTCGCGCCGATCGCCTGCATGATTGGATTGCCCGGGGCGCCGAGAAAGTTCTGCGAGTTAAAATAGGCGTCGGTGATCGAGTAGTTGATATAGGCCGCCGTTCGATCGTCGTTGTAACGCGCCGAGAGTTCAACGCCCTGACGCACGGTGTTGCCGGCGTTGGTAAAATAGCCTCGACCGTTGATGTTGCTGGGGATACTGAAGATGTCGTTAAAGACGTTGGTGCGAAAGAGACCGGCGGTCCACTGCATCGTTCCCGGCAGGAAACCGAGCATGCTCGGAAACTTCTCGGCAGGTTTGAAGCCGCCCCGCAACCCGGCGTCGATGGTGTTCGACGTCACCTGCTTCAGTGGCGGATCGGCAACCAGAAAGGCGTCGATCACGCAGGGACGATTGGGATCAGAACAGCCCAATTCGAGCGGCGTCGGCGCGCGGTTGGCGACAGAGTAGCTCGAATAGGCCGAGATTTCAGGAGTGATTTTATAATTCAGACCGCCCATCGGGTTGATGTGGTCGAAGGCGTTTTTTGCGTTCAGCGCGCCGCCAGGGCTATTATCAAAAGATGTGATCTGCGCGCGATTGTAGCGCAGGCCGCCCGTCGCGGAAAGTTTGTCGCTTAGTTCAATCGTATCGAGCGCATAGGCCCCGAGGTAATAGTTCGACACATTGACATGCACGGGGGTGATGCCTGCCGAGGGGTCGGAGGTGAAATAATTAAACCCCGTCACCCACAAATCCGGATTGATGAACCCAAGCTCCTGCTGAGCCTTGAAATCAGTGAACCCATGTTCGAGGTTCAGACCCACTGTGAATTTATTGGCGAACCCGAAGATACGATCTGTATTGTTGATCTGGGTGGTAAAACCGACTTCGTTGATTTTCGTCCATGTGCGGTCAATGGCGCCCAGCGGCGGCCCCTTGGTGAAATCATTGCCGTTCGCCGTGAAGAAATTCGGGACGTTGGTCATGCCGCCGGCGTCGGTTTCACAAAACGCCTCGCCCGGCTCGCATTCGAATTCTGTCGTATTGCCATCGACGCGCGCCTGATTGTAACCGCGATAGTGCACGTCCCCAAGGAGTTTGGTGTTGGGCGCCACCTGAAACTGGGCGTTCAGATCGAACATGGCGACCTGATTCTTATAGGTCTGCGGGGTGGTGTAAGTCGCGCTTTTGTCGGCGGCGACCATTTCAACTGGCGCCGGGCCGGAAGCCCCGAAGCGATTGCCGCCCAGCGTCACATTGGCGTGGACCTCTCCCTGCTCGGCCTTGTAGCCAATGTCGCCATAAAAGCGCTTAACTCCCGAACCCGAGAAATAGCGATAACCCTTGTCGCCCATCGCCTCGCCGGCGCCGTAAACGGCAAAATCTCCAACCTGCTTGCCGAACTGAAACGTGCCCAGACGACGCATGAACGAGCCGCCGCGCACATCGAGTTCAGCGCCCTGCCAGGTGAAACCGTTTTTCATGTCAAGAACGACAGCGCCGCCGATGGCGTTAAGTCCATAGAGCGGGTTGCCGGTTTCAATCGCGACGCGGTCGATGGCGATGCTGGGGATCAAATCCCAGTTGACCGTGTCGCCCCACATTTCGTTGACGCGAATGCCGCCCTGAAACACGGCGAGGCCCTGCGGCACGCCGGCGAAAGGCGAGGCGTTGAAACCACGGTAATTTAATTCCGGAAACGCCGGATTGCCGCCGACATCGTTGATGATGACGCCGGGGGCGGTACGCTGGAGCGCTTCGCCGAGATTGAACTTGCGCACATTGGCGATTTCCTTGCCGTCAACAACATGCACCGCCGCTGGCACCTGATAGGTGACGAGGGGCGACACATAGGGTGCGGGCTCAGCCGCGGCGCGGGCGGCAGGCGCGGCGCTGGCGGCGACACTGCGGGGACCAGGGGCAATCGCCCGGCCCGGCCGCGACGGAGTCGAACGCGACACGGCGGTAGGCGTCGTGGCCGGCGCCGTGGACGATCGCACGGCCGCCGGGCGGGACGTTGAGCGCAAGGGCGTGGCGCCGATTTCGATCGTCGGCAAGGATTGTTGCGCCTTCGCCGGCGTGGCGACGATAAGCGCCACGAGGGATATCGAGGAAAGATGAACCTTACGCATGGAGCTAGCCTGCAATCTTCCCGCCGCTGCGCAATGGGCGCAGCCATCGGATGAACGGTGCGCGGACCGGCGATGCGGCGACGCGACTGCCAGCACAATGCCGGTGCGGGAATTCCCGCGTCAATCAATTAAAATCAAATTTATCAGCATGTTGCATGCCGGTAACAGTTCCTTTTTTCCGCCCTTTTTCGGGAAAACTTCCCGAAAAAATATCTCAAAAAGCCGGGTGGGGGACTTTCCGCCCCGGCCCCGAACCGAAAACGGCGGAATTGAGGCGATTGGTCCCTCATTCGTAACTGGCGATCTCCCGCTGGTTTGCTAAAATTCCTGAGGTTCTGATCGTGTCGCCGATCATTCGCCGCGGCGGCGAACAGGCGCGGCGTCGGGCGATCGACGTCGGACGACGCCGCATCGCGATCGGGGGCCTGCCGATCGGCGCCTCGACGGTAATCCACTCCCCATTGCATATGGCCAGTCGGGCAAGATCGAACCATGACGCCCAGTCCGACCAGACGGCCTGCGCTTCGGCGCTGTCGCGGAAGTCGCCCAGAAAAATGTCGAGATCAGCGTCGCGGTGAACCAGGATCACTCGATAGAGGATGTCGCCCTGCCCGTCAGTCGCATCGACGAGACTGACGCCGCGATAGGCCTCGACTGGCGCAGAGATCATCATCGCCACGCCGCCGAGCCGACGAGCGATGAGAATATCGCCGCGCGTCACTCGCACATGGCGCGCGCCGCCATCGGCGCGACGGTCCCGCTGGGTCAGCAGCCGCTCGCCGACGCCTAATCCTAGAGGTTGCCTTACCGCCTGTGACATTCGCCAACTCCCGAAGCGCGCGTTTCTGATGCGCCGATCTTGCCTGGTTGGCGACGACAAGATGCTAACAAGCGGGGTGAATCAGGCGTAAATCATTGCTCCAGGACCGGCATTCGTGGATCTGCATGAACACGGCGAAAACGAAATCCATCAAATTTGATCGATTTCATACGCGCCCTCGCCTTGCGGCAGGCGCCGGCCTCGCCTAGTCTTTTTGCAATGCACATAACCGACCCCGCAGGAATGGCCGACCTCTTGCCGCGCCTCGAAGCCGCAGCGCGGCAGGCCGGAGACATCGCACTGGCCCATTTCCGGCCCGGCGAACGCACGACGGCCGCCGTCTCCTACAAAAATGGCGGCTCGCCGGTCACGGAAGCCGATCTCGCCGTAGACCGATTTCTGCACGCCGAGGCGCTGCGGCTCGCGCCGCAGGCCGGCTGGTTGTCCGAAGAAACGACCGATACTGACGCGCGGCTGTCGCAACGCAGCCTTTTTGTCGTCGACCCGATCGACGGCACCTCCGCCTTTGCCCGTGGCGATGCGCGCTGGGCGATCTCGATCGCCCTGGTCGAGGCCGGTCGTCCGGTCGCCGGGGTTGTCCATGCCCCGGCCTTGCAACAAACCTTTAGCGGCGCGACCGGCCTCGGCGCCTTTCTCAACGGCGTCCCGCTGGTCGTTTCTCAGCGCGCATCCCTCGAAGGCGCGACCGTGATCGTCCCGCGCGCCATGCATGACCAGATCGAGACGGCGCCTCAGAAATTTGTCATTGCGCCGCGCGTGCCGTCGCTGGCGCTGCGACTGGTCGACATCGCCGCCAACCGTCACGATCTCGTATTCACGACGCCGAATTCGCGCGACTGGGACATTGCCGCCGCCGATATTATTCTCGCTGAGGCCGGCGCCACCCTTACGGAGTCAGGACACGCGCCGATGGTCTATAATCGCCCGAGCCTCACGCGTGGCGCGCTGATTGCAGCGGCGAGATCGCTGATCGACGACGCCGTCTCACTGGCGCGCGAATTATCAAAGGAGCCATTTTATTCATGACCACCACGAAGAAGGAAACACAACTGCTGCATCTCGTGTTTGGCGGCGAGCTTGAATCGCTCGACGGCGTCGCCTTCCGCGATCCGTCCAAACTCGACATAGTCGGCATCTATCCCGATAACGACAGCGCCCTGGCGGCGTGGAAGGCGAAGGCGCATTCGACAGTCGACAATGCGCATATGCGCTATTTCGTCGTGCATCTGCACCGCCTGCTTGATCCCGACCACGAGGCTCTTTAGCTGCCTTCGCAAATTCGCCGGCTTTGTCGACGAAGCTGCTCGCCGATTCGTGATCCAGGGAGCGGGCTAGGGAGCGGAACGGCGGCGTCCGTGTCGCGCCGCCATTTAACAACATGCCGTTACTCGAACTTTATCGCTTCGCCACGATGATTGCGACGCCCCTCGCCCAACCGGGGCTGAACTGGCGCGCGAGGCGCGGCAAGGAGGACAGCGCGCGTCTCGGCGAGCGCATGGGTCAGCCTTCGCGCCCGCGCCTTGAGGGGCGTCTGATTTGGTTGCACGGCGCCAGTCTGGGCGAAGGGTTGTCTCTGCTCCCGCTTATCGACCGACTGACGCAGCAGGGCGTCGAAATGCTGGTGACGACAGGCACTGTAACCTCAGCGCGCGCGCTCGCGGAACGATTGCCGGTCGGCGCCGTTCATCAGTTCGCTCCGCTCGACTCGCCGCGTTTCGTGGCGTCCTTTCTCGATCACTGGCGTCCGGACGTTGCGATCTTCGCCGAGTCGGAACTGTGGCCAAATATGATTGCGGCTTTGCGCCAACGGCGAACGCCGTTGGTGCTGGCCAATGCCCGGATTTCGGAAGCCTCCGCAGCGCGCTGGGGCCAGTGGCCGAAGACGGCGCGCCGGATTTTCGGCGCCATCGATCTTTGTCTGGCGCAGGATGCAGTCAACGCCGGACGTTTTCTGACGCTGGGCGCGCCGAATGTTCGCGTCGCCGGCAATCTTAAATTCGACGCGCCGTCTCCCCGGGTGGACGCGGCGCGACTCGCCGCCTTCGTCGCCGCCATCGGTCCAAGACCTGTCTGGGCCGCCGTTTCCACCCATCCTGAGGAGGAGGCGGCAATTCTCGACGCCCATATGCTGCTGGCGCAACGGCTCCCGGCGCTGCTCACCTTGATCGCGCCGCGTCATCCCGAACGCGGCGGCCCCCTCGGCGAGCGCGCCGGAGCGCGGGGCCTGACGTTCGCAAGGCGATCCGCTGGCGGCGCGCCGACGCAGGACACACAAGTTTACATTCACGACGCGATCGGAGATCTGGGCGTCGTTTTTCGCAGCGCCAGCATGGTTTTCATGGGTAAATCGCTGGTCGCGCCGGGCGGCGGACAAAACCCAATTGAACCGGCGCAATGCGGCTGCGCCGTTCTGCATGGACCGCATGTCGGCAATTTCTCTCAGGTTTACGCTCTGCTCGACACGGTCAAGGGCGCAGCTCAGGTCGATGACGCCGCCGCGCTGGCGCGCGCCATACAAGTTCTGCTGACGGAGCCGGCGACATTGCGCCGGATGGGACGCGCCGCCGCAACAAGCGTTGAAAAGCTTGGCGGCGCCGCCCGCGCGACCGTGACGGCGCTCGAACCTTATCTCGCGCGGCTCGACGCGCCCGGCCTGCAGTGAGGAGCGCGCCGGCGTTCTGGCGCCGCGATGGCCTCGCGCCGCGTCTGCTGGCGCCCGTCGCCACGCTTTATGGCGCCATCGCCGCGCGGCGGCTGATCCAATCTGCGCTGCGCGCCCCCTTGCCAACCATTGTCGTGGGCGGTCCGACGATCGGCGGCGACGGCAAGACGCCATTGGCGATAGCGCTAGCGAGACGACTTTTGGCGATGGGCGCGCGCCCGGCCCTGATGACGCGCGGTTACGGACGCCGCCTTCATCGGAAAGCGCCTATACTGGTCGATCCCGCGAGTCACGATGCGCGCCTGGTGGGCGACGAAGCGCTGTTGCTGGCGCGGGTCGCGCCCACCATCGTCTGCGCCGATCGCATGGCCGGCGCGCGTCTCGCCGTCGACATCGGCGCAACGGTGCTGGTGCTGGACGACGGCTTTCACAGCCGCGCGCTGGCGCCTGATCTGGCGCTGCTGGCGATTGACGCCGATTATGGCGCCGGAAATGGCTCTTGTCTGCCGGCGGGTCCGTTGCGCGCTCCACTCGACGCGCAGCTGGCGATGGCCGATGCGCTGGTGACGATCGGCGATGGCGCGGCCGGCGCGGCGCTCGCCCGGGAATTCCCCGGAACAGTCTTGCGCGCGCGTCTTGCGCCCGATCCGGTTATGGCAGCCGCGCTAAACGGCGCGCGCGTCATGGCCTTCGCCGGGATCGCGCGACCGGACAAATTTTTCCGCACGCTCCGCGAACTTGGCGCGGAGGCGACGGCGACGCGCGCCTTTCCGGATCATCATGTCTTCGCTCCGCACGAGATCGAGAATCTTTTTGCGCTTGCGCAAGCGCAGCGCGCGCGGCTGATCACAACAGAGAAAGACGCGGCGCGTGGCGCGAGTGTCGAATGTCTACCAGTAACGCTGAAATTCGACGACTCAGACATGATCGACGCTTTACTCGCCGGCGTTATGAGGGCGCGCTGATTGCAGAATTCACTGTGAAGTTTGTCGAGGCGCGAAAGCGCCGCTCACGCCCAGGCGTCACAAAGTAACATCAAGTAACATCAAGTAACATGGCGCAGTCGAAGAGCGCGGCCGAGCGAGGGGTTAGCATGGTCAAGAAAATGACCGCTGACCGGCGATAAAACTATTGTATGAAACACACGACGCTAAGGCGCGCCGACCCGCCTCTTTGAAGAGACATTACCGCTGCGAGGATTTCGAATTTCAGCGCCGATTCTTCAAGACGGCCGGGTTATCGATGAGCGGTGAAATCGGACTAGGCCAAAAAAAGCGTCCCGTTCACGCAACGAAAACGGGGCGCTTCTGTGTTGATCGGTTTCACTCAACAAAAACGATCAGGGGATGATGTCCTTGCCGGGTCCAAGGCAATTGGGCTGGGTGAATCCATTGCCGGTGGCGGCATAGGAAATGTTGTCGCTGTTCGGCGTTTTATCGAGACCCAGCCTTGCGCGCACGCGGTAAGCGACGGCGTGGTCAGCGCAGGATGTATCGCCGCTGACGCCAAGACCGCCAATGACCTTGCCGCCTTTAGCGGGATACAGCGCGACGCCGCCGCCGAAGGTTATGATCCCGCCAGGAACAAAGCCAAGACCTGTTCCTTGGGCGTTGAATTGCGGGTTGAACGGATTGGAGTTGTTCAATCCAAAGAGTGAACCGCCGGGCTGCGTCGGACCATAAAGATTGGCCGTAGACAGGGCGTTTTTATAATTGCTGAAGTCGTTCGCTGTACTGGCTTTGGCGATGGCGATCGCGCGGCTGCCGGGCCAGGCGTCGGAGGGAGCCCCGCCAGCATTGCTGCGAGTGACGAGGCACAATACGCCCTGACGATCAACGATCGAGAGCCACATCATATTCGGCGTGAAGAGACCGCCATTGCCCGATGCGACAACCTCATCCAGAGCCGATTGCACCTGGCCGAGGGTGGACTTCGGAATCGAACATTGCTTTTTGCCGTAAGGCGCATCGGAGGAGTCGACAATGGGGCCAAGCAAGCCATTGCCTCTCTCGTTCGAGTCTCTGGATCCCCTTGTTCTCTCGGTCGAGTCGTCGGCTTTTTGAGCCATGACCGGGCCGCAAGCGTAGACAAAACAAGCAACGCCAATCGCCGCTGTCGCCAAACAAAGCTTCTTGATCATTGTTTTCCTCCAAAACATTCGAACGGGATTTTACCGTTTAAAATTTAACCGCACCGAATACTTGCCCCGATTTATAATTTTGACAAGGGATTGGCGACAACGCGCGGGCGGCGGCTCCCGATAGAACCAACGATCTCTGGACATGCTCCTGCGCAGGGAGAGTTATCGGATAATCGCGATGGAGGAGCCAGAGAGGGAGCGTTTGGCGCCCCAAGGTTAAGCTTGTCTTTGCATGAACATTATACGCGCCGACGATTTCGGTTGAGGCCCTTTCGTTTCCAATCGATTTTGCCGAGAGGACAGCCTAGCTTAGCTCAAGCTGATCGCCGCTTCAGTCCTCCATCAATTTCAGCCCTGCCAAATAACGCCGGCCATTTTCGACGTAGTGCTGCGCGGATTCGAGAAATTTCCTGCGCGAGGCGTCGTCAAGCGTGCGCGCGACTTTTGCCGGCGCGCCGACAATCAGCGAATAATCAGGAAACTCCTTGCCCTCGGTGATCAGCGCATTGGCGCCGACCAGACAATGATTGCCGATCTTCGCGCCATTGAGGATCGTCGCGCCCATGCCGATCAGCGTCGTATGCCCAATCGTGCAACCATGCAGGATGACATTATGCCCAATTGTGCAATCGGCGCCAATGGTCAGCGGGAAGCCCATGTCCGTATGCAAAACGCTATTGTCCTGAATGTTGGCGCGCTCTCCGATGGTTATCCACTCGTTATCGCCGCGCAGCACGCAATTGAACCAGATGTTGGCGTCTTCCCGCAGTTCGACCCTCCCGACGAGATGCGCGCCGGGCGCCACAAAATAACGGCCCTGGTCCGGCAGGCGCGGGGCGACGCCGTCAAGTGTGTAAAGCGGCATGGAGCGATCTCCTCTTTGGGGCAGGCGCGACATAGCCGATCCGGATGGCGGGGAATAGTAGCGCGAACCGATCATGCGATCCGCGCCCCGCAACGCACGCCAATCCATGCGCGTCAAGCCACGCGCTTCAAGCCATGCGCGTCAATCCATGCGCGTCAAGCCATGCGCGCGAGCCGTCCAACCTTGTCGGGGGGGCGGCGAACCGCTAGACCAAGGCCCGGCAGCACCGTCAGCGCAACGGCGGTCCGCAGCCCCGGAAATCTGGAGTAGGGCCACTGAAGGGTGAGGATCGGCGCGACGACATGCGCGAACGCCTGAACGGTTTCGGCGCCCGCGCGGCCCGCATGCTGGCGCGCCAGGCGGCGACGCCCTACCGGCTAATCCGGTCGCTGTCGATCAAGCAGCCGACCCGACTATGGATTGCGCCGCCCGACATTCGCACCGCAGACTCGACCGTCGCCGACGAAATCCGCGCCGGCTACTTCTCCTTCGAGGGCAAGACGGTCCATGTCGCCGGAGGCGAGGCTCCCTTCGCCTGTTTCGCCCCCTCTACAGGCTGGCGCCGGGCCCTCACCGGCTTTTCCTGGCTGCGCCATCTTGGCGAGGAAGACCGTTCAACGGCCCGACGACTGTTAGACGCCTTCCTGTTGATCCCGCCCGCCCGGGACGATCCAGCGCAGGAGCCCGCGATCGTCGCGCGCCGAATGCTGTCGTTTCTCGCGCATTCCCCCTTGTTGCTGAGTGAGGCTGATGCGGAGTTTTACGAACGGTTCATGCTGGCGCTGGCGGAATATGCTCGACTGCTCTGGCTGGCGTTGGGCGACGGCAAAACGCGGGGCTCAGAGCGATTGATCTGCGCTGTCGCGCTTGCGGAATTCACTGTCTGCGCTGATTCTGGGGCCGCCATCGCGCCCGAGGCGATGCGACTGTTGATCAGGGAGCTGCAGCGGCAAATTCTTGCCGATGGCGGCCATATCGGCCGCAATCCCCAGACCCCGCTCGATCTGCTGCTTGATCTGCTGGCGCTGCGCCAGGTGTTCGCCGCGCGCGGCCTGAAAACCCCGGAAACCATCAAGCGCGTTATTGATCGTGCTTTGCCGATGTTGCGGATGATGCAGCATGGCGACGGATCGCTGGCCCTGTTTAACGGCGCCGGGACGACTGCCCGCGACCGCCTCGCCAGCGCGCTGACGCATGAGGAGACCCGCGGTCCGGTCCCCTTGCAGGCCCCGGCGACCGGCTATCAACGGCTGGAGGCCTCCCCGGCTCTTGCGTTGGTCGACGCCGGCGGCGCGCCGCCCGCCGAATTCGCCAGCGACGCCCACGCCGGTTGTCTCTCGTTCGAATACTCCCGCGGGACCGAGCGGGTTGTGGTCAACTGCGGCGCGCCCGGCCCGCACAACTCCGAAGCCCGCCAGACGGCGCGCAAAACCGCCGCCCATTCCACGCTGACTCTTGGCGAGACGTCCTCAGCGCGCTTCATTGAGCCCGCCCGCAAAAGACCGGGCCGTCCAGTGGCGGGGCCGGACAAGGTCACGGTCGAACGCCGGGCGCACGACCAAGAGACCACACTGATCCTCTCGCATGACGGCTACGCCGCCGGCTTTGGACTTGTGCACGCCCGCGAACTGACCCTCGCACATGACGGGCTAACATTTTCGGGACGCGACCGCCTTCTGGCCGCTAGCGGCGGCGGCCCCAACAAACAGACCGATTTCGTCTTGCGCTTTCACCTTCACCCGCAGGTGAGCGCGACTATTGTCGCCGACGGCGTCGAGCTGACCCTTGGCAATGGCGAACGTTTGCTGTTCTCGGCGACCGGAGCCGAGCCCAGCATCGCGGACAGCGTTTTTTACGCCAGCCCCGCCGGCGCCCGGCCCGCCCGCCAGATCGCGCTATCCGGCAGGGCGTCTCCGGATGTCGACATCCGCTGGTCCTTTGCGCCCCTGCCCTCTCCCGGCGCGGTTCCGCCGGACCAAAATCTGTGATAGCCGCCTCGTCTTCCGTCACCCCAGAATGGATGCCTCGATGCCGGTCGACCAGCGAAAAATTACGCGCGCGCTTCTCTCCGTCTCGGACAAGACGGGCCTGATCGATTTCGCCGGCGCTTTGGTCGCCCATGGCGTCGAACTTGTCTCGACCGGCGGCACGCGCAAAGCGCTTGCCGCCGCCGGTCTGCCGGTGCGCGATATCGCCGATCTCACCCATTTTCCAGAAATGATGGATGGACGGCTCAAGACGCTGCATCCCAAGGTGCATGGCGGCCTGCTGGCGATCCGCGAGAACCCCGAACATGAGGCGGCGATGCTGGCGCATGATATTCGTCCCATCGATCTGCTAGTGGTGAATCTCTATCCCTTCGAGGCAACGCTGACGAAGGGCGCGTCCTACGGGGAATGCGTCGAGAACATCGATATCGGCGGGCCGGCGATGATCCGTGCGGCGTCGAAAAATCACGACGATGTCGCTGTGGTCGTCGATCCGGAGGATTACCCCGCCCTGACGGCCGAGATGACCGAAATCCATGGCGCAACGCGGCTGACGACACGACGGCGACTGGCGCAAAAGGCTTTCGCGCGCACGGCGACCTACGACGCCGCGATCTCCAACTGGCTGGCGACGCAGATCGACGCTGTAACGCCGCCGCTGCGCGCTTTCGGCGGGCGTCTCGCCAGCGACATGCGCTACGGCGAGAACCCGCATCAAACGGCCGGCTTTTATCGTACTGGCGACAATCGCCCCGGAGTCGCCACCGCAAGGCAGTTGCAGGGCAAACAGCTCTCCTACAACAACATCAACGACACGGATGCGGCCTATGAGTGCGCGGGGGAATTCGATCCGGCGCGAACGGCGGCGGTCGTTATCGTCAAACACGCCAACCCCTGCGGCGTAGCGGAAGCTCCGACGCTCGCGGAGGCCTATGCCAAGGCGCTGCGCTGCGATCCGGTGTCCGCCTTTGGCGGGATCGTCGCGCTCAACCGCAGGCTTGATGCGGCGGCCGCGCGCGAGATCGTGAAGATTTTCACCGAGGTGATCATCGCCCCAGACGCCGATCCGGACGCCATCGAGATCATCGCCGAGAAAAAGAATTTGCGGTTGCTGCTCGCCGGCGGACTGCCCGATCCGCGCGCGCCAGGCCTCGCTTTCCGCAGCGTCGCCGGCGGCTTTCTCGCACAATCGCGCGACAACGCCATGATCGACGATCTCGATCTGACCGTCGTCACGCGGCGCGCGCCCGACGCGCGCGAACTCGCCGATCTGAAATTCGCCTGGCGCGTGGTCAAGCATGTGAAGTCCAACGCCATCGTCTATGCGAAGGACGGCGCGACGGTCGGCGTCGGCGCCGGACAGATGTCGCGCATCGACAGTTCGCGCACCGCCGCCCACAAGGCGCAGGAGTCCGCTCAGTTGGCCGGGCTGACGGAGAGCCTCGCAAAGGGCTCGGTAGTCGCCTCCGACGCGTTTTTCCCCTTTGCCGACGGTCTGCTCGCCGCCGCCGCGGCCGGCGCTACGGCGGTGATCCAGCCAGGCGGCTCGGTGAAGGACGCCGAGGTTATCGCCGCCGCAGACGCGCAGGGACTTGCGATGGTCTTTACCGGAGTGAGGCATTTCCGTCATTGAGTCGGCAGACGGAAAACCCGAAGGCTCTCCCCGCTCACCCCTCGCCAATCGCCAGCAGCTTCTGCTGGTGATCGGTGATCAGCGCGTCGATGAGTTCGTCCATCTCGCCTTCCATCACCCGATCGAGCTTGTAGAGCGTCAGATTGATGCGATGGTCTGTGACGCGGCCCTGCGGAAAATTATAGGTGCGGATGCGTTCGGAGCGGTCGCCTGAGCCAACCTGTTGCTTGCGGTCGTCGGAGCGTTCTCGGTCGAGACGCTGACGTTCGGCGTCGTAGAGACGCGAGCGCAGCACGCCCATCGCCTTGGCGCGATTGCGATGCTGCGAACGCTCCTCCTGCATCATCACGACAATGCCGGTCGGGATGTGGGTGATGCGGATCGCCGACTCGGTTTTGTTAACGTGCTGACCGCCTGCGCCGCCGGCGCGCATGGTTTCGATTTGCAGATCCTTGTCGTCAATATCGATGTCGACGTCCTCGGCCTGCGGCAGCACGGCGACGGTGGCGGCGGAGGTGTGAATACGACCCTGCGTTTCGGTCGCCGGCACGCGCTGCACGCGATGCACGCCGGACTCGAATTTCAACTTGCCATAGACTCCGCGCCCGATGATTTCGGCGACGACTTCCTTGAAGCCTCCAAGGGCGCCAGGACTTTCCGACACAAGCTCGACGCGCCAGCCCTGCAGGGCAGCGTATTTTTGATAAGCTCGAAACAGATCGCCGGCGAAGAGCGCCGCCTCGTCGCCGCCGGTGCCGGCGCGCACTTCGAGAATGACTCCCTTTTCGTCGGCCTCGTCTTTCGGCAACAACGCAAGCCTTAGCGCCTGTTCGGCGGCCGCGCATTTTTCCTGCGCCGGACCGGACTCCGCCTCGGCAAGGGCGCGCATATCGGCGTCGAGCGACGAATCTGCGCCCATGCCTTCAAGATCCTCGACCTCACGTTGCGCGTCGCGCCAGGCGAGGATCGCTGCGACGACATCGTCAAGCGCGGCGCGCTCGCGCGACAGGGCGACAAAAATCTGTCCGTCGGCGCCCGTCGAGAGTTTTTCGCCGAGTTCGTCGTAGCGACGCAAAATCAGATCGAGCTTGTCTTGTGCGAACATTTCTGGCCGGAAGTTAGTGACCTCAGGAGGTGCGCTCGCGGAGCGCTAAAGCGCAATGTCGCGCGACATGGCATAATCGCGGAGCCTGGCGCGCACCGACGGGTTTCCGTCGTCGGCGGCGAGAAGGCTCGCGAGAAAAACCTGCGCCTCGTCGATATCGAGGCTGAGGATCATCGATTTCACCGGGCCGATGGCGGAGGGCGACATCGACAGCGAGCGATAGCCAAGAGCCAGTAGCGCCAGCGCCTCCAGCGGCCGTCCGCCCATCTCGCCGCACAGCGTCACCGGCGTATTGGCGCGCCTGCCGGCGTCGACAATGCGCTCCAGCGCGCGCAGCACCGGCAGCGAGAGCGTGTCGTACCGTTTGGCGACGCGGGTATTGTCCCGATCCACAGCATACATATACTGAACGAGATCATTGGAGCCGACGGACAGAAAATCGGCGCGTTGCGCAATCAGATCGATCTCCCACAACAGCGACGGCACCTCCACCATCGCACCGAGCTTTAACGAGCGCGGCGCCGGATAGTCGAAACGACGGATATGTTCGAGCTCCCGCAGCGCGATGCTCCGCGCCGCGTCGTATTCCGCGACATTTGCGATCATTGGAAACATGATGCGCAGGTCGCGATGGCCGCCAGCCTTGAGCATGGCGCGCAATTGCATGCGCAACAGACCCGGACGATCGAGACCAATGCGAATGGCGCGCCAGCCGAGCGCCGGATTCTCCTCTTCGATCTTCGCCATGTAGGGCAGGATCTTGTCGGAGCCGATGTCGAGGGTGCGGAAAGTGACGGGCCGGTCGCCGGCGGCGTCAAGCACGGTTTTGTAGAAACGATATTGCTCATCCATGCGCGGAAAGCGCGGCGCCAGCATGAATTGCAACTCGGTGCGATACAGGCCGATGGAGGCGGCGCCGGTCTCGTCGAGATGGGGCATGTCGATGGTCAGACCGGCGTTCATGTGCAGGCCGATCGGCACGCCGTCCTTCGTCACGGTCGGGACGTCGCGCAGGCGCGCATATTGCTCCTGTCGGCGGGCGCGCAACCGGGCCTTTTCGGCGTAGGCGCTTTGAACGTCGGTCGCCGGACGAAGATGCACGTCGCCGGTCGCGCCGTCGATGATGATCGGATCGCCGGTCTCGACAACGTCGATGACGCCCTGCACCAGCCCGACCATGGGGACGCCGAGCGCGCGCGCGACGATTGCGACATGGCTGGTGGCGCCGCCCTCCTCCAGCACGACGCCGCGCAATCGCTTGGGGTCGTAATCGAGCAGCGCGGCCGGCCCCATGGTGCGCGCGACGATGATGGCGTTCTCCGGCATGCTGTTGCGGTCGGCGACATAACTCTGGCCGGTCAATTGATGCAGCAGACGATTGGCGATGTCGTCGAGATCATGCAGACGGTCGCGCAGGTAGGGATCGGTCTGGCGCTGCATCCGCGCGCGCGCATCATTCTGGACGCGTTCGACCGCCGCCTCGGCGGTGAGGCCCGACAGCACAGCCTCGCGCAGGCGTCGCACCCAGCCGCGATCATTGGCGACCATACGCACGGTCTCCAGCACCTCGCGATGCTCCCCGGCGCCCATGCGGTCGCCATGCGCCACAAGTTCGTCGATCGCCGCCTGCATGGCGTCGATGGCCTGTTCGAGGCGCTTCAACTCGCCGGTGATATCCTCGGCGACAAGCTGTTTGACGATGACGCGCGGCTCATGCAGCAGCGCATAGCCCAGCCCGACGCCCTCGACGACCGGCGCGCCCCTGAGGGATGTGGGACGATAGAGCGCAAGAGCGCCCGGATCCTCAATGGCCTGCAACTCGCCCGAAGCGATGAGTTCGGCGAGCAGCATCGCCGTCGTCTGCAGCGCCTCGATCTCCTCTTCGGAGTAGACGCGACGGACCCGGTTCTGGACGACAAGAACGCCGAGCGTCGCGCCGCCGCGCAGGATCGGCACGCCGAGGAAGGAATGATAGGCCTCCTCGCCTGTCTCAGGCTTGTAGGAAAAGGCCGGATGATCCTGCGCCTCAGAGAGGGCGAGCGGTTCGGCGCTTTTGGCGATCAGGCCGACAAGGCCCTCGCCGGTGTGCATCGTCGTTTGATGCACCGCCTCGCGATTGAGGCCCTCTGTTGCGTAGAGTTCGAGGCGCTGGTCGCCGCGCAGGACGTAAACCGAACAGACTTCGGCGACCATGTTGGCCGCGATCTGCACCACGATCTTGTCGAGACGCGCCTGCGCGCTGACCGACTCCGCGCTGATTTCGCGCAGCCGGCGTAGCAGCAGGCGAGGTCCGCCAAGTGCGCTCCGCATATGTTCCGTCCCGTTCCCATGCCGCAGCCGGTGGCGGAACCGTCGCGAAAATAGGCTGCTCGCCTGCGTTCTCCCGGAGCCGCCGCCGCGCCACTGCGCAATTCTAGACCGATCTCCGGTCGCCTGAAAACCGCTATCGCTGGAATCCGGCGCCTGGAAATGACGCTGTCGTTAACCCTGTCAACTTTATCCCGGAACGTCGAAACCGACGCTCCTGAGCCAGTTCAGCCATCAGGGCGTCACCGGCTTCAGGGGCGAGCGTATTCCGTCCGGAAGCCGCTAAAGGCTATATTGACCCCCCATGGACCACGCAAGCCTTGGCGACGTTGCAAGCAAGCTTCGGACCTACCCGGTCGCTGACAATTCGCTGGCAGGTCTCTGGCAGGTCTCTGGCTTGCGGATCGGGGTCGAAAGCTTTAGTGAGGAAAGGGTTACGCGTGGCGTTCTCGATCTTTGCCGATCAAAAAAAGGACGCGACGCTGCGATCGGGCGGAAAATCTGGCGTCCGTGACACGGCCTTGCGCCGTTAATTCGCCATTTATTGTATCGACTTTGGCGCGGATCGTTATCGAGAAGTGAACTTGCGTTTCCGGAATTTACTGATCGCCCTGATGTTACTTCTCGTTTCGGCGGTCAACGCCCTGGCGATGGAGTCCGTACGGGTGCCGCAGGGCGCCCGGGCGATTGATCTGACCCACGCCGTCGAACAACACTCCTCCGAAGGCGACCGGCTTCAGGTCTCCACCGCGCCCGGGGCCGACGGCATTGTCCGGCGGATCGAGGTCGGCGCGCGCGAGACAGGCAGCCGTCCCAACTGGATCGTTTTCGCGCTCACCAACGACACCGACGAACAGGTCGAGCGTTTACTGGTCGCCCCGCATTTCCGACTTCAGGGCTCCGGCGTGATCTGGCCCGATCTGGGCGCAACGCGCATCTCGGCGATCACCGCCAGCCAGGGCTTCCCGCCCGAGGCCGAGGAGAGCGCCGACGCCGACGTCTTTCGCCTCACCCTTGATCCGGGCACGACCGTCACCTACGTCGCCGAATTGCGCGCGCCAAATCTGCCGCAGCTCTATCTCTGGGAGCCTGACGCCTACAAGGACAAGGTGACGAGCCTTACGCTCTATCGCGGCATCGTCATCGGCATCGCCGGCCTGTTGGCGTTGTTCCTGACCATCGTCTTCGTAGTCAAGGGCGCGATCATCTTCCCGGCGGCGGCGGCGCTGGCCTGGGCGGTGCTGGCCTATGTCTGCGTGGACTTCGGTTTCTGGGACAAGATCTTCGGCGTCGACGTCAACGCCGACCGCATCTGGCGCGCCGGCTCCGAGACCGTGCTGTCGGCGACGCTGGTCGTGTTTCTCTTCGCTTATCTCAACCTCAACCGCTGGCGCATGCGCGCCTGGCATATTGCGGCGCTGTGGCTGTTCATACTCGTCGATCTCGTTGGCCTGTCGATGTTCGACGCGCCGGTCGCCGCCGGCGTGGCGCGCCTTTCGCTGGCGATTATCTCGGTCGTTGGCCTGTTGATGGTCCTGTATCTCGCCTCGCACGGTTTCGACCGCGCCATCATGCTGATCCCGACATGGTTCCTGCTGGTGCTCTGGGTGGCGACCGCCGGACTGGCGGTGACCGGCTACATCAGCAACGATCTTGTCTCTCCGGCGCTAGTGGGCGGACTTGTGCTGATCGTGATGCTGATCGGATTCACCGTCATGCAAAACGCCTTCGCCACGGGCGGATTCTCTCATGGCGCAATTGGCGACGTCGAGCGCAAGGCGCTGGCCATGACCGGCGCCAATGAAATTGTCTTCGACTGGGACGTGCCGTCGGATCACATCTACGTCAGCCCCGAGGTCGAAGCGGCGCTGGGGCTGGATCGCGGCGGCCTGGAGGGCGCCGCCTCCTCATGGCTGGAGCTGCTGCATCCGATGGAGCAGGACCGCTATCGCGCCTGTCTCGACACGCTGCTGGAGCAACGGCGCGGACGCATTAATCAGGAGTTTCGCCTGCGCAGCGCCGATGGCCACTATCTATGCTATCGCCTGCGCGCCCGGCCGGTGGTCGGACCGGATGGCGAAGTGGTGCGCGTCGTGGGAACGCTGACCGACGTCACCGATGACCGCAACGCCAGGGAACGGCTGCTGCACGACTCGGTCCGCGACAATCTCACTGGTTTGCCCAATCGCGAGTTGTTTTTCGACCGCCTCGAGTCGGCGCTGGTGTTTGCGCGGATGGATCAGAATCTGCGGCCAAGCGTGCTCGTTATCGACATCGACCGATTCAAGCAGATCAACGAACAAACCGGCGTCGCCATGGGCGACAGCATTCTGCTGACGGTTGCGCACCGTTTGACGCGCATTTTGCAGCCGCAAGATACGCTGGCCCGCCTGCGCGGCGATGTTTTCGCGATCATCCTTGTGTCGGAAAACCACCCCGATCACATCATCGCCATGGCCGACTCGGTACGGCGCGCGCTGTCGACTCCGGTGCGCTTCTCGGATCGCGACATCGCGCTGTTCGCCTCGATCGGCGTGGCCCTGTACGATCAGCAGGTCCACCCCGGCGCCGAGGACATGCTTGACGACGCCGAAATCGCCGTGCGTCACGCCAAACGCGGCGGCGGCAATCGCATTGAGGCGTTCCGGCCGGCAATGCGCGCCCAGCGCGCCGACCGCACGACGATGGAGTCCGATCTTCGCCGCGCGCTGGAGCGCAATGAGGTAAAAGTGTTCTTCCAGCCGGTCGTTCGTCTGGAGGATCGCACCATCGCCGGCTTCGGGGCGATGTTGCGCTGGGATCATCCGCGGCTTGGTCGCCTCGAACCCTCGCAGTTCATGCCTTTGGCCGAGGAAACCGGCCTCGTCGTCGATCTCGGATTGATGGCGCTGGAGCGCACCGCCCGCGAACTTTCCGCCTGGCAGCGCGCGCTTGCCGTCGATCCGCCGATTTTCGCCACCGTTGGCGTTTCGTCCCGCCAGCTCCTGCGTCACGATCTGTTGCGCGACGTGAAAAGCGTGTTGATGCGCAACGCCACGATCCCCGGCAGCCTCAAGCTCACGATGACCGAGTCTCTGGTAATGGAGAATCCCGAGTTCGCGGCGCAGATGCTGACCCGTCTCAAGGAGCTGGGCGCCGGTCTGGTGCTGGACGAATTCGGCGTCGGCTATTCCTCGCTGGCCTTTCTGCAGCGCTTCCCCTTCGATACCGTCAAGATCAACCGCACGCTTGTCAAACAGAATGATAACGCTGCGCGTCCGGTTATTCTGCGGTCAGTCATCACCCTCGCCAAGGAACTCGGCATGGATGTCGTCGCCGAAGGCGCTGAGACCGAGTCCGATGCGATCGAACTGTATCAGCTCGGCTGCGGTTTCGCGGAGGGCTCGGCCTTCGGCCGGCCGATCAGTTCGCTGGAGGCACGCCGCCTTGTCGGGGCTGCGCCAGAAGCGGCGTAAAGCGTCGTGAAGACGTCGCCGGTCGATCAACTGACGCCTCTGGAAGCGCGCGCCGAGCATGCGCGACTGGGCGAAGAGATCGAGCGACACGACCAACACTACTATCAGCAAGATGCGCCGGTGATTCCCGACGCCGAATACGACGCGCTGCGGCGTCGTTACGAGGCGCTGGAGAAGGCTTTTCCGGAACTCGTCACCGCGCAATCGCTGACGAAAAAAGTTGGCGCCCGGCCATCGGAAAAATTCGCGAAGGTTAGACACGCCGTCCCGATGCTGTCGCTCGGCAATGTGTTCTCCGACGGGGATGTTGTCGATTTCCTGGCGCGCGTGCGCCGGTTTCTGGGTCTGCCCGAGACGGAGGAAATTCGCTGCACCGCCGAACCCAAGATCGACGGCCTGTCCTGCTCTCTACGCTATGAACGGGGCAGGCTCGTACAAGCCGCGACTCGCGGCGACGGTTACGAGGGCGAGGACGTCACCGCAAATATCCGCGTGCTGCGCGGCCTGCCGCAGCGCCTCACCGGCGATCCGCCGCAAGTGCTTGAGGCGCGCGGCGAGGTCTATATGACTCACCTCGACTTCGCGGCGCTAAATGAACGCCAGACGGCGGCGGGCAAGCCGCCCTTCGCCAATCCGCGCAACGCGGCGGCCGGTTCGCTGCGCCAGCTCGACGCCGCCATCACCGCTGAACGCCCCTTGCGCTTTTTCGCCTACGCCTGGGGGGAGGTTAGCGACCTGCCGGCGATGACCCAGATCGGGATGCTTGACGCCTTCGCCTCTTACGGCTTGCCGGTCAATCCTTTGACGCTTCTATGCAAAAGCGAAGCGGATATGCTGGCGCATTATCGCCGGATCGAAGCTCAGCGCGCGACGCTTGGCTACGATATCGACGGCGTTGTTTACAAGGTCGATGAGATCGCCCTTCAGGAGCGTCTGGGGTTCGTTTCGCGTGCGCCCCGCTGGGCGGTGGCGCATAAATTTCCGGCCGAACGCGCAACGACCGTGCTCCGCGAGATCGAAATCCAGGTGGGCCGCACCGGCGCGCTGACGCCAGTGGCGC
>JBBARD010000005.1:16556-21869 GCA_040399965.1 Methylocystis sp. | reverse complement strand
CTCCGCGAGATCGAAATCCAGGTGGGCCGCACCGGCGCGCTGACGCCAGTGGCGCGGCTGGAGCCGGTGACGGTCGGCGGCGTCGTCGTCTCCAACGCGACGCTGCATAACGAAGACGAAATCGCCCGCAAGGACATTCGCATCGGCGACGCCGTCGTCGTACAGCGCGCCGGCGACGTTATTCCGCAAATTGTCGAGGTCATCGCCGACAAACGCCCGAAAGAGGCAAAACCCTATGTGTTTCCGCAGATCTGTCCCGTGTGCGGCTCAGCGGCGTTGCGGGAGATCGACGAAAAAACCGGCGAGGCCGACGTCGTGCGCCGCTGCACCGGCTCGCTGATCTGTCCGGCGCAGGCGGTGGAGCGACTCAAGCATTTCTGCTCGCGCAACGCCTTCGACATCGAAGGGCTGGGCGACAGGCAGATCGACTATTTTTACAAGGAGGGATTGATCCGCACGCCCTCGGATATTTTCACGCTGGAGGCGCGCGATCGCGCGGGCCTGACGAAACTAAAAAATCGCGAGGGATTTGGCGAAACCTCGGTGCGTAATCTCTTCGCCGCCATCGAGGCGCGGCGACGCATGCCGATCAATCGATTCATTTTCGCCCTCGGCATTCGTCACATCGGCGAAACCAACGCGCGCCGGCTGGCGCGTCATTTCGTGGATTTCGACGCTTTACGCGAGACGGCGCGCGGCGCGGCGGCGGGAACGGAGGCCCGCGCCCGGATCGATACAATCGATGGCGTCGGACCGGCGGTCGCCGAAGCTCTGCACGATTTCTTTGCCGAGCCGCATAATGCGCGCGAACTCGATGCGCTGCTGGCGCAGGTGTCGCTGGAGCCGATGCCGGCAATCGCCTCTGCTTCTCCCGTCGCCGGCAAAACCGTCGTCTTCACTGGCGCGCTGGAGCGACTCACGCGCGACGAGGCCAAGGCGCAGGCCGAGCGTTTCGGCGCGAAAGTCGCGGGCTCCGTGTCGAAGAAAACCGATCTGGTGGTCGCCGGTCCCGGCGCCGGCTCGAAACTGGCGAAAGCAAGCGAACTCGGGATCGAGGTCATCAGCGAAGACGAATGGTTTCGCCGGACCGGACAGCCGTTGAGCGACGAAGTACCCTAAACCGCGCGCGCGCCCGGCGTTTCGTCCTTGCGATAGGCCGTTCCGAACACATAATCCCACCAGATTGCGTGAACGCCGAAGCCTTTTTCGGCGTCGCGAAAATGATGCAGCATGTGCAGACGCTTCACCAGCTTGCCCAATTCGGATGTCGGCTGGCCATGATGCGTCCAGTAATGCACGCAATCGTAGATCACATAGCCAGCGATGAAGCCCGCCAGCACCGGCCAGCAGAAAACCTCGCTGAACATCAGGCGAATGACCCCGAGCGCGATCAGCATGATCGGCGCCGAGAGCAGCGGCGGCATGACGAGGCGCAGCGGATCGCTGGGATAGACATGATGCACGCCGTGGATCAGAAACTGGAACCGCGGGCCGAGGCCGAAGGGCAAGGGAAAGACGGTGTGAAACAGAAATCGGTGGCCGAAATATTCCGTCAGCGTCCAGCCCAGATAGCCAAGCAGCAATCCAAACAGAACAACGCCGGCGCTGTTGAGGGTCAGCGAGTAGAACACAAGACCAAGGAAGATGGGCGTATAGACAACCACCGGCGTGAGATGGTGCACGCGCGACATCTTGTCGAGGAGATTATTCTCGAACAGACGCGGCGACGCGTCGAGCGCCTCGTTCGAGCGGGCATTGGTATTGTCGGTCATGGGGTTACTCCGCCGCCGCCGCGACGGGCGCGTCGCGGTGGGCCGCCTGCACAACATTCTCCGAACGCGTGCCGAGCGAATAGTCGGGATCGAAAATAAAGGTCACCAGCAGCGCGAACCATGATTTATGGCAGCGCAGGGTTTTGTAGAACTCGGGCGCCATTTCGGTGAGTTGCGGCAAACGCGTCCACGGTATCTCGTGAAAATCGTGATGTTCATTGTGGTAGCCGATATTCAGCGCCAGCGTGTTAAGCGGGCCGTAATAGTCGAAGGTGCCCTGATCGGGCGCGAAGGCGAAGTGCTCCTGAAGCCAGCGCGCGCTGAGGGGATGCAGCCCGCCAACCGAAAACCAGAACGAGAAAAACAGATAAAGCAGCGCGTTCGGGCCGAAAACGAGCGTCATGAACAGATCGAAGGCGACGATGACGGCGACATTGATATAGGTCCACTTGCCCCAGATGGGCACGGTTCCTTTCAGACGATTGAGGCGCGCGAGCTGGACCGCCGGGAAGGCGAAGAGCCACGCCGCCTTGCGCCATGAGCTGTTGCCGACCCACTCGACCTCCCAGTCGCTGGGGATGTCGGCGTCGTAATCATAGGCGGAGAGATGGGAATGATGCTTGATGTGGTAGCAGCGGAAACCCATCGCGGTCGGAAAGCCATTGGGCAGGTCGGCGAGAATGGCGGTCCATTTATTGGCCAGTGGATTGTCGAAGACGCAATTATGAATGGCGTCGTGAATAATGACGAAATTGGCGTGATTGGCGAAAGCGCCGACGCAGATCGCCAACATCAGAGACAGCCACCAGTACGAGAGGCCAAGCAAGCCCATCAGAGCGGCGATCAGGAACTGGCCGATAAAGATGCCAGCGGTGATCCTGAACGTCACCGGGTCCGCGCCGAACAATTCGCGAACCTGCGGATATTTTTCGAGAATCTGTCGGCGGCGCTCGACATGCGAGCGATCCGCGCCAGTAGATGTGACCGAAATGCCGTTCATGTGCCCGAATCCTGTCATGCCGCGATTCCGTCGACGCGGTCGCCTTCACGCAACGAGACGCTATCTGGCGTCCTCAGACGCTTTTCGTAGATCCTGTGGATTTTATCGACCTTGCCGCCGAACATTTCAATCGGGCGGCGCATTGGCATGTTGTCCTCCAGCACCCAGCCAGCCTCGAGGTGCTGACCCGGCGTATTGGCGCCGCGGCGGCGGGCCTCCTCGACAATCGTCATCAGGATCAACCCGCCGGTGGCACTGTTTTGCAGAGCCTTGCGAGTGCCCAGCAAGGCGATCCGCACCGACATAAACTTGTGATTGCGCATCCGCGACCACAGCCGCGCCCAGCCGAAGGGCAGCAGTCGACCATCGAGATCAGCGATAATCTCGCAAAAATTGGGCAAGGCGACGACGAAGGATTGCGGCTTCCCGTCGAATTCGACGACGAGCCCGTAATCCGGCGGCATGATGAATTTCAATCCGTCGGCGGTGGAGTCAAATTCTTCTTTGGTGAAAGGCACATAGCCCCAGTTGCCGCTCCACGCGTCATTGAAAAGGTCCGTCATGACCGGCGTCTCGACGGTCTTGAGACGCGACATGTCGAGCGTGCGCACCCTGAGCCGCTCGGCCCACTCCTTGCGGAGCGAAAAACGCGGTTTTTCTTCGGGCCTCCTGTCGCTCTCGTCCCATCGGTAGGAGATCAGATCGCGCGCCTTGACGTAGCCCAACGCGTCGAGATGACCCCCGAGATAGGCTGGATGCCAGGGCATCAGGAACATCGGCGTCGCCTCCTGCCCCTCGACCAACAGGCCGCATTCGGAGTTGACTGAGGGCGAGAAAGGGCCGCTCATTCGTTCGGCGCCCCGGGCCCGCAGCCAGTCCTCCGCCGCGGCGACAAGGGCGCGCACGACTTCGATGTCATCAATGGCGTCGAGGGCGCCAAATTGCGCAGCGCTGGCGCCAACAGGGATCACGTTCTTGTAGAGTTGCGCAGCGATCCTGCCGACCCATTCGCCATTGCGGCGAGCCAGGAATTTCTGCTCTTCCACCAGTCTGTAATGCGGATTCAGGCGATGGGCGAAGAGAGTCCAGCGTTCGAGATCGAGCGGCGGCGCGTAACCGCTCATGCCCCGATACAGTCGCCGGGGCAGTTTGCAGAAGGTCGTAAAGCGGAAGAGGCCCTCGACCGGCACAATCTCGATCTGCGCCATTGTGTCAGTCCTAAAGATCGTGGGTCGCGAGCGAAAGCGTCATGATGACGCGGCCGGGCTCTCCAGGGCGGCGGGCGCGCGTCGGCTGGTCAGACCCGCCATAGCCTCGGCGACAATCCGCTGAGCCTCCTCGCTCACTGGCGGGATCCGCTTGAGACAGGCGATCACTCCACGAATTTCCTCCTCGGTATGATTGGCCGAGAAGAAGAAGCGCAGGCGAGGGCCGTCCTTTGGCACGCCAATGCGGACCACCGGCGGCACATAATATCCTTCCTCCAGCAAATGCTGGGCCGCCCACATGGTCTCGATATCGCTGTCGAACAGAATGGGCACGACGCCGCGGCCGATCGCCGGCCCGGTCGAGAAGCCATTCTCATGCGCCACCTGTCGGAACAATTCGGCGTTGGCGGCGAGCTTGTCGATCCGCCAGGTCTCCTGCTGCATCAGATGCAACGCCGTACGCGCCGCCGTGAGTATCACCGGCGAAAGACCGACGCTGTAGACGAAGCCCGGCAGGGTGAAGCGCAACCAGTCGATCACGCCTTTCTTGGCGCAGACGTAGCCGCCGCAAGTGGCGAGCGATTTCGACAGCGTGCCGACCACAAGATCAATGCGCGAGGCGTCGACGCCCTGATGTTCGGCGAGCCCGCGCCCGGTCTTGCCGAGAACGCCGAGCGAGTGAGCTTCGTCAACCAGCAGCCAGACCCCGTGACGGTCGCGAATCTCGAGCAGGCGCGGCAGATCCGCCGTGTCGCCGTCCATGCTGTAGACGCCTTCGACGACGATCATCACATTGCGATAATCCTCGCGCTTGCGCTGAAGCAAATGTTCGAGATGATCCAAATCGTTGTGACGGAACTTGATGACCTCCGCCACCGCCCCGTCCGTGCCGGAGACGATGCTGTTATGCGCCAGTTCATCGATAAAAATCGCATCGCGCTTGCCGTTCATCAACCAGGCGATGGTGGTGACGTTGGCGAGATAACCGGACACCAGCGTCAATGCGCTTTCCATGCCGACAAATCTGGCGATTTCCGCCTCGAACATCTTGTGGGTCGAGCGTTCGCCGCCGACCAGACGCGACGCCAGCGCGCCAATGCCCAGGTCGTCGATCTCGCGCTTCGCCTCAGCCTTGATCTGCGGATGGCCGGCGAGGCCGAGATAATCGTAATTAGCGAAGCTGACGAAATTCTTGCCTTTTGCGGCGCGGTCGGCGCGCAGCTTGTCAAGCTGTGCAAAAAACGGATCGTTCAACTCCAGAAGCGCGCTGCCGGCGAAACGGAATCTCCGGGCAGCGAAATCCGAAAGGCTTTTGTGCTTGCTCACGTAGGTC